>JAPLOW010000176.1 GCA_026400555.1 Hyphomicrobiales bacterium
CCTGGCTGATGATCTCTGTCGGTGAATCCATAACCGTCCTTACGCATAGGCTTAAGGACGATAACGACCGTCCGGGTCATCAGCATAAGACCCCGGACACACCCCGCCGCAAGGCAGCCGTCAGCACACGCTTACGATCATCCGCCTGGCGGTGATGATGTACATCCGGTACCCGCTGTCATTGCGGAACGTCGAGGACATGTCGCACGAGCGCGGCATCGACGTGACGGATGAGACGGTTCGGTTCTGGTGGAACCGGTTCGTGACGATCTTTGCGGCGCCCTTCAGCCGATACCAAATTGCGAGAAGCGGACTCCGAACCAACGGCGCGCCACCATCGTCGTGACCAGGATCAACACGATCAGGAACACAGAGCAGGCAGCCAACAGGCCGAGTTCGCCGGACTGGTAGTAGTCGAACATTACCACCGAGAGCACCGGATTGCCCGTTCCCACGAGCAGGACCGACATGCCGAGTTCGCGGATAAAAATCATGAACAGCATCAGCCAGGCTGCGGACAGGGCGGGCTTCAGCAACGGGAGAGTGATGCGGCGCAATGTCATGCCCCATCCTGCCCCAGATAGACGGGCGGCCTCGTCCATCTCCACGCTGATCTGCGCGAAGCCACCTGACACCGTTCGTAAAGCCAGAGGTAGGTATCGGGTCACGTAGGCGATCGCAAGAATAAGGATCGTCCCATAGATCGGCAGGGGGACGACGATCCATGCCCAAAGCATGCCAACACCCAGGACTGTTGCCGGGAACGCGATCGGCAGCATTGCCACGGCCTCCATAATGTTTGCGGCAACCGTCTTCGATTTGACCGTTAGGTGCCCGACAAGCGCGGCCAGCAGCACACAGGCGAGGCCAGCAAACACGGCGAGTATGAGGCTGTTCACGATGGCCTTGCCGATGGCCGGGTGCTCGAAGAGGCGCACGTAGTTGTCGAAGGTCAGGCGACTGAACATAGCCCACGAAAAGCGGCCGAAAAAGCGGAGCAGCGAGCCAAGCACGATGATTCCGAGCGGCAGAAACACAGTGACGACGAAGAACATCCAGCACAGGCCAGCAGCGGCGAAGCGCCAGTTCCCCAGGTCGATCTCCCTCGTCCTGAACCCCTTGCCCTTGATCGTCTCGAAGCGCTCACCGCGCGCCATTATCCGCCGGTAGACGAGAACGGCGACCGCGGTGACGGCCAAAAGGCCCATCGCCAATGCCGTACCCAAGCCATAGTCGGCGGGAAAGCGAACAGCTATCGCGTGGTATATCAGCGTTGGATACGTGAAAATGCCTTTCTGGGCACCAAGCATCTGCGGGACATCAAACGACTCGATCCCCACGATGAACAGAAGCAGGAAGGCCGATGACAAGGCTGGCAAGACGAGCGGGAGGCTCACGCGACGGGCTACCATCCACGGGCCAGCACCGGACATCCGGGCCGCCTCTTCGAGATTTCCGTCCACGCTTGCCATTGCAGGCGCCACAATCAGAAATGCGATCGGAGCCACATAGAGGCTCTGGACGAAGATCATGCCGCCCATCGTGTAGACGTCGAAGGGAGCCGAGGCCAACCCGAAGACTTCCATGAGAACGATATTGAAGAGCCCGCGCTGGGGGCTCAGCAGCATCGTCCAGGCGAAGACCGCCATGATCAGCGGAAACAGGAACAACACGAGGGTCAGCGACTCGAAGATCCTGCGGCCCGGGGTATTCGTGCGTACGATAATCCACGCCAGCGTCGTGCCGATGGCAAGCGCACCACAGGCCTGCCCGAAGGCGAAGACGATCGTGTTTAGGACGACGCGCCCAATCTGTGGGTCGGCATATGCCTTGGCGTAGTTCGCCAAGGTCAATGTACCCGACTCGAAAGGCGCTCCGCTGCGTACGCTTCCGTACACGAGCCATCCGATGGGATAGAGGACGAGTGCCACGACCAGCACCCGGGTCAGTCCGGGCAGCAGGCGGTCGGAGAGAGACCTCCCAAACGCTCCGGCGTCCGCGGCATTGTGGACCTTGGTCGCTTCTGGGATCACGGGTCTAGGTCCGTATCGGCGGGAAACATCAAGACATGTTCAGGAGCCAGCCGCACGAAGATGGGTTGCCCACGGACGAACTCGGCGGAAGCAGGCACCCGGGCGCTTAACATGCGACCCGCGACCAGGACCTCGAGATCGGCGTGGGTCGCCTTGTAGAGTTGCGCAATGACCTCGCCGGCCAACTCTCGCTCGTCCCGATCGGAACCATTGGACGCATCACGAATGAACAGTTCCTCGGGCCGGATGCAGAGGTCGACCTCCGTACCGCGGGAAAGTCCGCCGGACTGCAACGCAAGCGGCACGTCCCCGACATGGACTGTCGCGGAATCCGCGACACGCGCGCGCAAAAAGTTTTTCCACCCGACGAAGCGGGCCACGAACGGCGTGGTCGGACGTTCGTAGACGTCGCGCGGGCGCCCGGCCTGGACAATCCTCCCCCTCTGCATGATGGCGACGGTGTCGCTGAGCGACAGCGCCTCGTCTTGGTCATGGGTGACGAAAAGCGTCGTCATCCCGAGACGCTGCTGCAACGAGCGGATCTCGATGCGCATCTCTTCGCGCAAGGATGCGTCCAGATTGGAAAGTGGCTCGTCAAGCAGCAGCAGCCGGGGCTCGAACACAATGGCCCTGGCCAATGCGACGCGCTGTTGTTGTCCTCCGGACAATTGTCCGGGATAACGGTCTGCGTGAGCTTCGAGTCGCACCAGCCGGAGAGCCTCTTTCACCTTCCCGGCGATCTCGCTCCTGAAAACCTTTCGCGCTTGGAGCGGGAAAGCAACGTTCTCGGCCGCCGTCATGTGCGGCCAGACCGCATAGGACTGGAATACCATGCCGATGCGCCGCCCCTCGGGCGGGATCATCGGCGAACCGGTGGCGCAAAGCACCGAACCGCCGAGTTCGACGCGACCACTGTCCGGCTGCTCCAATCCGGCGACGATACGCAGTGTCGTCGTCTTGCCGCAGCCGGAAGGCCCCAGCAGTGTCCCGAGCGTTCCCGCAGAGATATCGAGCGACACGCCGTCCACCGCCAGAAATTCGCCGAAGGCTTTGTGCAAGCCCGCAATACGAAGATGGGCGAGGTCCGCTTGAGTGGGACCGGAACGCATCAGCGAACAAGAAACTCGCGGATTTTGGACTGGAAGAAGTCAAACTTCTGAGCCTCAAGCTCGATTGCCTGCGGCACAAGTGTGACCTTCGCAATCGAGGCGAAGACCGGCGGCAGCTTTGCCGGCATGGCTGGAATCTGGGCCCGGCTGGCGAGAAGCTGCTGCCCCTCTTCTGATGTCAGGTATTCGATGAACAGGCGGCCGGCATTCGGATTGCGTGCGTTCTTAGACAGATTCACCGTGAGTGCCGTGTAAATGACCGGGTCCATCAACTTCCACTTCAAGGGTGCTCCGCGGTCAATCAGAGGTTGTGTAAACGAAGGATAGGCCACCACGTGGACCGCGACTTCGCCAGAGGCGGCCATGTCGCGCACTTCAAGGTAGCGGCCGAAGCGGATCTTTTGGGCGCCGAGCCGACGCATATAATCGCTCCAGCGATCCTCGCCCCAGAGCCCGTACAAGGTAGCGACCCAAATCGCCGCTCCACCACCCTGCAGCGGGTCCTGCATCCCGAGCTGGCCGGCCCATTTCGGCAGCAGGAGGTCATCCCAGCTTGCCGGCGCATCGGAGTCCCTAATCTTGTCGGAATTCCAGGCGATGCCGAATTGCACGGAGCTGTACGGCGACCACGCGTCGCCGGGGGCCCGAAGCTCCTTCGGATATTTATCGATGTGGCTGGACGCAAAAGGCTGCGTGAACCCCTTGGCGGCGAGCTGCTTGGCCTGGCGATCGGTGTTCGTGACCACATCGGCCTCGTGGCGGCCTGCGGCGGATTCGGTCTCGAAACGCTGTGTCACTTGTCCGGTGTCACCCCGAAAGAAATTCACGTCGATGCCGGGATATCTCGCCTTGAAGCCCGCCGTGAGCGCCTGAGCGATCTCAACCGCGAGATCGGTATAGATGACAAGCTTGGCTTCCTTGACTGCAGCTTCGACGAGGGCTCCCTGGGCGAATCCTTGCCCCGGAAGAATTGCTGCGCCGCCTGCGGCAGCGAGCCCCTGGATCATGATGCGTCGATTGATATGATAGTCGGCCATGTTAATCTCCCCTGTCCCAAACTGTCATCTCAGTGTTGTCCGCAACCACAAGCCTGGCGCGATACAACTCCCTCGGCTTGAGCCATCGCCCAGACCTTCTCGGCTGCAAGGCGCGCCCGACGCGACACGGCCGGCATGTCCGTTCCCAGCACCCGGCCGTTGCGCACGACAGGCCGGCCATCGACCAGGGTGCAGCGGATGTCGCGGGCGCCAGAGTAGTAGACGAGCGAGCGCAGCGGATCGAACACCGGCGAATTGAACGGGCTGTCCAGCCCGACCACGGTCACATCTCCCCGCGCTCCCGGCTCGAGATGCCCGAGGTCGGGGCGGTTGAGCGCTTTCGCGGCGCCATAGGTGGCAGACTTCAGCACCTGCCGCGCTGTCGGGGTCGCCACATCGCCCGAACGGATTTTCGCCAGCATCGCGGTGAAGCGAAGATCCTGGACAAGATCGTGGGAAAAGGAATCCGTGGCAAGCGCGACGTTCACACCGGCGTCGATGAAGTCCCAGTAGGGGGAGATCAGCGCTTCCTTGGCCTTCCGGTACGAGCCATGCACGACGTTGGTCCCGGTCCGTGCCAATAGAACGATATCATCGGGCTCGACGAACGTCACGTGCATCGCCATGACCCGAGGCCCGAGGAAGCCAATGTCGTGCAGGTACTGAACCGAGGTCTTGCCGGTGCGCTCGGCGATCACTCGGCGCTCGGTAAGGTGCTGGGCGAGATGCAGGTTTGCATTGACGCCGAGTTGATCGCTCATCCGGCGTGTCTCGCGCAGGATATCCTCCGGCACGGTGTCGGGGCCGTGGGGTGAGAGGTGAATGCGGAGCCGGTCGGAGAAGGCACCATGCATCGTCCGATGCAGGTCGAGGCCGGCTTGGAACTGCGCACCTACGTCTCCCGGCCCGGTCGCCACGATGCGGCCGCCTTGGACATAGCCGATGGCGCCGACGCTATTGGGATAGGTTAGGCCGAGGTCGGAGCGGAATCCGAGGCGTTCGACAAGTTCGATCCAGATCTCATGGCCGCCGAAGCTCTCCTCGACGATCGTCGTGGCCCCGCCGAGCAACATTGCAATGGCGTCCCACTCGACCAGGGCCGCAAGCTCATCCGGCTCAAGTCGCTGATAGCCCAGCATCAGCACCGTTCCCAGCGCGTGATAGAAAGCACCCTGCGCCGGGATCGGCGCGTCCTCGGTCATGCCGCGGATATGAGGCGTACAACCGGCATGGACGTGAGCATTGATCAGTCCAGGAAGGACAAGGCAGTTCTGCGCATCAATCTCCTCATCCGCTCTGACGGCTGCGCGAGACTCCAAAGCGACAACAAGTCCATCGGTGATGACGACATCGTGGTCTGGCAACAAACGGGGCGTCTGCCCGCCCGTCCAAACCATCCCACCACGTAGCACTGTCGTCGACATGAGATGTCCGATTTGTCCAGACAACTAATGTTCCACAAGGCAAATTAGGTGTCAATGCAACCCGAGGGCTGGCTGACCCTGTTCACTCCCCGCGATCGAGGTCATGCACCAGTTGTGGTCTGCGCGTGTGCAACGGAAGGGCAGCCTCAAAGGCAAACGCCGCGCGCAGAACGCGGACGTCGTCATGAAGATCACCGACGATCTGAATCCCAACAGGCCGGCCGTCCCTTGTGAACCCACCGGGCACGGATATGGCCGGTTGCATCGTCAGGTTGAACGGATACGAGAACGGTGTCCAGGCCTTGAAATCGTCCTCGCCGATGCCGGGCGGTGCACGCCGGTCTGCGGGGAAAGCAGCCACCGCCGTAGTCGGGGTCAGGAGAAGGTCGAAGCGCGTGTGGAAGCCTCGCATGCGTTGCCCGGCGGCCACGCGCTCGTTCTGCGCCTGCAGATAGTCGCGAAGGGGTACTGCGAGACCCTCGTCGACGAAACCGTCGAGGCCGGGATCCAGCAGACCCCGCGTTGCAGGCGGGAGCCCGCCGAGGGCATTGGCAACCCCCACTCGCCAGTGCACATCGAAGCAGGCTGTCGTGTCGCCAATGGGAGGATCGATCTCTTCGACGATCGCGCCGAGCCCGACGAACACGGCCATGGCGCCACGCACAACGGCGTCCACGTCCGGGTCGATCCGTGCAATGCCCAAGGTCGGGGATGCAGCAATCCGCAGGCCGCGGACTCCCCCTTGGACTGCCTCGGCCCAGCGGGTTGAAACCGCGGGCAAGCAAAGCCAATCGCGCGGATCTGGCTTGGCGATGACGTCCATCATCAGCGCCACATCCAGGACACGCCTTGCCATCGGGCAGACATTCGCCAGGGATCCGATCGGATTGGGTGGAAAGGCTGCCACATTTCCGAAGGTCGGCTTGAACCCACACAGGTTGGTAAAGCCGGCAGGGTTCCTCACGGACCCGCCACCGTCCGTGCACAATGCGATCGCGCCCATCCCCGCGGCGAGGGCTGCGGCGGCACCACCGCTGGATCCGCCAGGCGTGAGGGACGGATCCCATGGATTGCGTGTGGTCCCCGCCAGCGGGCTGTCGGTTACCCCCTTCCAGCCAAACTCGGCTGTGTTCGTCTTGCCCAGCAGAACCGCGCCGACCTCGCGCAGGCGCGCGACGCCCGGCGCGTCCACCTCCCATTTCTGGCCGGGATCCGTCAACCGTGATCCACGCAGAGTAGGCCACCCGCTTGTCAGGATCAGGTCCTTGATCGAGGTCGGCACGCCATCGAGTGGGCCCAGCGAAGCCTTTTGCCGCCAGCGCGCCTCGGAAGCCCTGGCTGCGGCCAGCGCAGCCTCGGCATCAACGAGACGGAATGCGTTGAGTGTGGGGTCGAGCGCCTCGATCCGGTCCAGCGCCGCGCGCGTGGCATCAACCGGCGAAAGCGCTCCAGAGGCGAACAGCGCAGAGAGTTCGGAGGCAGCGAGGTCGGCGATCGCCATGGTCGTTTCCTCTGGGCCACTGACGCTTGCAGAAATCACCAAACTCGTCAAGATTATGTCCGGACAAGTTCGTGGTCCCGGAGTATCGCGCGATGACCGAGTTGCAGATGCTCACAGCCTCACAAGCCCGTGTCCTCCTGTCACAACGCGACATCTCGGCCGCAGAACTGCTGGAGGCCTGCCTCGACAGGATAGCAGAACGGGAACCGCTCGTCCGCGCATGGGCCCACATCGACCCGGATGCCGCCAAGGCCCGTGCCCGCATGCTCGATACGCTCTCCGAACAGGGGCCCCTGCATGGCATCCCGATAGGCGTCAAGGACATCATCGATACGGCTGCAATGCCAACGGCCTGGGGCAGTAAGTCCTTCGCTGGACGTAGGCCAGGCCGCGATGCACCCTGCGTGACACGACTGGAAGCTGCTGGCGCGATCATCCTTGGAAAGAATGTCACGACCGAGTTCGCCTATTTCTCACCCGGGCCGACCCGCAATCCACGCGACCTCACGCGAACGCCCGGCGGTTCGTCCAGCGGATCGGCAGCAGCAGTGGCCGACTGCATGGTCCCACTGTCGATCGGAACACAGGCCGCCGGATCGACGATACGGCCCGCGTCATTCTGTGGCGTTCCTGCGTTCAAGCCGAGTCACGGACGATGGAATATGGAAGGTGCGTTGCGGCTCTATCCGACAGTCGACACCCTGAGCGTGTTTGCACGCGACTTTGCTGATGCGGCGCTCGTCGACGACATATTAGGCCCGGTCGCTCCCCCTGCCCCCAAGCCGCCTGCCCGCGTCCTCGTCTTCATCCCCGCTGAATGGGACCGTGCGGGCGAGGCTAGCCGGGAAGCGCTGGCCAGCGCTCGCCGCCTCGTGGATGCAGCCGGCGTGCCAGTCCAAGAGATCAGGGCGACAAGTCCGTTCGACCAGCTTGTGAGTGCCTCGGACATCATTGTCCATGTCGAAGCCGCCAAACACAGCGGCGCCATTGTGGATGAGGCTGAATCCGAGATCAGCGCGATTTTCCTCGCGCTCATCGAGAAAGGCCGGGGGATCAGCGACAAAACCTATGCCGACGCACTCGCTATCCGCGACCGCGCAAGGCAACTGTGGCCAGCAATGGTCGGACCGGACACACTCGTCCTGACACCTGCCGTCCCCGGGGAAGCACCTGAGGGCCTGAATTCGACCGGAGACCCTGTCTTCATAAGAACTTGGAATGTGGTCGGCGCGCCGACCGCCAACCTGCCACTCTATCAAGGGCCGCTCGGCCTCCCGGTGGGCGTCCAGGCAGTCGGCGTTCCAGGCAGGGATCGTGAACTCTTGGCGGGTGCAGGTTGGATGATGGATCTCGCGAAGCGGGAGAGATCGCGATAGCCAAAGTCGACCGTCTGTGCCGGTGAGAGCAGCACGCTGCAAAAAGCGAGCCCTGTTGCAGCAATACCAACGGGCGGCACTACCAGAGGAAAATCGGCACCGTTGGAGCCCCCCCGCTTGGCGGGTGGGGGCCCTGCTCTAACCCTTTCTTGCATGACCCGGCCCGCGATGGTCCGGGACTTCAAAGACGGCGCATCAGATCATCCGCCCGGCAATGTGATGCCCGTTCGCCACCTGCTGTTACTGCGGAATGTCGAGGACCTCTGAATGAGCGCAGCGTCGACGCGAAGCATGAGACCGTGCGGTTCTGGTGGACCCATCAGTTGGGGCGATTTCCGAGACCTTTTTGGTATGTCTGATGGTGTGGAGGGCTCCAACCGGCGGCATCGCGATGTGCCATGTTGAGATTATTCTGGTTCTTCTAACGGCACCTTTTTGGTCAGTCTGACACCAACTGACTGTACCCTCAGAAGTTGACTTTGTCGGCGCCTTTCAGTTGCAGCATCGCACGGGCATCGTCTGGCGTGGCGATGTCAAGTCCCATCGCCTCGACTATCTGACGCGCGGCCCTCACCTGATCAGCGTTCGACTTCGCCAGCTGGCCTGGGCCGAGCCAGAGCGAATCTTCAAGTCCGACGCGCAGGTTGCCTCCCATTGAAACCGCCTGCGCTGCAATGGCGAGTTGGTGACGTCCCGCGCCCAGCACCGACCACTGGTAGTCGGAGCCGAACAACCGGTCCGCCGTGCGCTTCATGTGCGCGACGTCCTCGGGATGTGGTCCGATCCCGCCCAGGATCCCGAAAACGGACTGCACGAAGAAAGGCGGTTTGACGAGGCCCCGCTCGGCGAAATGCGCCAGCGTGTAGAGATGGCCAATGTCATAGCATTCGATCTCGAAGCGCGTACCGTTCTCCGCGCAGGTCGTCAGGATATTCTCGATGTCCTTGAAGGTATTCTTGAAGATGCGGTCATGGGAGCCTTCGAGATAGGGTCTCTCCCAGTCATGCTTGAACTCCTTGAAGCGTCCCAGCATCGGGTAGAGCCCGAAATTCATGGAGCCCATATTGAGCGAGGCGACCTCCGGCTTGAACACTGCGCAGGGGCCAAGCCTCTCCTCCACCGACATCGTCGGGGCGCCGCCCGTCGTGATATTGATCACGGCCGATGAGCGCTGCTTGATGACCTTCAGGAAGGGTTCGAACGCCTCGGGCGCTTGATCTGGCTTGCCGGTGACGGGATCGCGCGCATGGACATGAACGAGGGCCGCCCCGGCCTCGGCAGCGCTGATGGCGGCATCTGCGATCTCGCTTGCCGTTATGGGCAGATGGGGCGACATCGACGGCGTATGGATTGCGCCCGTGACGGCGCAGGTGATCATCACTTTGCGGTTCCTGGACATGGCTAGGCGCTTTCTTGCTTTCAACTCGGTTTCCGCGGCGCGGCGCGCTTGTGGGCTTTCAGCGCGGCCAGCCTGCGGTCGCGCCAGTCGCTCAACCGCTTGACCCGCTCGGGCGTCTGCGGCTCGGGCCATTCGGCCATGATGGCGTCGGTCGCGGCCTTCGTGAAGGCTGGCCTGCCTTCGGACTGCCTGACCATCTCGTCGAGCGAGGCTGCATAGCGGCTGGCATAATCAGGGATGCCGCCCGGCGCGTTGAGTTCGATCGTCTCGAACGGCCCCATGAAGGACCAGCGCAGACCGAGCCCATCGCGGATCGTCTTGTCGAGGTCCTTGGGCGAGCATACGCCATCGCCGACGATCCTGAAGGCCTCGGCCAGCAGCACGGCCTGCAGCCTGTTGAGCACGAAGCCGGGGCTTTCCTTCTTCAGGATGATCGGAACCTGCGCGGCCTTTTCGTAGATGCGCTTGGCCTTGGCCACCACGGCCGGAGCCGTCCATGGCGCGGGAGCCAACTCAACGATTGGCACGAGGTGCGGTGGGTTGACCGGATGCGCCACGAGGCACCGCGCGCGGCCCTTCAGCCCCTCGCTGAAGATGGACGCCACGATGAACGACGTGGATGAGGCGAGGATGCAGGATGCAGGCGCCAGCGCGTCCATTTCGGCAAACAGCTGTTTCTTCGCCTCGATTGTTTCGGGCCCGCTTTCTTGCACGAGGGAGGCGCCTTTCAGCGCGTCGGCGAGGCTGGAAGCGACACGGATTCGCCTCAGCGACGCGGCCGGATCATCCACTAGACCGTGCCCGGCCAGCTCCCTGAGGTTGCGCCCGATATGCGCTCGCGCGGCCTTCGCCGCGTCTGCGGCTAAATCATGCATCGCGACGTCGAAGCCGTGGCTGGCGAAAATGGTGGCCCATGCGCGGCCTATGAGGCCCGTGCCGATGATGGCGATCTTGGTCATACGCAGGCGCTCCCGCGGGGGTAAAGGCTCATAGCCACAGCACTTTCTTTCTGAGGTCGAGATCACGCAAAAGCACGTCGGAGGGGCCGACATGCTGCACCGCGCCGCGCTCCAGCACCACGACCCGGTCGGACAGCGCCAGCGCGAGATCGAGGTGGTGATCGACGATGACGATCGCGATCTCGTGGCGCAGCTTGTCGAACGCCTCGAACAGTTCCTCGACGATGGCGGGGGCAAGGCCCTCGAAGGGCTCATCGAGCAGCAGCACCCGCGTGTCGCCCGAGAGCGCCCGCGCCACGGCCACCATTTGCTGCTCGCCGCCCGAGAGATAATCGGCCGGGGAGGACCAACGTTCCTTGATGCGTGGGAAGAAGGCGAAGATCTTGTCTTCATCCCAGTGCGAGCCGGCGCCAGTGATGCGCTTGAGCCGGCCGAGCTCCATGTTTTCCTTGACAGACATGCCTGCAAAAAGTCCACGCCCCTGCGGGACATACGAAATGCCCCGCCGCGTGATCAGCGACGAGGGAATTCCGGCCAACTCCTCGCCTTCAAGGATGATCGAACCCTTGGCAGGGGGCGCGACGCCGACAATCGTCTTGAGCAGGGTTGATTTGCCCGCGCCGTTGCGCCCGAGCAGGGCCACGATCTCGTTGCGGCGCACTTCGAAGGAGACATCGCGCAGGATGTGGCTCTTGCCGTAGAACGTGTCGACGCCCGAGAGGGTCAGCGTCGGTTCAGGGCGAGCCGCGCTGGCGCGGTGCTTGCCGGCAAGGGCGTGGGAGCCCGAGCCGATGTAGACCTCCTGCACCTTTGCTGATGATCGCGCGTTCTCGACGTCGCCATCGACCAGGACCTGGCCCTCGTTCATCACCGTCACATGGTCAGCGATCTGGAATACCCTGTCGATGTCGTGCTCGACCAGCAGCACCGGCATGTCGCGCGAGATCGACTTTATGAGCAATCCGACCCGCTCGCGCTCCGCCGCCGCCAACCCTGCCAGCGGCTCGTCCAGCAGCAGGACGCGCGGGCGAGTGGCGAGCGCAAGGCTCATGTCCAGCAAGCGCTGGCCGCCATAGCTGAGCGAGCCAGCCTCGGCCTGCTCGACGCCGGACAGGCCCATGGTCTGGATGACGCCCGCGGTGTGACGGTTGACCTCGTCCAGCGACTTCGCTGAAGTCCAAAC
Organism: Hyphomicrobiales bacterium; assembly: GCA_026400555.1. GTDB lineage: Bacteria > Pseudomonadota > Alphaproteobacteria > Rhizobiales > Beijerinckiaceae > Allobosea. The sequence goes on from JAPLOW010000176.1 coordinate 12,022, forward strand.
ACTGAAGGCGTGAGGGCTGCGCGCCTGGACTGCGAGCCGCACATTCTCGGAGACGGCCAGTGTCGGGAACAAGTTGGTGATCTGGAAGGAGCGACCGATGCCAGCTTGGGTAATCGCTTCCGGGGACATGCCGCCAATTGGCTTGCCGGCCAACGTGACGCCGCCCTTGTCAGGAGCAAACAGTCCCGAGATCAGGTTGAAGGCCGTGGTCTTGCCGGCACCGTTCGGGCCGATCAGCGCATGGAGCGTGCGGTCGCGCATCCGGATGTCGACGCCCTGTACGGCCTTGATGCCGCCGAACGACTTGACAATTCCGTCCGCCGTCAGGACGTGCCCTTCGCCCAAAGGCGGATGCTTGAGAAAATCCGGCAAGGTGGTGTCGCCGGCCCGGCGCGCGGACATCGCCGCGTCCAGGTCAGGCGCCTTGCGGAAGGGCTTCAGGAGCTTCTGGGCTACCCCGACCAGCCCGGTCGGCGAAAACAGGATGAAACAGACGAAAAGAAGGCCGAACCACAACAGCCAATTCTCGGTGACGCTGGACAGATAGTCACGGAATATCACGAAGAACAGCGCGCCAAGCGCCGGGCCAAGGAAAGAGCGCATGCCACCGATGACAACCATCGCCAACAATTCGCCCGAAAAGGCGACCGAGATCGGTTCGGCCGAGGTCATGCGGTTGTTGAACAGCAGCAGTGTGCCGGCAAGGCCAGTAATGGAGGCGGACACAACAAAGGCGACGAGCTTATAACGATCCGTGGCGTAGCCGATAAAGCGGGCGCGCTGCTCGTTCTCGCGGATGGCGACCAGAACCGATCCCACCGGGGAGCGGTGGAAGCGCCACAGCGCATAGACAACGCCGAATGCGATCACGGCGACAAGCGCATAGAAGGGCGGCGCGACGTCGAAGCTCAGCCCTGCAAAGACCGGGCGCTTGATGCCGCCAAGCCCGTCCTCGCCGCCTGTCACAGCCGTCCAGCGGAAAGCGATGGCATAAAACATGGCCGACAGGGCCAGCGTCAGCAGGGAGAAATAGACTCCTTTTCGCCGCAGGATCAGCGCGCCGAACAGCAGCGAGCTGAAGGCGACGACAGCAACGCCGGCAAGGACGGGCACAAGGAAATGCCCGGGCAGCCATTCACGCTGGACCAGACCTGCCGTATAGGCCGCAAGCCCGAACCAGGCACCATGGCCGAATGAGACCAGGCCTGTATGGCCGACAAGGACATTGAGCGCCATACAGGCCATGGCGAAGATGACGACCTCCGTGGCCGAGGTGACACCAAGGCCGATGAAGCGCATCACAAAAGGCAGCATGATCAAACCGAAAGCGGCCACGATCAGCGGCAGACGGTCCCGCAGCGCGGACGGTGTGAGGAATGAGTTCATGCTGGTTTCACTCGAAGCGCTGGATGCGCTCGCCAAACAAGCCGCGAGGCCTGAACAGCAGAACGAGGAGCATCATCAGGTAGATGACAGCCGTGGACCATTGCGGGTAACCCAGTCCTATCGTGGCTCCCTTGACGAGCCCGACCAGGAGGGCGGCCGCGACCACACCCCAAAAGGACCCCAGCCCGCCGATGACGACCACGACAAAGGCCGGAGTGATGATCTCCTGGCCCATGGCCGGATGGATCGAATAGATCGGAGCGAGCAGAACGCCCGCGAGCCCGGCAAGACCGATGCCGATGCCCGCCACCATCATCATGTAAGGTGAGAGCGAGATACCGAGTGCGCCCACCATGTCCGGATTCTGTACGCCGGCCCTTACCACGCGCCCGAATGCGGTGCGGTTCAGCAGAAGCCAGAGCGCGGCCACGCAGCAGGCCGCAATCACGATCAGCGTCGCCCGGTAGCGCGAATAGATAAAGTCCCCCAGAATGATCTGACCCCTGAGCCAGGGCGGGATCGAATAGGACAGCGGCGGAGCCCCGAAAATCATGCGCAGCGTCTGCTCCGCCACGAGCGCGAGCCCGAAGGTCAACAGCAGGGACAGGATAGGATCGGCGCGGTAGAAGCGCTGGAACAGAACGCGCTCGAAGATCACGCCCAGCAGCGCCACGATGACCGGCGACACCAGCAGCGCCCCACCGAAGCCGATATGGGGCCCGAGCGTGACGGTAAGGTAAGCGCCGATGGCGTAGAAGGCGCCATGAGCCAGATTCACGATCCCGCCTAGGGAAAAGATCATCGACAGGCCGAGCGCGATCAGGAGGTAGTAAACTCCGTCGAGAAGGCCATTGGCGAGATGCTGGAGGAACAGAGTGGACAAGGAGCGATCCGCCTCACGTGCAGCCATTGTCCCGGTCCGGGCGCCGGGAGAACGCAATGTTGTCTAGGCCTCCCGGTTCCCGCCGCGGGAACGTCTGGAAGGGCGATTTCGCGGATACCGCAGCGCGGTCCCGTCCTTGCTTGCCCTGAAAGGGCAGAAGCGAGAGGCCAGGACCGCTTCAGGGAATCATGCGGCGAACTTGCACTCGTTCTCTTCTGCGGTGGCGGCGATCACCTCAAGGCTCTCTCCGGGGCCGGGTACGGCAGGAGAAGAGGAGAAGATGTCCCACTGGTTCTTTGAGGCTGCTCCGAGCCCCTGCACCGTGTACATTTCGTGCATCATCTGGTGGTCAGAGGCACGGAAGTAGCCTTCGCGCGTCTTCATCACATCGAACTTCGCGCCCTTCTCCCAATGCTCGATCATTTTCGCGGAGTCGGTCGTCTTCAGTTCGTTCATGGTGTCGGCGAATATCTTCACGGCAAGGTAATCGCCCCAGGCCTGGTTCTCGGGCGGCTTGCGGTATTTTGCGGTGAAGGCCTGCACGAACTTCTTCGTGTTGGGCGTGTCGATCAGATGATGCCAGACGACCGGCCAGGTACCGCTGAAGTTGTCCTTGCCGGCAGCCCATGCGAGGGCCGTGTCGAAGCCGAAGCCCGCGACCTGGAACTGCAGACCGAACTCCGAATACTGCTTCAGAAAGTTGGTGATCTGGTTGCCGGCGAGATTGCATACGACAAGGTCAGGGCGGGCGTTGCGGATCTCGAGAAGCATGGCCGAGAAGTCCGTCAGGTCCGTTGGCACCAGTTTGTCCGCGACGAACTGGCCGCCATTGCCTTCCATGAACCGCTTCGCGACCTTGAGAAGGTCGTGGCCGAAGGCGTAGTCAGCGGTCAGCGAAAACCATTTCTTGCCGCGTACCAGCCCCTGCTGCATCAGCGAACGGCCGCACGACTTCACATACATCGAGTTCTGGCTCTCGACGTGGAACATGTACTTGTTGCAGTTCGGCCCGCGCAGCGCGTCCGAATTACCACCTGTGTTGATGTAGAGCGTCTTTGTCCGCTGGGCCACCTGGGCGATGGTCAGGCATGCCGCCGACGAAATCTCGCCGATGATAGCCGACACCTTATCGCGTTCGACCATCCGTTCGGCCTTGGTCGAAGCGGTTTGCGGGTTAACAGAATCCTCTTTCAGGATCTCGAGCTTGCGGCCCATTACGCCGCCCTTCGCGTTGATTTCCTCGACCGCCAAGTCAGCCGCCATCACCGCAAATTCACCGAGCGGACCAAGAAAGCCGGTTCGCGGCGTGAGGTGACCGAAACGGATGACATCGGCGGTCTGTGCGGTGAGCATCGCGGGCCGCGCGATGAGCGCAGCGGCTGCGGCGCCGCCGAGCAGGGTGCGGCGCGAGACCGCTGAACTGGACGACGCAGTCTTGTCGGACATCGGGGTTCCTCCGTGTTTGTCCATCCCTCGGCTCCGCCGTCGGCCTTTTTCGGGTCCCGCGGAGTTCGTTCGAAACGGCGCGCTGGTACGCTTGCCGTGATCAGTGATCACGGCTACGCTATCGCAATTGGCTGGCCTGTCCAGCGGAAAATATCCAGCGAGGCTGCGGTTCAGGAGGGCTCATGTCGGCGATCGATGCCATCTCGACCGCAGCCCCGCTCGAGCGGCAGACGCTCGGTAATCAGGTCTATGCCCATATCCGGCAATTGCTGATCGCAGGCCGCCTGGCGCCGGGAGACAAGCTATCGCTCCGGCAGGTCGCAGATGTCATGGGCGTCTCGATGATGCCCGTTCGCGAGGCTGTGAGCCGCCTCGTGGCCGACGAGGCCGTCGAGGTGACTCCGAACCGTTCCTTGCGCGTTCCAGTCATGAGTCGGCGGCAGTTCGAGGATATGGCTGTCATCCGCGCCGAGATCGAGGGCTTCGCGGCCGCCAGGGCTGCGCAGCATCATGGCGGAGGGCGGCTTGGGGCCATCGAAGCCTGCGAACGCCGGTTTCGCGAGTTGACCCGCGCGGTCAACCCCGATCTGGCCGTAGCGGTCGAGGCCAACCAGGCCTTCCATTTCGCGGTCTATGAGGCGTCCGGCCTGCCAGACCTTGTCGGGATCATCGGCGGACTCTGGCTAAAGGTTGGGCCCGTGATCAATCTTGATTTGCGCGAGAAACCCGAACGCCTCGCCACCGGTTCGGCCGCGATGCTGCATGCCGACTGCGCCAAGGCGATCGCGGCCGGTGACGCTGCAGCGGCCAGAGAAGCGATTGCAGCAGACATCCTCGGCGCAGCAGAGTTTATCCTGTCGCGCGGCAGGTTGCCGGAATGACGGCCGGCAACCGAAAGACCTAGCGATGCGGCCACATGGCCGGAGCGCGCGCAGCGGAACGATTAAGGGAATCGACTGATGGATATGGGACTGAACGGGGCTCGCATTCTCATTACGGCAGGAGCGGCCGGCATTGGCCTGGAAATCGCCAAGGCCTTCCTGCGCGAGGGCGCGAAGGTCCACGTCTGCGATGTAGATCCCGAGGCGCTGGCGGCGCTCGCGTCAAGCCATCCCGGATTGACCGCGAGCCATTGCGACGTCGCCGACAGGGCTCAGGTTTCGGCGCTGTTCGATGTCGCCCTCGCGGCGCTCGGCGGACTTGACGTGCTGGTGAACAATGCCGGCATCGCGGGGCCGACTGGGCGCGTCGAGGAGATCAACCCCGAGGATTGGGACCGCTGCGTGCAGGTCTGCCTGACCTCGCAGTTCAACTGCGCCC
>JAPLOW010000070.1:0-27011 GCA_026400555.1 Hyphomicrobiales bacterium
CTTTGCCGAGGGTTTCGACGCAGGGGGCGTCAACGCCGTTCTGGCTGACCTCGTGGCCGAAGGGTCGGCCCGCCTTATCGCGGCCGGCGTCGCGCCCACCGAGATCCGCATCGAACGCAGCGCCGACATGCGCCTTGTCGGCCAGATGCATGACATCTGTGTCCCGCTGCCGGACGGGCCGATCAGCGCCGCGTCCCTGTCGGCGATCCGGGCCGCCTTCGTGAAGGTCTACAGTGCCCGCTACACGGCGGTTTACGAAGGCGCGCGCCTTGAAGCGGTGAATTTCAGGGTCAGGGCGGCAGGGCCGACGCCCGTCCTGGCGTTCGAGGGGTCCGCTACGGGAGAGGGACCATCACAGGCCATCAAGGGCAAGCGCCACGCCTGGTTCGAGGGCGGCGACGCCGATGTTCCGGTCTATGACCGCTATGCGCTGCGTTCTGGAGCCGTGATCGCCGGCCCCGCCATCATCGAGGAGCGTGAGTCGACCACCGTCATCGCGCCGGGCGATGTCCTCACGGTCGACACCAACCTCAACCTTCGCATCACGGTTGCATCCCAGGTCGCCGCGCGCGCGCTTGTGACGCCTGACATGCCGCTTCAGGAGGCCATGGCGCGGATCGAAGCCGACCCGATCGGTCTCGAAATCATGTGGAGCCGCATGATCAACGTGGTCGAGGAGATGTGGCTCACGGTCTGCCGCACGGCTTTCTCCCTCGTCATCTCCGAAGCGCAGGACTTCGCCTGCGAGTTGCTCGATCCGGAAGGAGAGACCCTCGCGCATTCTCCGCGCGCCATGCCGGTGTTCAACCTGACCCTGCCGCGCGCCGTGAAGGCGCTGCTGGCGCGCTACCCGGTCGAGACGTTGTCGCCTGGCGACGTGCTCGTCACCAATGATCCGTGGCTGTGCGCCGGACACCTGTTCGACATCGCGGTCGTGACCCCGGTCTTCCGGCAGGGCAGGGTGGTTGGCCTCATGGGAACGGTCGGCCATGTCTCGGATATCGGCGGCACCAAGGACTCACTGAAGGCGCGGGAAATCTATGAGGAAGGCTTCCAGATCCCGCCCATGAAGCTGTTTGAGGCCGGAAAGCCGAACGAGACGCTCCTGCGGCTTCTGGCCGAGAACGTGCGCAATGGCGATCAGGTGATCGGTGACGTGCACTCGTTCGTCGCGGCCAACGCCATCGGCGCCGAGCGGCTTCTTGCCTTCATGGATGATTACGGCATGCATGACCTGCGCGCTCTGGCGGCCGTGGTCCAGGGCCTTTCGGAGAAGGCGATGCGTGACGCAATCCGCGCCATCCCGGATGGCGTCTATGCGGCCACCATCACCAACAACCCGCTGGGCACGAAGCTGAGCTACCCGGTCTGCATCACCGTCGAGGGCGACGGGATGGAGATCGACTTTGACGGCGCGCCGCCGCAGGTCGGACAGGGCGGGCTGAACTCGACGCTGAACTACACCGAAGCCCATGCCACCTATCCGCTGAAGTGCATGCTGACGCCGTCGGTGCGCGGCAATGCGGGCTGTTACCGACCGTTTTCGGTGAAGGCGCCGGAAGGCTCGATCCTCAACTGCAGCCGTCCTGCCGCCGTCAACCTGCGCACCCGGACGGGATGGTATCTCGCGCCGAACATTTTCCGCGCGCTTGCCGATGCCGTGCCATCCCGCGTTCAGGCCTTCACAGGGTTGCCCACCGCCGCCAACATCTATGGCCGGGATGCGCAGGGCGGCTACTATTCGGACCTGCTGTTCTCCGGGGGCGGGCAGGGCGCCTCCGCATCCGGCGACGGCAAGTCCGGCCTGCTCTGGCCCACATCGGCGGCCAACACGTCGATCGAGCTGATCGAAAGCCGCGTGCCCGTCGTCGTGCTGGACAAGACCTACCTCGCCGATTCAGGCGGCCCCGGTCGCTTCAGGGGCGGCCTCGGCCAACGCGTGCGGCTGCGCAAGCGCCATGATGACGGGCTCCCGACGCAGGTCTCGGTCTATCCCGAGGGTGTCGACAACCCGATCGATGGGCTGTTTGATGGATTGCCGGGCGGCACGGCCCGGGGCCGGGTGGTGGACACGGGCGGCATGGAACTGCGGAACTGCGGCACAGGCGAGCTTGTCGAACTGACCAGCCCGGAGCAGATCGTCGAGATCACCCTCGCGGGCGGGTCTGGCTATGGCGATCCGGCCGAGCGGCGACCGGAACACCTGGCCCGCGACCTTGCGCTCGGGCTGGTGACGCCGGAAGGCGCCCGGCGCGACTATGCGGCCTGCGTTGACCTTGCCACAGCCCACGGCACGGATGCTGCACTGATCTGATCGAGACTTTTGCCGCCAAGGGCGGTTTGGACGCGCGAAGAGGAGAGAACAATGACGAAGGCACCACAGGCGCTGTCCCGGCGCCATCTGTTGGCGATGGGTGCGGCCGGTCTGGCCGGCATGACGCTCCCCGAAGCTGCGTTCGCCCAACAGGGCGGCCGGCGTATTCTGGTGATCGCCTCCAACCAGGACATCCCGAACTTCGACCCGCATATCGGAACCGGCTATTCGGCCAGCATGCTGCTGAGGAACTGCTACGACTCGCTGGTGCGGGTCGAAGGCAATCCGCCCAAGCCCGTGCCGCATCTCGCCGCCTCGTGGACGTCATCCGCGGACGGGCTCGACTATGTCTTCAAGCTTGATCCCGCGGCGAGGTTTCAGGACGGCTCGCCGGTGACCGCCGATGACGTGGTCTATTCCTTCCAGCGCCTGCTCCGGCTCAACCGCGGCAACGCCTGGATGATCCAGGGCGTCGTGACACCGGCAGGCGTCACGGCGGTGGATCGCGGCACCGTCAGGTTTGTGCTTGCGAAGCCCTTCTCAGCCTTTTTGCAGGTGCTGCCCTGGGCCTGGATCGTCTCCAAGGCGCAGGTTGAAGCCAACCTCGGCACGGATGATGGCCAGACCTGGCTGCGCAGCAACCTCGCTGCCTCCGGGCCGTTCAAGGTGCGGCGTGCCGAGGCGGGAGCGCTCTACGAGCTTGAGCGCATTCCGAACGCCTGGAAGGCGGGCGGCGGCAACCTCAGCGGCGCGATCTGGCGGATCACACGCGAAACGGCCACCCAGCGGCTGATGCTCCAGCGCGGCGAAGTCCATATCGCGGTTGATCTGACCTCGGAAGACATGGACGCGCTGAAGGACCGTCCGGGCGTGGTCAGCATCATCGAGCCTGAATACCGCACCTTCTCGATCAAGATGAACACCCGCCATGGGCCGATGGCCGATCCGGAATTCCGCAAGGCCGTCTCCTACGCCACGAACTATCAGGCCATTGCCGACGCCGCCGGCTATGCCGACCTGATGATCGGCCCACTGCCGCACGGCATTCTCGGCCATGATCCGAAGCTGACCGTCTACCGCACCGACCTCGCCAAGGCCCGCGAGCATCTGGCCAAGTCAAAGTATCCCAACGGCGGCGTCAGGCTGACCATGGTTCACGTCTCGGGCCTTGATCAGCAGCGGCGCTGGGGGCTGGTCATGCTTGACAGCCTCAAGCAGCTCAACATCGATCTCGACATCAAGCCGATGATCTGGCCCGACATGGTCGCATCCTGCCGCTCGCCGGAAACCTTCCCGGACCTGTTCCCGGTCTACCAGACCGCCAACTACGGCGATCCGGACAACATCGCCTTTGCCGCCTATCATTCGTCGCGCAACGGCAACTGGCAGAACGCCGTCTACGCCAATCCCGAAGTCGACCGATTGATCGAAGCGGGCCGGGCCGAACCGGACGAGGCCAAGCGGATTGCGATCTATGGCGAGATGCAGCGCAAGATCGTGGATGACGCGCCTGACATTTTCGGCGTGCTGGAGCGCCGCAAACTCGCCTTGCGCGAACAGGTCAAGGGCTTCACCTTCGTGCCGGTGGCGTCCAATGCCATCGAGTTGTTTGCGCTGTCGCTGACCTGATCCGGCGCCGGGCCTGCTGCGCGCATCGCGGGGCCGCGAGGCGCGCAAACGGCCAGGCTCCGGCCTTCTTCTCGAACCGGGGTGGCTGTTGCTGCGCTTTGTCATCAGGCGGATGTTGCTGACGATCCCGGTGCTGCTCGGGCTGACCGTGCTGGTGTTCGCGATCGGCCGCCTGCTGCCTGGCGATCCGGTCGCACTCGCGGCGGGCCCCAACGCCACACCGGCCGAGATCGCCGCCTATGCCCGCGAGTTCGGCCTCGACCGGCCGGTCTGGGTTCAATACACCAGCTACCTGACCGGTCTGCTGGGCGGCAACTTCGGCGTGTCAATCTTCACCCGTCGTCCGGTGATCGAGGACCTGATCGCCTATACGCCGGCGACGCTCGAACTTGTTTTCGCGGCCATGGCGCTGGCAGTCCTGATCGGCATCCCGGCAGGTCTTGCCGCGGCGGTCTATCGTGACCGCTGGCCCGACTATCTCTCGCGCGTGGCAGCGCTGGGCGCGATTTCGATGCCGCGCTTCTTCCTTGGCCTGCTGCTGCAACTGGCCTTCGCCATGTGGCTCGGCTGGCTGCCACTCGGCGGGCGCTTTCCCCTGACCGACGATCCGCCGCGGCTTGTCACCGGCTTTCTGACGGTCGATGCCCTGATCGCGCAGGACCTTTCGGCCTTCTGGACAGCCTGCCGGCACCTTGCCATGCCGGCGATCGCCATGTCGCTGTCGCCGCTGGCGACCATCATGCGCATGATGCGGGCCTCTACGCTGGAGGTCATGCAGCAGGACTATGTCATGACCGAGCGGGCGCTTGGCCTGTCGCAACGCCTGATCGTGACCAAGTATGTGGCCCGCAATGCGATTTCCGCCACACTCACGGTCATCGGACTGTATTTCGGCTGGCTGCTCGGCGGCACGGTTCTCGTGGAGACGATCTTTGACTGGCCGGGGCTCGGCCTTTACGCGACCAAGGCCGTGGTGACCCAGGACTTCATGCCAGTCATCGGCGTGACCCTGATCATCGGCACGCTCTTTGTCTGCGCCAATCTTGTGGTCGATGTTCTGTACGGCGTCATCAATCCGAAGGTCCGGACGGAATGAGCCTGACCGCGCCACCTCTTCCCGACCATTCCGCTCGGGAGATCACGGCGCCGATCTCGGCCAGTGGTCAGGCATGGCGGCGGAGCCTCTACCGTTTCCGCCAGAGCACGCTGTCGATCATCGGCCTGATCCTTGTGCTGGGTCTGCTGGTCATTGCGGTGGCCGGTCCCTGGATCGTGCCCTTTCCCGAACATGTCACCGGCAGTGTCGCCACGGCGAACCGTTTCCGGCCTCCTTCTGTCGCCCATCCCTTCGGGACCAATGAACTGGGCCAGGATGTGCTGTCGCTCGTCCTGGCGGGCACGCGGGTCTCGCTGTTTGCCGGCCTTGCCGTCGTGCTGGCTGGCGCCTTTGTCGGCACGGTGATCGGGGCTGTCGCGGGTTATGCGGGCGGCTGGGTCGATGAGGTGCTGATGCGTCTCAGCGACCTCAAGCTGACGGTCCCCGGCCTGATCTTCGCGATGGCGATCGCAGCAGCGCTGGGGCCCGGCCTCGTCAACATGGTGATCGCGATCGCCGCCGGCTGGTGGCCGGGTTATGCCCGCCTGGTGCGCGGCGAGGTCATGGCCAAGAAAGAGGAGATGTTCGTCACGGCGGCACGCGCGCTCGGGGCCAGCCCGGGGCGCATCCTGTTCCGGCATATCCTGCCGAATGTCATGACGCCGATCATCGTCAAGATGTCGCTCGACATGGGTTTTGCCATTCTGACCGTGGCGTCGCTGGGCTTCATCGGCATCGGTGTGAAGCCGCCGACGCCGGAATGGGGCGCATTGCTCTCGGTCTCGCGCAACTACATGCCTGATTTCTGGTGGACGGCGATCTTCCCCGGCCTTGCGATCTTCATCGCCGTGTTCGGCTTCAATTTGCTGGGTGATGGCCTGCGCGACGTCTTCGACCCCAAGGCGCGGCGCTGACCATGACCGAGCCGCCGCTGCTCGACATCCGTGACCTGCACCTGTCGATGACCAGCTTCGATGGCGAGGCGCATGTGCTGGCCGGCGTCAATCTATCGGTGCGCCGCAACGAGGTCTGGGGCGTTGTCGGCGAGACAGGTTGCGGCAAGTCCCTGACCGGCCTGTCCATCTCCCGCCTCGTGCCAAGTCCGCCCGCCCGCTACCTGGGCGGCGAAATCCTGTTCGATGGCCGCGACCTGCTGAGCCTTGATGAGGCAGGGATGCGCAATCTGCGCGGCCATCGCATCGGCATGATCTTCCAGGACCCGACGACCAACCTCAACCCGGCATTCCGGATCGGCGAGCAATTGGTGGACGTCGCGCTCGCCGCCGATCGCCGCAATCCGGACATTCTTGGCGTCGCCGCGCGGGCAGGGTGGCGAACGCGACGCCGGGCAGCCCGCGATGTGGCCGTCCGAACCCTTGCCGAGGTCGGCATCACCGATGCGGCAGAGCGGATCGACGCCTACCCGCACGAGTTTTCGGGTGGCATGCGCCAGCGCGTCCTGATCGCGATGGCGCTGATCGGCCGGCCCGACCTGCTGATTGCGGACGAACCCACGACCGCCCTTGATGTTTCGGTCCAGAGCCAGATCCTGGCGCTGCTGGCCGGCATGGTGCGGGACCACGCCATGGGCGTGATCCTGATCACACACAATCTCGGCGTGGTGGCGAAGGCCTGCAGCCATGTGGCCGTGATGTATGCCGGCGTGATCGTCGAGAGCGGACCGGTCGCTGCGCTGCTGCGAAAGCCGTCGCACCCCTATACGCGGGCCCTGATGGCATCGATCCCGACAAGCGGAGTCCGCCGCGGTGAACTGAAGGGCCTGCCCGGACAGGTGCCGAACCTGATCAAGCCCCCGCGCGGCTGCCGCTTTGCGCCGCGCTGTGCGCAGGCCGCCGAGGCCTGCCGGGCCGGGCCGCCCCAGCCGGTCGATCTCGGCGGCGGTCACATGGCGGCCTGCCTCAAACCTGGCCCGGCGGCGGAGGCGGCCTGATGCTTGTGCTTGAACGGGTGTCCAAGGAGTTCCGCGGACGCCGCAGCCTGTTCAACTCCGGCAGGACCGTCAGCGCCCTGCGCGATGTCAGCCTTGCCGTCGACCGGGGCGAGACCTTTGGCATCGTGGGTGAATCAGGCTCCGGCAAGACCACGCTCACGCGCCTGATCCTGCGGCTCGACATGCCGACCTCCGGGCGGATCCTGTTTGAAGGCGACGACATGGCGCGGTTGTCGGCTGCGGCCATGCGCCGCCTGCGCGCCCGCATCCAGATCGTCTTCCAGGACCCGTATGCGTCGCTCAATCCCCGCATGACGGTTCACGACATCGTCACGGAGCCCATGCTGATCCACCGCGCAACCCTGGGTCTCGACCAGCGGACCCGGACGGCGCGCGCCGCCGAACTGCTCGCCATGGTCGGCCTCGCCGAACAGCACCTGCACCGCTATCCGCATGAGTTTTCCGGCGGCCAACGCCAGCGGATCGGCATCGCCCGCGCCCTGGCCACCGGGCCGGCGATGCTGCTTCTTGATGAGCCGACTTCGGCGCTCGACGTGTCCGTCCAGGCGCAGGTGCTCAACCTCCTGCACGGGCTGCAGCAGCGCCTCGGGCTGACCTATGTCTTCATCAGCCACGACCTGTCGGTCGTGCGCTACATCTGCGACCGCCTTGCCGTGGTCAACCGTGGCGAAATCGTCGAGACGGGGCAGGCTGAAGACGTTTTCCGCAACCCGGCGAACCCCTACACACGGATGCTCCTCGCCGCCATGCCGGACCTTCCTTCGCCATGACAGGCCCGTGTCGAAGCGCCGTTCCAGCACAGATTCTGTCGCGAAACGCCTGTGAGCCGGATGGTGCTGCGCGGTACGCATGGCCGATTGCGCAGATTGTGTACAGGCTGTCTACAGAGTGCCACGAATACGGATTTACAAATCGCCGGGGTGTGCTTCAATCACGTCCAGGATTCCAGTTTCCTTCCATCAGACAACGTCGAAACAAGGGGAGTGTCCAGGGTCATGGTGCAGAAGCTTTCACGCCGTCAGACTGCCATCTCGATCGGCGCCGGGGTCATCATGGCCGCCCTCGGTCCGGCGCATCTCGCGCTGGCGCAGGGCGCCGGCGATCCGGTCCGCAAGATCGTGCTGATTTCCGACACGCAAGGCGCTGTGCCGCAGGCGTTCCAGGCCGCCCAGCTCATCGCGCAGGCCTGGAAGCAGCTCGGCCTTGACGTCGAGGTCCGTCCAATGGCGCGGCAGGCCCAGACCCAGCTTGTCTGGTTCGACCGCGACAAGTGGGACACCACCATGTGGCGCATGGTGGGCCGGCCCGAACGAAGCGACCCCGATGAGATGACGTTTAACCTGTTTCACTCGTCGACCGCCCCGCGCGGGTTCAACTTCGTCGGCTACAACAATCCCGAATACGACAAGGTCGCCGAAGAGCAGCGTCAGACAGTCGATCCGGCCGCGCGGCAGAAACTGGTGCGGACAGCGCAGGAGATCGTCAACCGCGACCAGCCCTACGCCTTCCTTGTGCATCCGAACACGCTCCAGGCCTTCAACCAATCCGTGTTCGACCCCGCCAGCATCGTGGTGCAAAAGGGTGTCGGCATTCGCAATTTCTGGACCTTCATCGGCGCGGCACCGCGGGCTGCGCAGAAGACCATGATCATCAACAGCGGCACGGCCCTTCAGGCGATCCATCCGCTCTACATTGCCGGCGCGCCCGACAGCTGGATGAACGAGTTGATCTGGGACCGCCTTGTCCGGATCGGGCCGGACGGTCTGCCGCGGCCATGGGCGGCGGAGTCCTTCAAGTTCACCGACGACAAGACCGTGGACATCGTGATCCGCAAGGACATGAAGTTCCATGACGGCAAGCCGGTGACGATCGAGGACGTGATCTTCTCCTACGAAGCGCCGATGACGACCGACAAGTCGCCCATGTACAAGCCCTTCGTCACGGACATCGACCGCATCGAGCGCACCGGCGAATTCTCGCTGCGCTTCCACCTCAAGCGGCCGAACGCGGCTTTCGCCACAACCGCACTCGGACGCGTCTATGTCGTACCCAAGCACATCTGGGAGCCGCATCTGAAGAGCGTCGAGGGCAAGCCGGAAAACCTCGAATCCATCCGCGATGCGATGAATGTGGGCTCGGGTCCGTTCAAGCAGGTGCGCGCGCGCCTCAACGAGGAAATCGTGCTCGACAAGTTCGCCGAGCATTGGGCCGCCCCCAAGATCGACCGCCTCGTCCTCAGGGTCATCCCGAACGCGGAAGCCGTCGTCGGCATGCTGCGCTCCGGCGACATCAACCTGTTGTCGGAATATGGCGGCGATCCGGACGTGCTCGAAAAGCTCTCGAAGGACAACGCCAACATCAAGCTGACGCAGGAAACCGATGTCGGCATCGAGTTCCTTGCCTTCAACAACCGCCGGCTGCCCTTTTCGGATGTTAAGTTCCGCAACGCGCTGTCGGCAGCCATCGACCGCAATGTTCTCGTCTCGGCAGCATGGAACGGCTACGCGGTGAGGTCCGTCAGCCATGTCTCGCCAGCCATCGGGTTCTGGCACTCGGCCGATGTGAAGCCGGCAGCGGGTGGCATCGCTGCCGCCAGGACGATGCTGGAGCAGGCCGGATACAAGGTCGAAGGCGGTCGCCTGCGCTATCCCGCCGGTGTCAAGGAAACCCTGCAGCCTCCGGGTTGACGCGGGGTTGATGGAACCGGACAGGGCGAGGACGCTGACTTGAGCTATCTGTTGCAGCGCCTTGCCCACAGTCTTGTGCTGCTCTGGGCGGTGGTCACGATCCTGTTCCTGATGTTCCGGCTGATGCCGGGCAATCCGATGGCCGCCTATATCAGCGAGGCGCTCAACGACGAGCAGCAGCAGTTGATCATGGCGCAGTTCGGCCTCGACCGGCCGCTCCATGAACAATACCTGCTCTATGTCTGGAACCTCGCCCAGGGCAATCTGGGGACATCGTTCTTCCGGCGCGAACCGGTCTGGTCGATCATCCTGTCGGCGCTGCCCAACACGTTGATCCTGACCATGACCGGGCTGGTGCTGGCCTATGCCTTCGGGATTCTCGCCGGCGCATGGCTCGCAACCAAGCGCGGGACGCTGGCGGAGGGCATCCTCGTGCCAATGGCGCTGGCGACGCGCGCCGCTCCGGAATTCTGGCTTGGCATGATCCTGCTGACAGTTTTCGCCTTCTCGCTCGGCTGGCTTCCTGCGGGCGGAGCGAACAGCGCCGGCATGTTCTTCGACAGCGAGTTGCACCGGATCTTCAGCCGGGATTTCCTGCTGCACCTGATCCTGCCGGCCGTCACGCTTGCACTCTACCTGCAGGGCCTGCCGCTGCTGCTGATGCGGTCCACGATGCTTGAAGTCCTGCACGACGAGTTCGTGACCATGGCGCGCATCAAGGGCCTGTCGGAATGGCGCATCACATTGCACCATGCGGCGCGGAACGCCTTGCTGCCCGTGGTGACAGCCTTCGCGCTGGGCCTCGGCGCCACCCTGGGGGGCAATGTGGTGGTCGAGACCGTGTTCTCCTGGCCCGGCCTCGGGAGGCTGCTGGTGACGGCCGTCTCCCAGAGCGACTATCCGCTGGCGCAGGGCGCGTTCTTCGTCATTGCGGTGGTGCTGATCGTCCTCAACCTGGTGGTGGACGTTCTTTACGGCCTCCTCGACCCGCGGGTGTCTCATGGCCGCTCCTGACATGGCAGCGAGCCGCGCCGGAGCGGCACCCGGCCTGGCCGGCAAGCTGGCGCGCCTGCTGCGGGACCCGTTCACCGTGGCCGGGCTGACAATCTACGCCGTCCTGATCATCGTCGCCGTGTTTGCCGACCAGTTGATGACCCATGATCCTGGTGACATCCTCTTCCGCGCCAATGGACGGGTTGCCTCGAACCAGCCTCCCAGCGCCGCCTACCTGCTCGGGACGACCAATCTGGGCCGGGACGTCTACTCGCAGCTCATCGGCGGCTCCCGGATCGCGCTCGTCGTCGGCTTCACCGCCGCGATCTGCGTGGCGGCCTTCGGCACGTTGATCGGGCTGCTGGCCGGCTATTTCGGCGGCAAGCTCGACGCCATCCTGATGCGGCTCGCCGATCTGGCGCTGGCGATCCCGTTTCTGCCCTTCGCCATCGTGCTGGCAGGCTTTTCCCGCTCCAGCACGACCAACGTGATCGTCGCCGTCGTGCTTCTGCTCTGGCCCAACACGGCGCGCGTCATCCGCGCCCAGGTCCTCACCGTGAAGGAGCGCGCCTATGTCGAGGCCGCCCGCGTCACCGGCGCATCCGACGCCCGCATCCTGTTCGTCCATGTCGCGCCGAACATCCTGCCGTTGACGTTCCTGTATGGCTCGGTGGCGATCGGCTGGGCCATTCTCACCGAGGCCGCCGTCAGTTTCGTCGGCTTTGGCGATGCCAAGAACATCTCCTGGGGCTACATGCTGCAGGATGCGTTCGTGTCGCAGGCCCTGTCGCGGGGCAGCTGGCACTGGTTCGTGCCGCCGGGCCTGTGCATCATTCTTGTCGTCATCGCCGGTTTCTTCATCGCGCGCGGGGCAGAGGATGTCCTCTTCCCGAAGCTGAGGTCGTGATGGCGGATCAGCCTGTCCTTGAGGTCCGGGACCTCAGCGTCGAATACAGGACGGCCCGCGGCGTGGTGCGCGCAGTGGATGGGATCAGTTTTTCGGTGCCGAAGGGCGCGATCCTCGGCCTTGTCGGGGAGTCGGGCTGCGGCAAGCCGACCGTGGCGCGCAGCATCACCGGCGTCCTCCACCAGAGCGCACGGATCGCGGGCGGCGAACTGCTGCTGCATGGCCGCGACCTTGTCAGCGGCCCGCCGAAGGCCTGGCTTGACGCGCGCTGGCGCGAGATCTCCTTCGTGCCGCAGAGCGCCATGAACTCGCTGGACCCGGTCTATCGCATCGGCAGCCAGATCGAGGAGGTTCTGATCCATCGTGGCGGCAAGACAAGGGCCGAGGCCAGGGCACGCGCCAGCGCGCTGTTCGAGATGGTGGGTCTCAATCCAGGGCGGTTGGACGAATATCCGCATCAGTTCTCGGGAGGCATGCGCCAGCGCGTGGCGATCGCGCTGGCGCTGGCACTCAACCCGAGCCTGGTGATCGCCGACGAACCTGTGACGGCGCTCGACGTCATCGTGCAGCGCCAGATCCTCGACGTGATCCGCGATCTGCAGCGGCGGCTGTCGTTGTCGATGATCCTGGTCACGCATGACATCAGTGTGGTGGCCTATCTGTGTGATCAGGTGGTGGTCATGTATGCCGGCCGTGTGGTCGAAAGCGGCAGCACCCGCGACGTCCTCGAACAGCCGCGCCATCCCTATACGATGGGTCTGACAAACGCCTTTCCCGATCTCGAGAGCGCGGCCCATGATCTCGTCCCGATCGAGGGCAGCCCGCCTGATCTGTCCCAGTCGCTGGTCGGTTGCCGCTTCCAGCCGCGCTGTCCCTTTTCCCTGCCGGTCTGCATCAGCGATGATCCGCGCACGGAGGTTGCCGAAACAGGCGCACGCTTCGCCTGTCATCGCCACGCGGACAGCGAACGGCTCCGGCGCCAGTCGCGTGACATCGCCACATGGCAGAGGCCGCAATGACCTCAGCGCAAACATCGGCACATCCGCTCGTCGCGGCCAACGGCCTGACCAAACGCTTTGCCGCGCCACGTCGGCTTTCGGACATGTTCAGCGGGCAGCGACCGCATGTCTACGCCGTCGACGGGATCGATCTGTGCATTGGCAAGGGCGAGAGCGTCGGATTGCTCGGGGAGTCAGGCTGCGGCAAGACCACGACCGGTCGGTTGCTGCTGAAACTCACCGAACCGTCCGCCGGCAGCATCGCCTTTGACGGTGTCGCCATCGACACGCTCAAGGGTGATGATCTCACGGCCTTCCGCAAACGCGCGCAACTCGTCTTCCAGAATCCGTTCGATGCCTTGAACCCGCGCTTCACCATCGAGCGGGTGCTGGCCGAGCCGCTCGTCAACACCGGCGTCGAGCGCGCGAGCCACCGCGACAAGGTCGAGAAAGCGCTTGCGCAGGTCAGGCTGCCGCCGCTGTCGAGGTTTGAGGGACTGTTTCCGCACCAGCTCTCCGGCGGGCAGTTGCAGCGCATCGTCCTCGCGCGCGCGCTGGTGCTGGAGCCGGACTTCATCGTCGCCGATGAGCCGGTCTCCATGCTGGATGTATCGGTTCGCGCCGGTGTCCTCAACGTCATGCGGGAGGTCAGGGCCACGCTCGGCCTTGCCGCGCTCTACATTTCCCATGATCTCGCGCTGGTGCGCTATGTCTGCTCCACCACGCTGGTGATGTATCTTGGCAAGATCGTCGAGCAGGGACCGACAGCCGACCTTCTGAAGACGCCGCTGCATCCTTATACGCGCGCCTTGGTCAACGCCGTGCCGGTGCCGCGCGTCGACCAGAGCCACGCGGCGCTGCCGATCATCGGCAACGTCTCGGATGCGCGGGGCCAGCCCAGGGGCTGTCGTTTCCGTGACCGCTGCCCCATGGCCGTCGCCCGCTGCGCCGCGGAGGAGCCGCTCCTGCGTGACCTCGGCCAGGGCAGACGGGTCGCCTGCCATCTCGCCTAGAACAACAAGCCTGCACAGGGAAGCGAACGATGAAAACGCACAAGGACATGCTGAAGGACGTCAGCCTCGATGCCCCATGGGACCTGGTCGAGCTGTTCGCCAGGACGCCGCGCTGGAAACCAAAGGATGTGAACAAGGGCGCCGAGATGATCGTGTCGCGCCTGAAGAAGCACAACGTGCCGGTGACCGTCCACGAGCCCGAAATCTATCTCTCAGTGCCTTTCGAGGCGTCCGTGACCGTGGGCAAGACGACGATACGGGCCAAGCCGCCCGCCTATTCACGTCCGACCGAGGGCGTGACAGCCGAGATCGTCTATGTGCCGGCCGTCTATTCCGCCTCGATCGGCACCCTGTTCCAGAAGAACCAGAAGCAGTCCGATCTTGAGTCCCTGCGCGGCAAGATCGCGATTTCGGAAGGCTTCGCCTTTCCGCAGAAAATCAGGGAGTTCGAGCTTGCAGGTGCGGTCGGCGTGATCGCCGTCAACCCCGGCATCGACATCCACTGGGGCATCTGCACCTCGATCTGGGGAACGCCCGATCTCGACGATCTGCCGCGCAAGCCGGGTATTCCCGTGCTTGCGGTCAACAATCCCGATGGCAAGGCCCTGATCGCGCTGGCGGGAACCGGCCAGAAAGTCACCCTCGCCACATATCTGGAGGAGGGATGGTACAAGCAGAAAGTCCCCGTTGTGGAGATCCGCGGCAGCGAGGAACCGGACAAGTTCGTGCTGCTGCATGGGCATTATGACTCATGGGATGTCGGCGTCGGCGACAATGCCACCGGTGACGCCACCATGCTCGAGATCGCCCGTGTGCTGACCAAGCACGCCGGCAAGCTCAAGCGCTCCGTCCGGATCGCCTGGTGGCCGGGCCATTCCACCGGCCGCTACGCCGGCTCGACCTGGTTCGCCGACCACTTCGGTCTCGATCTCGACGCCAATTGCGTGGCGCAGATCAACTGCGACTCGCCGGGCTGCCGCTGGGCGACCGAGTTCAAGGACGTCTCGTGGATGAAGGAAACCGAGGGTTTCGCCCAGGACGTCATCAAGTCGGTGGCCGGGCTGGCCTCGCATGGCGAGCGGCCCCACCGCGCCGGAGACTACTCGTTCAACAACATCGGCATTTCGAGCCTGCTGATGCTGTCCTCGACCATGCCGGATGATCTGAGGGCCAAGAAGGGCTACTACACCGTCGGTGGCTGCGGCGGGAACATCGCCTGGCACACGGAGAACGACACGCTCGAGATCGCCGACAAGGACATCCTGCTGCGTGACATGAAGGTCTATCTGGAAGTGGTGGCGGGCATTGCCGACGCCGAGATCCTGCCCTTCGACTGGAAAGCGCAGGTTGCCGAATTCAGCGAGACGATCGCCCGATATCAGAAGGCGGCCGGCAAGGCCTTCGATCTTGGACCCGCTGCTGCGGCGACGGCGAGCCTGGGCAAGGCTCTGACCGGCTTTTACGCAGCGGCGCGACAAGGGAAGATCAGCCCCCGGTCGGCCAATCACACGATCCAGCGCCTCGCGCGCATCCTCGTGCCGATCAACTACACGCGCGCGCCGCGCTTCAGGCATGATCCCGCAGTCCCTGTGCCGGCCTTGCCGACGCTGGCGACAGCGCTCGACCTCAAGGGTCTCGACAAGACCACCCTCGGCTTCGCCAGGACCCACCTGGTTCGCGGACAAAACCGATACATCGCCGCCCTGCGCGAAGCGGAAGCGCTCGTTGCAGCGGCAGGCTGAACGCACCGCAACCAACCCGAACCTGACACCGTACGAGAAAAGCCATGCCCCTTTCCGCCACCGAAGCCGCCATTCTCGGCCATATCTCACTCGACACGCCCTGGGAGCTTGTCGAAACCTTCTCGCGCATGCCGCGCTGGCTGCCCGAGGAGGTCAATGTTGGCGCCGACGCGATCGTCGCCCGGCTGAAGACGCTTGGTATTCCCGTCGATGTCCATGAGCCATCGATCTACCTGTCCGTTCCCATCAGCGCCTCGGTCACGCTCGGCGGCAAGGTTTTGCGCGCCAAGCCGCCGTCCATGTCCGTCTCGGTGCCAGGCGGCGTCGAGGGCGAACTGGTCTATCTCGATGCCGACGAGGAGAAGTTCCGCTCCTATACGCGTGACCCGAAGGAAATCTTCAAGGATGGCGGCGTTGACGGACCAACCCGGGTCGGCGGCAAGATCGCCATCCTGAACGGCTTCGCCAATCCCGGTACCTGCTCGCTGCTGGAGGAGTGGGGCGCGATCGCCGCCATCGCGATCAATCCCGGCGTCGATATCCATTGGGGAACCTGTACCACAGTGTGGGGTTCGCCGGACCTCGATGATCTGCCGCGCAAACCAAGGATTGCGGTCGTCGCGGTCAGCAATCCGGACGGCCAGAGCCTGATCGCCGCCGCGAAGGCTGGGCAGAGGGCGCGTGTGTCCACGGAACTCACCGAGGGCTGGTATCCGCAGAAAGTGCCCGTCGTGACCATTCCGGGCAGCGTCGAGCCCGATCGCTTCGTGCTGGTCCATGGACACTACGATTCCTGGGATGTCGGCGTCGGCGACAACGCCACGGGCGATGCGACCTTGCTGGAGCTGGCGCGGGTGCTGCATGCAAACCGGGGCAATCTCAGGCGTTCGGTTCGCATCGCCTGGTGGCCGGGCCACTCGACCGGGCGCTATGCCGGTTCGACATGGTTTGCCGACCACTTCGCGGAGGATCTCGACGAGGCCTGCGTCGCGCAGATCAATTGCGACTCGCCGGGCTGCCGTTGGGCTACGAGTTATCACCAGACCACCGCCATGACCGAGACGCGGGACCATGTGGCAGCCGTCATCAGCGAGATCGCCGGCCAGATGCCGGTGTTCAAGCGGCCCAACCAGGCCGGTGACTACTCGTTCAACAATATTGGCATTTCGAGCTATTTCATGCTGTCCTCGACCATGCCAGACGCGCTCAGGGCCGAGAAGAACTACTATGCCGTCTCCGGCTGCGGCGGGAACATCGCCTGGCACACCGAGAATGACACGCTCGAGATCGCCGACCGTGATGTGCTGATGACCGACATGCGGATCTATCTGCTGTCTGTCCTGCGGCACGCCAACGCCGATGTCCTGCCGGTGAACTGGCGGGCAGCCGTCGCGGAGTTCCTGGCCACGATCGACACCTATGCCAAAGCGGCAGGAGCCGCATTTGATCTTGGCCCCTCACGCGCCGCGGCGGCCACCCTGGCGGCACGCCTCGACGTGCTCCACGCCAAGATCGCGTCCGGACCGACGGATCAAAGACGGGTCAATGACGCCCTGATGCGCCTGGCGCGCATTCTGGTGCCGGTGAACTTCACGCTTGAAGCCAGATTCAGGCATGACCCAGCCTATGCGCTGCCACCCCTGCCGATGCTGGCGGAAGCCACGAAGCTCTCAGGCGCGGAGCCGGTGCAAGCCGGCTTTGCCAAGACCCAGCTGTTGCGCGGCCAGAACCGCTTCACCGCCGCGATGCGGGAGGCGGTCCGCGTGGTCGACAGCGCCCTGTAACGGCGTTGATGCCTCACAGCTGCATCCGGCCCAGCGTAGCGAGGAGTGCTGCCCCGGTCCGGATGCCGTTGTGGAAGCAGTCCAGGCTCAGGTTCTCGTTGGGCGCGTGATTGGCCTCGTCTGCATTGGCATAGGGCGTTCCGAAGGCCGGCAGGCCGAGGATCTTGGTGAAGACATAATCGGGAAGGCTTCCGCCCAGCGCTGGGAAGAGCAGGGGGTCGGTGCCATTGCCAAGCCGCACGGCCTCGATGACGGCCGGCGCGAACGGGTTCTCGAAGGAGGTCTTCGACGGCAGCATGCCGCCGAGGGCGATGAAGGCGACATCGGGTGCATGTTGCTTCACATGCGCTGCGACCTTGTCGAACACGTCTTCCGGCGTCATGGCCTCGACGAGGCGGATGTCGCATTTGGCGATCGCTTCGCAGGGCAGCACGGTCTTGCTGCCCGGCCCGCCATAACCGCCATGGAGCCCGTTGATCGTCAGCGTCGGATGGAACATGAGCCGGTCATAGAAGGGCCTGTCCGCCGGCGCATCGAGCCGCTTGAGGCCGAGCTCCGCCATGGTTCCGGCAAGATCGAGCGGCAGCCCGGCGGCGATCTCGCGCTCCGCATTGGTGGGCGGAATGATCCTGTCATGCAGCCCGTCGATGGTGATCTCGCCGTTTGCATTGCGCATCGTCGCAAGCAGATGCACCAATGACCAGACGGCATTGGGGGCGACGCCGCCGAAGTTGCCGGAATGCATGTCCCGATTGGCCGTCCTCGCCCGCAGCTCGAAGGACGCGACCCCGCGCACGCCGAAGGTGACGACCGGCTTGCCCGATGCATGCAGCGGTCCATCGGCGGTGACAACGAGATCCGCCTTCAGCAGATCGCGATGCTCCCGCACGAAGTCGGCGATATGCGGGCTTCCGATCTCTTCCTCGCCTTCGAGCAGAACCACGACGTTGCACGGCAGCGTGCCGGTCACCGCGAGATGCGCCTCGATCGCCAGCAACTGGGCGAAGTGTTGGCCCTTGTTGTCGCCGATGCCCCGCGCCCAGATGCGACCATCCCGGATCGTCGGCTCGAATGGTGGGCTGAGCCAGAGCTCAAGCGGTTCCGGCGGCTGCACGTCATAATGCCCGTAAAGCAGCACGGTCGGCGCGCCGGGTTTCTTGTCCCAGCGGCCGAGGATCATGGGGTGCCGCGCCGTCGGGATCGACTGCGCCTCCAGCCCGAGCCTGGTCAGCATCTCCAGCAGCATGGCGCCAACCTCGGCAATGCCGATGTTCTGGGCGCTGATGCTTGGATGGCGGACATAGTCCATGACGCGCGCAACAAAGCTGTCGCGGTGCGCGTCGATATGGGCGAAGACGTCCGCCAGTTCCGCCTCGGAACGGCCTGCGGCCGAAAGATCAACAGGTGGCGCCATCGGACATGCTTTCGGTTCGTTGGGAGACTGCAACGCGGCAACCGTACACCTGACGCCCTAGCCGGAAACGGTCAGCAGCAGGGCGCCGCTCTCGTGCACGGTGACCAGCCAGCCTGGCTCGACCAGCGTGGTCGCATCGAGCTGGGTGACGATGGCAGGTCCGCTGAACTGGTCTCCGGCGCCAAGCGTTCCACGATCATACACCGGGACCATGGCCAGGGTCTTGCCGACCAGCATGGAGCGATGCGCGGCGGGCTTTGCGCCGCTTCCGGGTGGGCAGGTCTGTCGTGGCGGATTGGCGACAGCGCCCACGGCCTCGACACGCAAGGTGACGCACTCGATCGGCGCATCGAGCGTAAAGCCATAAAGCGCCTTGTGCGTCGCCTCGAAGGCTGCCTCGAGCGCGCGGGCCTCGCCAACCCACTGCGTCGGAACCTCGCCGCCCTGTCCTCGATAGCGCATCAGCGCTGTCCGGGTCGAGCTGCGCTGGGCGACAGCGACCCGCTCGCCGACCAGCCACGCCTCCGCCTTGGCGTCGAGCTCCGCGAAGATCGCCTCCGCGATGGCAATGTCGACCGTGCCGGCGCGCGGCAGCGTGCGGCTGAATTCAGCACGGATGTCAGCGCCAAGAAGGCCGTCGGCACACAAAACGCCCGGCGCAACCGGGATCATCACGCGTGTGACGCCCAGCAGGCTGGCGAGAGCGCAGCCATGCAGGGGGCCGGCCCCGCCAAAGGGCACCAGCGTGAAATCGCGCGGATTGTAACCGCGCTCGACCGAGACCACGCGCAGTGCACCAACCATGTGGTTGTCGCCCACCGAAAGGATGCCGCGCGCCGCGGCTTCCAGCGACAGGCCCAGCGGTTCCGCAACCGTCCTGGCGACCACATCGCGGGCTGCCGACGCATCGAGGCCCATGCCGCCATCGAGCAGGCTGTCGGGCAAATGTCCGAGCACCACATGGGCGTCGGTGACCGTCGCGACCTGTCCGCCCCGGCCATAGGCGGCGGGACCCGGGACAGCGCCAGCGCTTTCCGGGCCAACCACCAAGCCGCCATTCTTCACGCGGGCGATCGAGCCCCCGCCGGCGCCGATGGTGACCATGTCCACCATGGGCAGCGGCAACGGCCAGTTGCCGACCTGCCCATGCTGCGTCAATTTGATCCGACCGGCCTCGATCAGGCAGATGTCGGCGCTTGTGCCGCCAATATCGACCGTGATGATGTTGTCGATGCCGCAGGCGGCTGCGGCCTGCCGCGCGCCAACGACGCCCGCCGCGGGACCCGACAGCGCCGTCGTGACCGCTGCCTGGCGGATGCGCGATGCACCGGCCACGCCGCCATTGGACTGCATCAGCATCAGCGGAGCGGCGACCGACAGATCCTTCAGACGGTCCTCAAGCCGTCCGACATAGGTCGAGACGCCCGGCGTCACCACGGCGTTGAGTGCGGTCGCAAGGGTTCGTTCGTATTCGCGCACCACTGGCAGGACATCAATCGAGGCCGTGATGGAAACGCCCGGCAGCTCTTCGGTCAGGATCTCCGCAACACGCCGCTCATGGTCCGGATTGGCATAGGCATGCAGGAGGCAAACGGCAACGGCCGACACGCCCATCTTGCGGCAGGCTTCGGCCGCGCGGCGCACGCTCGCCTCATCAAGCGGCTCAAGCACAGCGCCGCCAGCTGCGACGCGCTCGGTCACCTCGAACACCCGCGAGGCAGGCACCGGACGGGTCGGCTTGACCCAGGCATAGAGATTGGCGCGGCGTGGAATGTCCTGCCGACCGATCGAGAGCACATGGCGGAATCCCGCCGTGGTGACCAGGGCCGCCCGTGCGCCCTTGCTTTCGAGGATCATGTTGGTGGCGACCGTGGTGCCATGCAGCACACGGTCGAGCTGGTCGGGCGTCCGACCGGACTGGGCGAGCGCCAGAAGAACGCCCGCCACGAAGGCCTGCGAGGGATCTGACGGCACGCTTGGCGTCTTGGCGCGCCAGACGGCACCGGTTGCCCGGTCCTGCAGCGCCACATCCGTGAAGGTTCCGCCGATGTCGACCGCGACCGACAGTGCCGTGTCAGACGAGCGCATCGACATACTCCGTGCGGTGAAAGGCGCCTGCCTTGGGCCGGATTGCGCGCAGCCGCGCGGTCATGGCCCCATCGACAGCGTCATCGACGATGGCGACGCCATACAGGGTCCGGGCGGCAGCCTCGCTGACATAACCGCCAAGGACATCCTCCAAGACCTCTGCGGGTGGTCTGTCATGGGGGTGGCCATGACCGCCACCGCCCCCGGTCTCGATCCTGAGGATATCGCCCCGTCTGAGCACATGGCCATCGGACAAGGGGGGCAGCACGCGCTCGGATGGCAGGCCGGCATTGACCGTGACACGGCCCACACCGCCACCCATTCCGCCGGCGATGCCCCAGGGCGGATTCTTGACGCTGTCGATGCGCACGCCGAACGTGGCTTCCTCGGCCAGGATTTCGTATTCGCGCAGGATGCCGCAGCCGCCGCGGTGGCGGCCCGCGCCGCCGGAATCTGAGACCACGCCATAGGCGCGCAGCCGGACCGGGTAGCCGAGTTCGAGAAACTCGACCGGATAGTTCTCCTGGGCGACGAAATAGACCGCATCGATGCCATCCGCCGTCGGCCGCGCGCCGTAGCCAACGCCGATGCCATCAGCGAGAAGGAAGGGCTGGCGCGCACCGGCCTGGTCGAGATAGACGCCGCGCATCATGGTGATCACATAGGCGGAATGAGCTGCAGGAGCCCCACCGCCAGCGGCATTGACCAGCCCGTTGAGCGCCGCGAGAACGCGCATCATGGTCAGCCCGCGCATCCCGAGCGGCGCCGGGAACTTCGGCCAGAGCAGCGAGCCCTCGCGCAGGCGCACCTCATCGAGCGCTCGTGGCCCGCCCGCGTTGCAGACCTGCGATGGGTCTCCGCCGAGATAGTACAGTCCGAGCGCCATCCCCGGCACACCGGGGTTCATCAGGAAATTCACCGGACCATAGGCCTGATCATCCGTTTCCGTCGCGTCGAAGATGAAGCGGTCCTCTGCGTCCGCGCCGGCCTCGCGCGTCAGGGCGAAGCGGATCCGGAACGGGCCGCTGCCATGGCCATCGGAGTCGATCGCATCGGTGAAGCGGTGCGTGCCATAGGCGAAGGTTTCCGACAGGCGGGTGCGGACGAGCCGGCGTGTACGCTCCAGCAGTTGCTCCAGCACATCCTGGACGGTGTCGGCCCCAAAGCGGGCGAGGATTTCCTCAACTCTCCTGACGCCAAGATCGATGCTGGCCATCAAGGCGCGCATGTCGCCCTGACTCTGGCCCGGATAGCGCGAGTTGCGATGGAAAATCGCCAGCGCCGCCTCGTTCGTGACACCCTGATCGATCAGCTTGGTCGGCGGGACGACAATGCCTTCATGGAAGATGTCGGTCGCGTCGGGGCTGATCGAGCCGGGCCTGAGCCCTCCGATATCGGCAAAGTGGGCCCAGGCCATGACAAAGGCCGATCGGCGGCCCGCCAGAA
The DNA here is from genome assembly GCA_026400555.1 of Hyphomicrobiales bacterium. Lineage (GTDB taxonomy): Bacteria > Pseudomonadota > Alphaproteobacteria > Rhizobiales > Beijerinckiaceae > Allobosea. Next base: position 22,084 of record JAPLOW010000070.1, read on the forward strand.
AGACCGGTGCGATCAGGACCTGGTCATTGGAGTGCGAGATCGCTCCGCGCGAGCCGTAGCAGTCGTTGTACCAGTAGACGTCGCCGGGCTTCATGCTGTCGAGGGGAAAGGACTTGATCACCGGGGTCGTCATGTCGCCGAAGATCGGCACGTTGGACCCAACCGCCATCACGCCGTCGCGGTCGAACAGCGCTGTGTAGAAATCCTTCTTCTCACGGATGAAGGCCGAGATCGCGGTGCGCTCGATCAGGGCTTCCATTTCAGTCTGGGCAGCAGAGATCGCGCCGCGCACGATCTCGACGGTCACCGGATCGGACGATACCGGCATGGCCGCGACATCGCGTTTCGTTTCAGAGCCCATGAACACCCCCGCCTTGACTGATGATCATGTGAGCCCTGATGTCCAAAGTCGAGTTGTGAATGCGGCATGCAGCCTTGAACGCCGATCGCATCAGGCCGACCATTCCGCCATGACCAGCGCCGCGACCGTCACCGATCGCAGATAGTCGGCCACGTCCACCCATTCGTCATGGGCCCCGTTCTGCGTCAGATCGCCACCCAATGGCCCAAGGCCGACCGTCGGGATTCCCGCCTGGACCATCGGCACCCGGATGTCGCTGGAGGTGTGCAGCGGATTGACGAATGGAGCCTGACCGGTGACCCGCGTCACCGCGCCGCTGACCGTCCGGTAGAGCGGGTGGCTGTCGGCGACTTCCGCCCCCGTCACACCGGCGATCCAGTCGACTGCAGGGGGGGTGGCGCGGAGCCATTCATCGGCGCGAGCCGCCACTGCCAGCGCCTCGGCCAGCTCGGACTGGACATCCTCAAGCCGCTCTCCGGGCGGAAAGGCGACCGAGACGCCGAAACTGCAGTGGTCCGCGATCCGGGTCGACTGCCCTGCCGTGCCGCAGATCAGGTTTGCAATGAGGATGTTTGTGGACCGCCCGACAGCCCTCTCAAGCGCCGGATGATGGATCCGGGCGGCACGCTCCTCGCCCAGTCTGTGCAGGGCTGCGATCAGGTGAAGGGCCTTGTCGAGCGGGTTCACCGCACGATGGGCGAAGGCGGTGTGGCAAGGCTCGCGCGTCTGCGGCAACCGGCCGGAAACGGTGACCTTGAGCTCCAGCAGACCCGAGGCGACAGCCTTGATCTCGCGCATGCCGACGCCGGACTCCGCCGGGTGCATGTACACTGCGGCATCGGCGCGAAAGCCGGCATGCAGGACCTGAAAAACCCCGCGCGCATGACGTTTGCTTGGAGTCGAGGCCAGGGTGATCACGCCCGCTGGCGCGACGCCGGCAGCCACAAGCGTGGCCAGCGCCTCGACAAAACCGGCCACGCCGGCAAGATCGTCCGCGACGCCCCAACCGTAGATCCGTCCGTTCTCGATGACGCCGGCAAAGGGATCACGGAACCAGCGCTCCACGCCCCTGACCGGCTCGCCATCGGGATGGGCGAAGAAGATCACGCTGCGGCCTGCCCCCGCGCCGCCGAAGCGGGCCACGATGCTCTCGCGCGGTTCGGCATCCATCGCCGCAGCGGAGGCGAACTCATGGCGGACCGGAACATCCTCCGGGCGGTAGACAAGGCGCTCGATGGTGCAGCCGAGCGCCTGAAGCCGCGCCGCAACATGATCCTGAACCGCCGCCTCGCCATGGCGCGACAGGGCGATCAGGTCTTTCAGGAACGACAGGGCGGCGTCGGCGCGGCTCTCCGCCGTCGCGACCAGCCGGGCCGCCAGACGCTCGGGATCATGCACCATGGCCGGACCCGTTCAATGCAACCCCGGCATGGACAAGCGCTGCCCTGAGACGGGCGAATTCGGCGGCGCTGGGCGGTGGCTGCGGAGGACGCACGGTGGCCGAGGGCAGCTTGCCCATCAGCGCCAGGCAGGCCTTGAGGCGCGCGGTGGCCCGCCCGCCGGGCGCATCACGGTAAATGGCGACCGACAGCGGATAGAGCAGATTGTGCAGCCGCATGGCTTCGGTCCAGTCCTGACGTTGCGACGCGTCCCACAGTGCCACCACAAGATCCGGCACGATGGCAGCCAGACTGACCTGGCTGCCGGCGCTGCCGATCATGTAGCTGGTGAGGAGGTGCTCGTCGCCCGATCCCAGAACGATGAAGTCAGGACGACTGGCCCTGAGCATCCGCAAGTGCTCCTCATAGGCGGCGATCTCCCAGCTGCCCTCCTTGATGCCGATGATGCGCGGCGCCGAGGCAAGCGCCCGCAAGGTCGGTCCGTCATAGGCGAGGTGACCGGCGCCGACCGGCGCGCCATACAGAAGGACCGGCAGGTTGCAGGCATCCAGCACATGGCGGTGATGGATCAGGGCTGCCTCGGGATCGTGGCTGAGCGCGAAACTGTTCGGCGGGAAAACCAGCACAAGATCGGCGCCGGCGTCCTCGGCCGTTGCGGCCTCGCGGCCCAGATCGAGGCTGGACTCGGCGTTCACGCCCGAGCACAGCAGGCAATCGGCGCGAACACTGGCACGCGCGATCTCGATGACCCTGCGCTTCTCGGCCGCCCCGAGCACGAAATTCTCGCCGGCATGGCCGTTGATCAACAGGCCGCGAATGCCGGGCACATGCGAGACGTCGGCCAGGTGCTGGGCAAGGCGGGTCTCGTCGATGGCGAAACGCTCGGTCATCGGCACCACCGTGGCGGCGTGGATCCCGGACAGGCGCGATGCCGTGATCTGTGTCATGCGGCCCTCTCGATGGGATGAAGCAAGCGGTCGATCGGGAAGAGCGGCATCGCCGGCTCACGGCCAAGGATGCGCTCGGCCAGCAACCGGGCCAGATAGGGGCCGCTGGTGTAGCCGGAATGGACGCTGCCGCAGACATAGGCGTCCGGCACGCCCGGCACCGGACCGACTGCAGGCAGCGCGTCACGGGTTTCGGCCTCCAGCCCTGCCCAGGCCCGCGCCAGCCGGGCCTCCCTCAGCGCCGGGATGGCATGACAGGCAAGGCGGACATTGCCGACAAGCCGGTCGGGCAGAAGCTCGTAACCGCCGCGGTCACGGTCGCCGCGCGCCTGCCAGCCGCCACCGATGACGGTCGTGCCATGCGGGTACTGCTTCAGCGACAGCAGGCCGCTGGCGATCCCGATCACGGTCCGCATCACCGGACGCTGGCGCTCGGTGACGGCAAGCTGATTGACCAGGACCTTGATCGGCAAGGTCACGCCAAGCCAGCCGAGCATGCCCTCGATCCAGACGCCGCCTGCGATGACCAGCCGCGCCGCCTTGACCCGAACGCCCGTCGTATCAACCTCGAAGCAGCCCTGCGACCGTTGCACGTCGGTGGCCGCCGTCTGCTCGAGAATGGTTACGCCGGCCTCGATCAGTGCGCGGCGATAGGCCAGTCCCGTCAGGTAGGCATTGGCGAACCCATCGACCTTGCAGTGCCCTGCCAGCATTACGCCCGGCCCAAGGCCCGGTTCGACGAGCCGGGCGGTCTTCGCATCGATCAGGTCGATGGGGGCGCCGGCCTCGCGGCGTTTGCCGGCCCGATAGGACAAGAGATCCGCTTCGGCCTGCGTGAACGCGAGCGACAGCCCGTCACAGACGACCACGCCGACGTCATGGCCAAGCCATGTCGCCGCGCTCGCCCACATCGCGTGGGCCTGAAGCGCGTACGGAATCAGCGCCACGCGGGTCATCTGCATGGTCAGCGTCCCCGCATTCACCCCGGACGCCTCGCGGCAGAGGCTGCCCCGCTCAATGAGAACGACCTTCATCCCGCCGCGCGCGGCAAACAGGGCCACGGTGCAGCCATGGATGCCGCCGCCCACCACACACAGGTCGTATGGCGCGCTCATAGCGGCGCAGGCTCCGGCACGGGAATGTCGTGATAGTCGAAGGAGCCGACCAGATCACCGAGCGGCACCGGCCGCAGGGGCGGCCGGCCCGTCCATGCGCCAACCTCCTCACGCGAGCGCCGGGCGCCGAGCGCCACCAGTTCCTGCACGGTGTCGCCGCACATGCGGCCCTGGCACGGACCCATGCCGCAGCGCGTGACATGCTTGATCTGATTGATGTCGTGAATGCCGTCAGCCGTCGCAGCGTCAATCTCGCCACGGCTCACATCCTCACAGCGGCAGATGATCGTGTCTGGCCCGATCCGGGCGACATCGGCCGTCCGTCCCGACAGCATGGTCGCCACCACATCGCTGAAACGGCTCGCGCGTGCGAACGCGCGGCGCAGACGGGCGACCTGATCGGGTCCGGTCTTGCGCCCCAATGTCCGCGCAACGGCGAGGGCGGCCAGCTCGCCGGAGGTTCCAGCCTGAAGCGCTCCCCGGATGCCGGCCCCATCCCCGACACAGAACAGGCGCGGCACGCTGGTCTCGAAGTCGGCCGTCAAGTCAGGGATCCAGCCCCCGCGCAGTCGGTCAAACCGCATGCTGGCGGCCAGAAGCCGGGGCACCTCGGTTCCGGGAACGAGGCCATCGCCGATGACCAACGCATCACAGGACAGCACGCGGTGATCACCGGACGCCGATACGGCGGTCAGCTCGCTGACGCGCTCGGTGCCGCGCGCCTCGGCAACATGATGATCGAAAAACCACGGCGTACGGCTCGCGAGGACACGCCCCATCCAGCCGGCGCCTTGCGCCAGAAGCGGTGGCTGCGTGGCGAGCGCGGGCAGCGCCCCGAGCCACCCGGTGAGCGGCATCCGGTCCAACACGGCAACAACGCGACCGCCTTTGGCCAGAATGCCGGCCGCCACCTGCGCCATCAGCGGACCCCGCCCGGCAACCACGACACGCTTGCCGGGCAGGCGGCCTTCGGCCTTGAGCAGGACCGTGGCGGCGGCAAGCCCCATCACGCCTGGCATCGTCCAGCCCGGAAACGGAATCACCCGCTCATGGGCGCCGGTGGCGACAATCAGGTGATCGGCAACACAGGACATGGAGCCTTCGG
>JAPLOW010000070.1:27029-46042 GCA_026400555.1 Hyphomicrobiales bacterium
CTTCGGTCACCGACCAGACGCGGCGGCCAAGGGCAAGCGTTACGTCGGACGCATCGAGGGCGGCGCGCAGGCCCTCGCCCGCCTGGCCATCGGCCCGTGCCGGCGCCGGCTCTGCCCAGGGCTTGCGCCAGACCTGCCCCCCGGCCGCGGATTGCTCGTCGATCAGGACGACCGTCAAGCCCGCGGCGGCGGCGGTCAGGGCGGCGCGTCCGCCGGCCGGCCCGGCGCCAAGGACGATCAGATCGAACCGTTGCGGGGACGTCATGGCGCCCCGCCGCGTTCGATGGTCATGCCCGCACGCGGGGTCACGAGGCAGGCCTGCTGGAGACGACCGTCAATCAGGATCGCGCATTCCTGGCAGACCCCCATGAAGCAGAAGGCGCCGCGCGGCCCGTGCGTTCGCGGGCTCGACCGGAGCCAGGCGACGCCGGCTTCGAGCAGGGCCCCGGCCACGCTGCCGCGGGCACTGACGCGGATTGGCTGACCGTCAAGCACAAGTTCGATCGATGGGCCGGCATCGTGCATGATCACGCCAGTCTGGCCATTGGCCGCGCGCCGCGGGCCTGCGTGACCAGCCGGCGCTCCGCGTAGTGACCGATGCGTCCGAACGACCACGAAATGACGAAGTACAGGATCAGGATGGTGCCAAAGCAGATGAGCGCCGAAAACCCGCGCTGGTTCAGCATGCGGGCCGCAAAGGTCAGCTCGAGGAACCCGATCTGTGAGACCAGCGAGGTCTCCTTGATCATGCTGACGGCATGGATGGTCGAGGGCGGCAGGATCACCTTCCAGGCTTGCGGCAGGATGATGCGGAACAGTGTCTGGAGGGGCGGAATGTTCAGCACCTCGGCGGCTTCCCACTGCCTTGCCGGAACAGCCTCGTAGCCGGCCCGGACGTTCTCGGCCGCCAGGGCCGACATGCGCAGGCTGACAGCCGTGACGGCGATCACGAACAGTGTCTTGTTGGCGCCGGACAGCTGGAACGCGAAGAAGACGCACATCAGCAGCACGAGGAAGGGGATGCGCCGGATGGCCTCGGTCCAGGCGATCAGCACAGCCCTGACCAGGGCAAAGGGCATGACCCTCGGCAGCCTCAACGTCGCGATCACGAAGCCGATCAGATAGCCAAGAGCACAGCCGATGAAGGACACCAGCAAGGTGTTGAGCGCTGCCTGCCCAAGGAATATCATGTTCCAGTAGGTAAAGAAGCGCGGCGCTTCCTGCGCGAGCTGTTGCAACGCGCCCATCACAATGCCCTCGCCTTGACCCGGAACAGGCCGCGCCCGACGCTATAGAGCAAGGCGGAGGCGACGATCGTCAGGACGATGTAGAGGCCGGCCGTCAGCGTGAAGATCTCGATCGAGCGGAAGCTCACGGCATTGGCGTTCAAGGCCCGCGCCGTCAGTTCCTCCACGCCGAAGATTGCCGCCATGGAGGTGCCGAGCGTCATGATGATGTACTGGTTCGAGAGGGATGGATAGAGCGCCTTGACGATATGCGGCGCAATCACATGGCGGATGGTTTGCAGCCGGGAAAAGCCCAGCGTTTCGGCAGCCTCGATCTCGGCCTGTGGCAATGACTGGAAGCCGGCGCGCTGGATCTCGGTGAGATAGGCGCCGGCGTTCAGCGTCATCCCGATCAGGACGGCCTGGACCGGGGTGAGCAGGATGCCGAATTCCGGCAGGGCGAAGAACAGGAAGAAGATCTGCACGAGCTGCGGCGTGTTGGTGAAAAAGCTGACATAGGCCCTGACGGCGAGCCGCGCCGGCCGTGGCCCATAGGCATTGATGCTCGCGCCGGCGAGGCCGATCAGCATGCCGAGCGCGAAGGCAACGAAGGCGATACCGAGCGCAATCGCCGCACCCACAAGGAAATCAGGAACGTAGCCGACGACCTGTCCGTATTGCAGTTGCATCGAAGCGCCCGCCGTGCCGCGCCCGCCCTGATCAGAACATCGGGTTGACGGGAACCGGTGTCTTCATCGGAACGCCAAACCACTTCTCCCAGGTGGTGCCGACAAAGCCGGTGCGGTGCATTTCGAACAGCACGACATTCAGCACATCCTTCAGCGTGGTGTTGCCCTTCTGCACCCCGATGCCGACCCATGTGCTGGCGAGCACCTCGTCGAGCACCTTCCACGGCACGCCCGGGACGTTCTTCATCGGTACGACGATCGATTCCAGTACATCGACCATGGCGTCCGCCCGGCCTTGCTGGAGCGCGCGGAAGGTGTCGGGATAGTTGTCAAGCAAGGTGACCTGCGCCTGCGGGGCATTGGCCTGAATCCAGGGAATGCCGACCGTGCCGCGCACCTGAACGAGCTTGACCTGGGCGTTGGCAAGGTCTGCCGGCTTGTTGATCGGCACGCTGGTGCCGCTGGCCTTGGTCAGAACCACGACGCTCTGGGTATGCAGTGGCACCGTGTAGTCGATCACGAGGGCCCGTTCGACCGTGCGGGTGATGGCGCCGAGCACGATGTCGATCCGGTCGGCCTGCAGGAACGGGATCCGGTCCGGGCTGCCGACCTGCACGATCTCGAGCTCGACCTTCATCAGCCGCGCGATTTCGCGGGCGATGTCGGCATCAAAACCGTCGATCTGGTTCTGGGCGTTGAAGACGCCGAACGGCGGCAGGGTCGGATTGATGCCGGCCCGCAGCTTCTTGCCGGCGAGCACATCGGCCAGCGGCTTGGCCTTCGCGTCAAGCCCGAGAAGGGCCCCTGCCGTCCCTGCAGTAACGCCGGCGAGCAGGCTCCTGCGCGAAACGCGCGGCGTGGAATGATCCGTCATGGCAAGGTCCCCTGTGTCAACTTTGTATACGATTGTTGTACAATCCGCAGCGGACGGCAAGCGCTTTCGCGGGCGCCGCAAGGCCCCTGCCCGTCAGCGGACGGTCGCGAGCGCGAAATCCCGAAGGCTGCGGATATGGGCCGTCACGGCCTGACGCGCGGCCTTGGCGTCGTCTGCTTCAAGCGCCCCGAGAATGGCCAGATGCTCGATGGAATCTGGCTCCAGACGATCCTTCAGCTTGGCGATCTCGAAGAGCCGCGTGGTCACGCGCAGCGCATTGATCAGTTCGCCGATCACCGGATTGCCGCAATGGTTGATGTAGATTCCGTGCAGGTTGTCGTCGGACTGCCAATGCGATGCGGTGTGGTAGGTCGTCGAGGCGCGAAGCTCCTCGATCTCGTGCCGGACCACCGCCATGAGTTCCCGGGGAATGCGCCCAATGGCGAGCAAAGCCGCCTCCGCCTCGAGGATCTCGCGGACCTTCAGGCTGTGAAGATACTCGGCGAGATCCACGCTGCGCACCAGATAGGATCGGTTGGCGAACTTGCGCACAAGGCCCTCGCCTTCAAGCCGCTGGAGCGCCTCGCGCAGAGGAGTGCGCGAGATGCCGAGCACATCGGCCAGTCTTGCCTCGACGATCTGCTCGCCACCCTTGAGGCGCCTGTCCCGGATCATCTCGGAGATGGCGCGGTGGGCAAGATTAGACAGGTTAAGGCCAGCCATGACGCGCGGTTCGTCTGGCTGATGATCCTGATCGTCAGTCGCCCGCATTGTGTTCATCGGCTTTGGCCTTGTGACGGCTCGAACCAAGACGGTGCGACGGCCTCATGTCAATGATCATCGCGGGTGTGCAGCTTGTTGATCACAGGCCCATAGGCCTTGCCGTAATGCGCTTCGATCCGGCGCTGCACCGCGTCCCAGACCGTCGTCATCGCCAGATAGAGAATTGCCACCACCATGAAGACCTCGAGGACCTCGAAGCGCTGCTGCATGAGGATCTGCCCGCGGCGCAGCAATTCCTCCATCGAAATCACGGAGGCGATCGACGTCGTCTTCAGAAGCCCGTTCACGGAGTTGCCGAGCGTCGGGATCACCACCCTCAGCGCCTGCGGCATGACAATGAGATAGAAGCCTTGCGCGCGCTTCAGGCCGAGGGAGCGGGCCGCATCACGCTGGCCCTGGCCGACGGACAGGATGCCGCCGCGCAGGATCTCCGACAGGTAGGCGGCCTCGTTCAGCGCGAGGCCCACCATGGCCGATTGCAGCACGCTGAGCCTGACGAGGCCCAGTTGCGGCAGTCCGGTGTAGATGATGATGAGCTGCACCAGGAGCGGCGTGCCGCGGAACACCCAGACATAGGTCTTTGCGACCCCCTGGATGAACCGATTGGGCGACAGCCGCATCAGGGTCAGGATCAGTCCAAGGATGAAGCCGAACAGCAGTGTCGAAGCGGTCAGAAACAGGGTGACGAGAGCGCCTTGCAGCAAATAGGGATTGGCGAAATAGCCGAAAAATCCCTCCCAGTTCCAAACGCGCATGCAACCGCTCCTTGAGGTCTGAAGGCGCGATCGACAGGGGGTCGAAGGGTTTGCCCCCCCCCAATCCCGCATCAGGTCGCTGCCAGAGGTATCGGACTGCCGGGTCAGGCTGGTCCCGGACCTTCGATCTTGAAGGTCGAGCCCTCGATCTTGAGCACGCCGTACTTGTCGAACAGCGTGTCGTAGTAGCCCGACTTCTTGAGGTCGTTGAGCGCGCCCACCACGGCTTCGGCCAGCGCCTTGTTGGCAAAGGCAAAGGTCGCCACCTGCGGGAACAGACCGGCGACGGCACGGGTGAAGTCGCCACGCGTCTGCATGAACATGGCCGTCGCGTCGATGGCCGTCGCGGCCTGCACCTGGCCGGCGCGCAGGGCCTGGAAGGATTCGGCGAAGTTGTTGAAGGTGCGGATGTCGATACCCGCCAGCCCCTTGGCCTTCAGCATGGCGTCGACCTCGCGGGTCCGCCGCTCCTCGATGCCACCGAGTTCGACCGAGACCGCCTTGCCGGCGAGGTCTTCCCACTTCTCGATCTTGAGCGGATTGCCGCGCGCGGCGAGGAAGCTGACTGCGGCGCGCTCATAGGGCACCATGTACATCAGCTTTGAGCGCTCTTCGGTCCAGAAGATGCCGGTGTTGATCATGTCCCAGCGCTTGGCGGCGAGACCGGGAACCATGGCGGCGAACTCGATCCGCACATATTCGGGCGTCAGGCCAAGGGTCTTGGCGATTTCATTGCCCAGCTCCCAGCGCATGCCCTGCAGCTGGCCCCGGTCGTCGACGAACTGCAACGGCGGCAAGGTCGGGTTCATCGACATCACCAGCGTGCCCGGCTTGATCAGATTGGCCGCGGCCACCTTCGCCTGCGCCATTGCGGCGCGCGGCAGCAGTCCGGCTGCGCCGGCCGCGAGCATGAGGCCGCGCCGGGAAATCAGGCCTGATGGTCCGGAAAGGGTCTTGGTCATGTGGCAACCTCTGTGATCGTTGGGTGTGGAACAGAATGCGCCGCCGGCGCCGAAGGAGGCCCGCGCGCAGCGCAACGGTGACGTCGAAAACCTGCCCAGAACCGGACGGTGCGCCAGCGCCCGCCCGGTCCGGGATGATTGTATGCACAGCGTATGCCGAATAGGATGCGATGGGCAAGCAGGATGGCGCCCATGAACCAGAAAGACGGCAGACAATGACAGGTCAGCACAGACAGGCCGAAGCGATCTCCGTGACCGGACCTGTTGCCCAAGGGGAACTCGGCCATGTGCTCATGCATGAACATGTGCTGTGCGACCTCACCAACCCGGCCTGGCGCAGCGATCCGCCGCCTGTGCTGGACATCACGCTGTCCAACCGCTTCGCGCTCGACTACAGGCCGATGGTGCCAGGCCATCACCGCCTGCATGACGAGGATGTGGCAGCCTCGGATCTCGCGGCCTTCCGACAGGCTGGGGGCGGCACGATCGTCGATCTGACAACAGGCGGCATCAGCCCCGACCCTGAAGGCCTGAAACGCCTGTCGGAGCGGACCGGTGTCGTCATCGTTCTGGGGGCTGGCTTTTACACCGACTGCTATGTCACCGACGACGTCAAGGCGTGGCCAGTCGAGAGACTGACCGAGACAATCATCGGACAGGTGACCGAAGGAGCATGGGGCACATCGGTCCGCTGCGGCATCATCGGCGAAATCGGCGTGTCATGGCCGATGACGGCGTTCGAGGAACGCAGCCTCACGGCGGCGGCGCGGGCGCAAGGCGCCACGGGCGCGGCGATCAACGTGCATCCGGGCCGCCATCCGCTCGCCTGCATGCAGATCTGCGACGTGCTGGAGCGCGCCGGCGCGGACCTGTCGCGGGTGATCATGAGCCACATGGACCGCACCCATCCGGAGGATGTTGACGCCGTGCTCGCCCTCGCACGCCGCTGCGTCGTCGAATACGACTTCTTCGGCATCGAGACGTCGAACTACTGGATGGGCGTCGTTGATCTGCCCAATGACTGGATGCGGATCAGGGCCTTGCGGGCGCTGTTCGATGCCGGCCTTCAGGATCGCGTCTGCATCTCGCATGACATCTGCACGCTGACACGGCTTCTGGCGCATGGCGGCCACGGCTACCGGCACATCCTCGCCAATCTGCGCCCGCTGATGCGGGATCGTGGCTGGCGGGAGCGCGACATCGACACCTTGCTGGTCGACACGCCGCGCCGCCTGCTGAGCATTCGCGCCTAATTGGCCGCGGCTGAAGCCGCTGCTGGCAACAGACCCATTCCGGCCAGAACCTGGCGCAGAGCCGGACGGTCGCGCTCGGGCAAGGGCAGGCGCGGCGCGCGTGGCGGCCCCATCGGCATGCCCATCATCTCGAAGGCCGCCTTCGTTCCCGACACATAGCGTGGGCCTCCGACAAAGGGCAGCAGCGGCAGCAATTTGCGGTGCACGGCGGTGCCTTCATCCAGATCACGACGATCAACGGACGCCTCGAACAAGTGCGCCGACAGGCGCGGCGCCACGTTCGAGCACACCGCGACCCATCCTTCGGCGCCGAGCCAGAAGGATTCGAACCCCAGGACGCCCGCGAACACGGTCATCCGGTCGCCGCACAAACGCACGATGTCGCGCACGCGTGTCACGTCCAGCGTTGATTCCTTGATGTAGCTGCAGTTCGGAATGGTCGACAATCTCGCCACAAACTCCGGCATCAGGTCGACATTGGCCGTGGCGGGATTGTTGTAGACCATGATGGGGATCGAGATGGCGTCCGCCACCGCCTTGTAGTGCACATAAAGCTCATCCTCGTTGGGCACGCTGTAGAAGGGCGGGATGATCATCACGCCATCGGCGCCGAGCGCCTCCGCCTCACGCGAGGTCGCGACGGCGTCGCGCGTCCATTCCGCCCCGGTGCCGATCAGCACCGGCACGCGCCCGGCTGCCGTGCGCACCACGGTTTCGACGATTGCGGTGCGTTCGTCAGGCGTGACCGACAGAAACTCACCGGTTGAACCAAGCGGGATCAGCCCGTGGATGCCCTCCGCGATCTGGAACTCGACCAGCCGCTCCAGCGCCTCGAGATCAACCGATTTCCCGTCAGCGGTGAACGGCGTCACCAGAACCGTATATGTCCCGCGAAAACGTCGCATGCCTGTTCTCCCCGCAGCGCTTCACTGCCGGATGTCTTATGTCGTATATCGAGTGTATGCAACGCAAGGTGACGCGCAATGGTCGACGGTGAGCCGGTCGGGGAGAGCCCCGAAGCCAGGACCGGCCCGGACTTCAGCTTCACCTTCGACGGGCGAAGGATTGCGGCGAGGGAAGGCCAGACCATCGCGGGGGCTCTGGCCGAGAACGGCGTCATCAGCCTTCGGCAGACCCGGAATGGCGCCCCTCGCGGACTGCACTGCGGCATGGGAGCCTGCTTTGACTGCATTGTCACAGTCGACGGGCGGGCCGGAAAGCGCGCCTGCCTCGAAAAGGCAAGGCCCGGGCTGACGGTCGCCGGCGCCGCGCCGGAACCGGACACGCTAAGGCCGCTTGCCGCCATGCCAGTCGCTCCACTGCCCCGGCGCAAGGTGGACGTGCTGGTGGTCGGGGCCGGACCGGCCGGGGCGATGGTTGCCAGTTCACTGGCTGAAGCCGGGGCCTCGGTGCTGGTCTGTGATGAGCGCGGCAGCGTGGGCGGCCAGTACCACAAACCGCTGATGGTCGCTGCAAAGGACGATCCGGACAGGCAGTTCCGGGAAGGGCAAGCGCTTGCGCGGCGGCTGGCCGCGTCCGGCGCCGAAATCTGGACCGGTGCGACGGCCTGGTTCGCGGCGGCGGGGGACGGCATCGGCATCGTCCATGACGGCCGCGCCCAGGTCATCGAACCACGGATCACAGTTCTGGCCACCGGCGCATCGGAACGGCCCTATCCCCTGCCCGGCTGGACGTTGCCCGGCGTGATGACGACCGGCGGGTTGCAAGGGATGGTGCGCTCGCAGCAGGTCGTGCCTGGCGCGAGGATCGTGATCGCCGGTTCGGGGCCACTCAACCTGCAAACGGCCGTCGAGTTGCTGAAGCTTGGCTGCAAGCCGGTCGCTGTCGTTGATGAGGGACCGGAGCCTTCTGTCGCAAGTCTTCCGCACGTGATCGGGATGGCCAAAGCCGATCCGGCTGCGACCCTGACCGGCTTTGCCTATCTCGCCCGCCTTCGGCTGTCGCGGGTGCCTGTTTTGTGGAACGCAAGGCTGCGCCGCGTCCACGGAACGGATCAGGCCAGCGCCGTCACCGTCAGCCGCGATGGCACTGATCATGAGCTTGCCTGCGATATCGTCGCGCTGAACGCCGGCTTCATCCCCCAGGCCGAGATGGCCCGCCAGCTTGGTTGCGCATTGCGGCACGTCGACGCCCATGTCGGCGGCCTGATGGTTGTCACCGACGCTGACGGGCTCACCAGCCTGCCGGGCGTCTACGCGATCGGCGATGGCGCGCAGATCGCCGGGGCGAAGGTCGCCATGGCGCGTGCGGACCTTGCGGCCTTCGCCATCCGCAGAGACCTTGGCCTGCCACAGGTGGGCGATCTGGCGGGGGCCCGGATCAGGCTGGCCAGGGCTGAAGCCTTTCAGGCAAGCCTGTGGCGCGTGTTCCGGCAAGCTCCCTTCGACGCCGCTGCGCTCGACGACGACACGATCCTGTGCCGTTGCGAGGAGGTTACAGCCGGGGCCGCCCGCAAGGCCTGCCGCGACGGCGCGCCGTCGCTGGCGACCGTCAAGCGTCTGACCCGTGCCGGCATGGGCCGTTGCCAGGGCCGGTTCTGCGCGGCGACGCTGACCCGTGTGGTCCACGCGGAAGGCGGCGCTCCCCCCGATGTGTCGGCCTTCTTTGCACCCAGACCGCCGGCGCGCCCGATGCCGCTGGGCGCGATTGCCGCCGAGAAGCCGGAATGGGGCGGCCATCGCCAGACCGTTCCACCGGCGCGATCGCCGCGCATCGCCCTGCAGCGCGCGCCGTTCGGCCAGCTCACGGCCGATACGGTGGTGATCGGGGCCGGCGTGGTCGGAGCCTGCGTCGCGCGGGAGCTGGCGCTCGCCGGCGAGAGCGTCGTGGTGGTCGACCGCCACGAGCCCAATGTGCAGGCTTCGGGCGCCAATGCCGGCAGCCTGCATGTGCAGTTGCTGTCCTTTGATTTTGGCAAGAAGGCGGAGGCAGGCGGCCAGCCTGCAGCGGAGGTTCTGAGGATCGCCCCTGCCGCCATCAGTCTGTGGAAAGACATCGAGGCCGCGGCGGCCGAAAGCTTCGAGATCTCGACCCCTGGCGGCCTGATGGTCGGCGAGACCGAAGCCGAAATGGGTTTCCTGCGTCAGAAGGTCGAACTGGAGCGCAGCTATGGCATCGATGCGCACATCATCGGCGCCAACGAACTTCGCGCGCTTGAGCCACATCTCGCAACCCGCTTTCTCGGCGCCGCCTATTGCCGCGACGAAGGCAAGATCAATCCCTTGACGGCAACGCTTGCCGTGGTCCGGCTGGCGCGGCAGGCGGGAGCCCGCTTCGAGAGCTTTGCCGGCGTCACCGGGATGGCCCATGACGGAACGCGCTGGCGTGTCGACACCGAGGCAGGCACCGTGATGGCGCGCCGTGTCGTGAATTGCGCAGGCGGATGGGCTTCGCGGATCGCGGCCATGGCGGCAGCGCCGATTCCGGTCTCCGGCGCACCCTTGCAGATGATCGTGACCGAGCCGGGGCCGAAGCTGGTCAGGCATCTCATCGCCCATGCCGGGCGGCATCTGAGCCTGAAGCAGGCGGAGACCGGCGGCTTGATCATCGGCGGGGCCTGGCCTGCCGCCATGGATCCTGAAACGGGGGCAAGCCGGGTCGAGATGGCCAGCATCGAGGGTAATGCCTGGGTTGCGGCGCATGTGCTGCCAGCGGCAGCGGCGTTCAACATCGTGCGCGTCTGGGCGGCCATGAACATCCACATCGATGGCGCGCCCATTCTGGGTGAGATGCCGGGAGCGCCGGGCTTCTACAATTGCGTGACGTCGAACGGCTATTCGCTGGCGCCCGTCGTGGCGCGGATCACAGCTGACCTGATGCTGCGCAGCCGATCTGATTTCCCGAGCGGGATTTTTTCGCTGGCGCGCTTTGGCGGGGCGCGTTCCTAGCGCAGCGGCAGGCCACGCTTGTGACGACGCGCGGCCGCCAGCAACAGGCCGGCGGCGATGTTGTCTTCGAGCCCGCGCCCATCCGACAGGAACAGCAAAGGTCCGGCCCCGGGGGCCGGAACGGCGCCTGCCAGAAGGTCCGCCAACGACACGAGACGCTCTGGCGCAAGGTTCTCGACAACAGCCTGGCTTGCCCATTGGCGCCTGAGGCGCTCCGGATGATCCGATACGACGAGTGCCGAACCGGCAACGAGTTCGGGCGCAATCTCGTGAGACTGCGGCAGAAAAGGACCGACGCAGGCGAGGACATGCCCAGGCTTGAGAGGCCTGGTGAGAAGCGGTGCGTCCGAGAGGCTTGCGGTGACCGTGATCGAAGCTTCAGCCACGATCGCTTCGGCCCCTTGCAGACGGCGCGCCGGCAGGCCGGTCGATGCGACGATATGATCGGCCAGGCCTTGCGCGCGGGCGGTGTCGCCGGCGGCCGACGCAACCAGGAAGCCAGCGGCGAGCCCCGTCGCCGCGAAGACGCGGGCATGGGCGCGCGCCTGCCGGCCCGTTCCGACCAGCCCGACCTCTGTGGGCAGGGCCATGCCGGTGAGGCGGGCGAGCGCCCTTGCGGCAAGCGCCGACGTCGCCGCTGTCCGCAGCGCTGTCAGGCTGCGCGCTTCGACAAGCGCGACCAGTTCCCCGGCCCGGGCGTCGGCGACAGCAACGATGGCGTCGATTTCCGGTTTGCCGCTGAGCGTGCGGGCAGGATCGCCAAAGAGCACCTTCGTGGTCGCAAGCCCTGTCAAAGCATCATGGGCCGGAAACAGCGTGAGGTATCCACTTCCCGCGCCAAGCCCGTTCATGCGGACCGACGCGGGCTCGGCAATGCCCCCTTGCGACAGGCGCGCAAAACCCGTTGCGAGCGCCTCGACCAGTGCCGCCGGGTCCAGCAGGTCATCAACATCCTGGTCCGACAGGAACATCATCTGGCTTTGTCTCATCCTCGATGCTGCGACGGGCATGACCGTCCGGCCCAAATGCCGTGCCGAGCCGGTCCAGACGAATTGACATCGCCACGGGGCAATGCTTGGCTTGCATACGTCACGTATACAAAAGGCAAGCGGGCCCGTCACCTGCCCCGACGCTTCTGCGGAGCGGGACGGGACGTCCGGCCGACCGGGAGTTTGGCATCCTGCCCCCTCGATTCTGATCCTTGCCGACCGGCCATCCGCCGGAAGCCCCTCCGGAGACATGTCTTGCCTCACCTCGCCATCACGCGCCTGAGCGCCGATTATGGGTCGACCCCCGTGCTGCAGGATGTCGACCTCGTGGTCGAACGGGGCGATATCGTCGCCGTGATCGGGCCATTGGGTTCCGGCAAGAGCACCCTGCTCAGGGTGCTGACAGGGCTGCTGAAGCCGCGCGCGGGAACCGTCACGGTGGCTGGCGACCTGGTGGATTATGGCAGCGCTGCGGCGTTGCGCCGGGTGCGCGACCGGTTCGCCATCGTCTTCCAGCAGTACAACCTGTTCCAGAACATGACGGCGCTGCGCAACGTTACCATCGCACCGGCCATTGTGAAGAAGCGCCCTGCCGCAGAGGTCGAGCGCGAGGCCAGGGCCTTGCTGACCAAGGTCGGGCTGGCGCACCGCATCGACGCCTACCCCGACGAAATGTCGGGCGGGCAACAACAGCGCGTCGCCATCGCGCGGGCGCTGGCGCTCAATCCGGACATCCTGTTGCTTGACGAGGTCACGTCGGCGCTGGATCCCGAACTGGTTGCGGAAGTGCTCGATACCATCCGCCTGCTGGCCAGCGACGGCATGACGATGCTGATTGTCAGCCATGAGATGGGCTTTGTCCGCGAGGTCGCCAGCAAGGTGGTCTTCATGGCGGACGGGCGTGTGGTCGAAGTCGGCCCGCCAGCGCAGATTTTCGATGCGCCGCAGACGGCCCGTTGCGCGGAATTCGTAAGCCGCATCCTGCGGCATTGAGCCCGGAGCGCGGTTATGAGCGATGGCATGCGGCATCTGAAGGGTGCGATCGACGTCCACGTCCACACGTGCCCCCACATCAATGGCCGCCGCATCAACCTGTGTGAGTCGGTCCGTCAGGCCGCGACCGCCGGCATGCGCGCGATCGGGCTGATGGACAATTTCCAGAACTCTTCCGGCTACGCTGCGCTGGCCATGGCGGAACTGGGGCATCTGGGTGTCGAGGTCTTCGGCGGCCTGATCATGCAGCCGACAGCGGGCGGCATCAGCTATGAAGCAGCACGCAACGCTGTTGACTATGGCTACGGGCCGGGAACGGGCGCGCGCTTCCTGTCGCTGCCGACGCATCATACCCGCGCCGTCGCCCTCAGCGAACAGCGCAGCCCGGCCTATCTCGAAACCACCTTCTGCGTGCCGGCAAATGGCAGGATTCCCGAGCCGGTACCGGCGATCATGGAACTGTGCGCCGAGCGCGACATTGTTTTCGACTGCGGCCACGTCGCCGGCGAGGAGGCCGTCGCACTGGCGCTGGAAGCCGGACGCCGGGGCGTGACCCGGCTGCGAACCCATTGCGGCGGCTACGACGCCGCGACCATTGCCGAGATTGCAGCCCTTGGCGGCTATTGCGAATTCTCGTTCTTCGCGCTCACCCACGCCACGCAGGTCGGACTGACCCATGCCGACCCGGAAAAGCATCGCATTGCCGGTCAGACCATCCAGGATCTGGCGCCCCGCATCCATGCGGCGGGCGACCGCGCGATTGTCTCGAGCGATGCCGGCATCGTCCTGCTCGCGCCGCCCGTCGAAAGCTTCCGCCAGTTCATGCTCCTGCTGGAATCAGCGGGCTTCGATGATGCAGCGATCCGGCGCATGACCACCCACAACCCTGCCGCCCTGTTCAGGATCGGCGCAGCACAGCCCACACCAGGACGGACATCGGACAATGGCCATTGAACGGATCGCCATTGTTGGCGCAGGCGCGGTTGGCGGCGTCGTGGCGTGGCATCTTGCCGAAGCAGGGTGCGATCCGCTGGTCTTGGCCAGACCGCAGACAGCAGCAATCCTCAAAGCGCGCGGCATGACGCTGACGGGGCCGGCGTCATCCCGGACAGTGCCGATCCGCGTCCGTGATGATGCGCACACCGCAGGCATTCAGGATCTTGTCCTCGTCGGTTTCAAGGCGCATGACTGGGAGGCCGGGCTTTCGCTGGTGACACCCCTGATCGGGCCGTCAACGATCATCGTTCCCATGCTCAACGGCATACCGTGGTGGTATCTGGAAGGCCTTGGTGGGCGGCACGGCGACGAGCGGCTCGCGACGGTCGATCCGGCAGGCCGCATCCGCCAGGCGGTCGACACCGCGCAGGTGCTCGGCTGCGTCGTCTACATCGGGGCGAACAGGACAGCGCCGGACTCCATTGGATGGAACGGACGCAAGCGGCTGGTGCTCGGGGAGCCCTCGGGTCCTGCATCGCCCCGCCTTGAGGCCACGGTGCAGCTGCTGCGGCAAGGTGGCATCGATGCGGAGGCCACCTCCGACATCCGCGCCGAGATCTGGCACAAGCTGCTGGGCAACGCCTGCTTCAACCCGGTCTCCGCACTGACGGGTGCGACCATCGACGCCATGGCTGCCGACCCGGCGCTCAGGGAGGTGCTGCGAAAGGTCATGCTCGAATGCGTCGCCGTGGCCCGCTCGGTCGGTGTCAGCCATCTGCCCGATGTCGAGGCGAGGCTGGCCGTCCATCCCGCGATGACAGGCGTCAAGACCTCGATGTTGCAGGATCGCGAGGCAGGCCGCCCGCTCGAACTGGGCGCACTCGTCGATGCGGTTTGCGAACTGGGGCAACGGACGGGCGTGCCGACGCCGATGCTGCAATCCCTCAGCGCACTGACGGCGGCAGCCTGGCGGAACACGTGGCCCGGCGACTGACCCTGGACCTCGCCGGGGGTCCTGCTCCGACATAACCGTGCTGTGATAGGGATCCAGGGCCGTCCGTCCGAGCCGGGAGACCGGACCGGAGCCGGTTGGCGGAAGGCGCGAATGCGCGCCTCTTGCATGTCTGACGTCAGGTGCACGATCAATGACCACGCGCGCGCCTTCGAATGCAGACCAGATCGCCAGCCCATCCTACCGCCTGCCGGCGCTGGACCCCGATTTCATCCTTGGCGACAGCACAGGCGGCGTGCGGTTCCTGCTCGAATACCAGAAAGCGGAGGAGGCGCTGCGATATGCTGGCATTGTCTCCACGATCATCGTGTTCGGCAGCGCGCGGGTGTGTGAAGCCAGCAAAGGCGTGGCCGCCGACTGGTACGGACAGGCCCGCGCCTTCGGCCGGATCGCCCCGGAACGCTCAACCCTGGCGAGCGGCACAATGTGATTGCCACAGGCGGCGGGCCGGGCCTGATGGAGGCAGCAAACCGGGGCGCATCGGAAGCAGGCGCACCTTCGACCGGCTTCAACATCACCTTGCCGAAGGAGCAGCAGCCCAATCCATCCACAACGCCTCATCTCACCGTCCGATTCCACTCCTTCGCCATGCGCAAGATGCATCTGGCGATGCGGGCTCGTGGCCTCGTTGTGTTTCCCGGCGGATTCGGCACGCTGGACGAACTGTTCGACTTTCTCACGCTCCGGCAGACGCGGAAGACGCCGCCCTGTCCGATCGTGCTCGTGGGCGATCGCTCTTGGCGAACTGTGATTGACCTTGACGCCATGCGCGAGGTGGGCCTGATCAGCACGGCGGACGCGGGACTGATGGTCCATGCCGGGAATGCTGAGGAGGCATCGAGCGCCCTCCTGGCCGGCGACCTCACGATTCCAACTGGGCGGCTGATCCCGATCGGCTGTTCGATCGAACCTCCTGCGTGGCATCAGGTCCTCGGAACGAAACCAGCGGCTAGGCCTTGATGCGCCCGTCGACGACCTCGACGATCCGGTCGCAGCGCTGCGCCAGCGCGAGATTGTGCGTCACGATCAGGAAGCTTGCCCCACCCGTCGCATTGACGCGGCGCATGAGCTCAAAGACATCGTCGGCCGATTTTGAGTCGAGGTTGCCGGTGGGCTCGTCCGCCAGCACGAGGTCGGGGTCCATGGCGAGCGCCCGCGCGATGGCGACACGCTGCTGCTGGCCGCCGGACATGTTGGGCGCAAGGTTGTCGGCGACCGCCGAGAGCCCGACCTGATCGAGCAGGGAGCGCGCCTTCGCCTCGATCGCCGCGCTTGAGTGGCCCTTGTCCACCAGGACGGGCATCATCACGTTCTCCGCCGCGGTGAAGGCCGAGATCAGCATGTGATACTGGAAGACAAAACCGATGGTGTGGCCGCGCAGCCGCGTGACAGCCGCATCATCAAGCGTGCCGGTGTCCTGCCCATGGATCGCGAGCCGCCCCGATGTCGGCTTGTCGAGCAGACCGATGATGTTGAGCAGCGTGCTCTTGCCGGAACCGGAAGGACCCATCAACGCGACGAAATCGCCGCGATTGATCGTCAGGTCGATGCCGTGCAGCACCTCGGTCTCCGACGTCATCCCGATATTGTAGGATTTCGTGACGCCCTCGAGGCGAATAATCTCGTCGGCCATGCCGCTCACCCCCGGATCGCAACCACAGGATCGAGGCGCGCAGCGCGCACCGCCGGCATGGCTGCGGCCAGCACGCCGACAGCCGTCGCCATCACGGCCGCGCTGGCCACAAGGGAGGCATCAAGCACGAGCGGGAACAACTCCTTGCCGTCCGCCTGCCGGGCAATCGAATGCCAGTAGACCAGCGCCCCCAATCCCATCGCGGCGCCGATCAGGGATCCTGCGAACCCGAGCAGACCGCCCTGGATCAGGAACACGCGCATCAGCTGTCCGCGTCGCGCGCCCATGGCCCTGAGGATGCCGATGTCCTTCGAGCGCTGGATCACCGAAACAATCAGCACCGCGGCGATGCCGAAGGCGACGGACAGGCCGACAAAAACGCGGATCAGCGTATTGGTCGCGATCTGGGCGCGCATGGCCGAGAAGAACTGGGCGTTGGTCTTGATCCAGCTGTCGGCCTGGACAGGATGCTCCGCAGCGATGCGCTGTGCGACCGTCTCGGCCGCATAGATGTCCCGGACCGTCACATCGATGGAGGTAACCCCTCCCACCATGCCGATCAGCGACTGCGCCGTGCGCAGGGCGACGAAGGCCGCGCGCATGTTGGCGCCCTTGTTCCCGAAATCGAGAAGGCCGGTGATCGTCAGCGTGCGGCGCGCACCGGACGCCGCCGTCACATTGACCTTGTCGCCGACGACGGCCCCGATGTCGCGGGCGAGATCCGTGCCGATGAGGATGTCCTCGCTTGTCAATCGTGGCTGCCCGTCGACGATGTAGTCAGGCAGTCTGACAACAAGGAAATAGGTCTCCGGCACGACGCCCGTCATGCTGACGGAGCGGCTGGCGTCTCCGCGCGTCAGGAGCGCCGAGCCGGACGCATTGGGCGACACAACCGCCACCTCCTCCATGCTGCGGGCGGCATCGGTGACCTTTTGCCATTGATCGACCGAGCGGATGCGCTGGCTCGGCCGCTGGATGATCGGATCGGCATGGATGCCGGACGCGAAGCGCAACGGCCGCGCCACCTGATCGGGGGGGAGAAGCTGGATATGCGCCTGGGAGGTTAGGACACGCTTGATGAAGTTCTGCTCCAGCCCTGCCAGCATGGCCGACATGAAGACGATCACGGCCACGCCGATGGCGATGCCGCCAAGAATGAACAGCGTCTGCATCCGCCCTTCTTTCAGGAAGCGGAGCGCCACCATCCAGTCGACGGGGACAATCCTGTTCACGGCGACACCGGCCGCAGGCGCTGCCCGGTGCGCAGGCCGGCCGTGACCGGAACGGCTGCATCACCCTCGCTGGCGCCCTCGATTATCTCGATCTGCGTCGCGCCGCGGATGCCGAGCCTGACCGGCTGGCGCGTCGCGCGGCCGTCGCGCACACCCATGATCCAGCCTCGCCCGGACTGCATGTCGCGCACGGCGCGGGCCGGCAAGACCAAGGCCCCGTCCCGTCGCGCCACCTCGATGTCGACTGAAACGGTCATGTCCTGTCTGAGATAGGCGGGAGGCTCGTCGACTGTCAGCTTGACCTCCACCGAGGCGCGGGCAATGTCGACGGCCGGGTTGATGTAACTCACAACCGCCGTCATGCGCCGGTCGGCAAAGGCGTCCGCCGACGCGATGGCCTTCTGACCGAGGCTGATCAGGCCGAGATTGCGCTCGTCGATCTGGAGCACGAGCTGCGTCGGTCCGGCGGGGGCGAGCACCAGCAGCGCACGTCCGGGCTGCACGACGGCGCCGCGCTCGACGCTGCGCGAGATGAGCAGTCCCTCCCGTGGCGAGGTGATGGTCGCATACGACAGGCGCGCTTTCGCCGTATCGAGATTGGCCCGGGCCTGATCAAGTTGCGTTCTGGCCAGAACCTCGTCGCTGCCGCCCGGGCTGGCCGTGAAAACCTGCAGCTCCGCTGTCCGCGCCTGCGCCTGTGCCACGTCGAGCGCGCGCTGTGCGTCGTCATAGGCCACACGCGTCGCGTTGCCGTTGCGATAAAGCTCGGCCGTGCGTTCATAGGCCGCCTGAGCGCTGCGCAGGGTCGCCTGGGTCTGCATCAGGGCCTGCCGCGCGGAGGGCAAGGTCAGTTCGGACAACTGCCGCAGGCGGGCTTGCGCCTGCGCGACGGCGCCTTCGGCCTGCACCATGGATGAGCGGAGCTCTTGCGGCTGCAGCAGAACCAGGGGCTGGCCCTCGCGCACGAACTGCCCCTCCTGCACGAGCACGTCCGCAACGATGCCGGTGATCTGCGCGCCGATCTCGACCCGGAAGGGTGTCTCGACATGGCCGCTGGCGACAACGGTCTGCACAAGATCTCCGCGTGCCACACGGTCAACCACAATGGCGGGCCCGACAAGAGCCCGCGCTCCTTGCCAACCTGCGAAGCCAAGCGCCGCCAGCGCTACAAGGACGAACCAGCGATGGGTCCACAGAAACATCCCGATGCCCCCCCTTTTTCGATCGCCGGGGTCCTGCGCTGTTCGTTGAAGCATGACGTCTCGCCGCTGGCTGTCGTCGCGCCAAAAAGCATGGAAACAGGGGCAAAGCATTGACCTTGATCAGGATTGGCCGGGCCAGACCGATTCAGGGCACGTGCGGTTGATCAACCTGTCGGCGCGCCGGCCAGCTTTACGACATCGATGCGCCGCTTGCCAGCGCGGACGGCGATCCGGACGTGATCCGCCTGCACCACAGCGAGCATGAGGCTGGGGCGGAAGGCAACGACATTGGTTCCGTGTCAAGCGAATCGAAGTTTTGCCCCCTGGGCGAATTGAAGAACTGACCCCCCGTTCATGGCTGGGCTGTTGGGTTGGTTTCGGTCGCTCCGGCCTTCTGCAGAAGGCCGGAGCGACGCTTTTCGCGGAGCCGGTAGCTGTCGCCCCGGATCGTGATCACGGTGGAATGGTGCAGCAGGCGATCGAGGGTCGCCGTGGCGACCACCGGGTCCCCGAAGACGCCGCTGCCCCATTCGCCGACCGAACGGTTCGACGTGATCAGGATAGGA
>JAPLOW010000145.1 GCA_026400555.1 Hyphomicrobiales bacterium
AGAGGTCTCGGACATCTCGCTGGCCTGCCGCCAGGTCGGCGCAATCAAGTTCAAGCAGAAGTTCGAGCAGGGCGAAGTGATGTTTCGCGAGCGCCGTTCGCTGATCTGGAAGCGCATGCAGATCGTGCGCGGCTGCGACGTCAAGCGCAATGTGCTGGTCTATCTGGTGTATTCGGACAAGCTGATTGACGGATCGCCGAAGAATTCAACCTCGACGGTGCCGATCATGCCATGGGGGCCGGAGCCGGCGCCGAAGTGTGCGGAGTGGCTGAAGAGGTGAGCCTCAGTCGCCGCAGGTGATCATCAGCGGCGGCTCGCTCGAGGCGGCGCGGCCGCGCGCGTTGACCGAGCCGGTGATCTCGGTGGGCGAGACGGCGCCATATGACGCGGCCTTGGCGAAGCCCTTCGACTCGCACCACGCGTTGGCGACGATCTTGCCGCATTCGCGATCGCCGGTCAGGCAGTCGGCGATGCCGTAGCCGTCCTCGGGCGGCAGCAGGAACACGTTTTCGGCGCTCTTGCTGCGGGTCTGCGCCGAGGGCACGACCGAGAATGAGGCCGCCCCGGCTGCAATCAGCGCAAGGGCAAGTGAGAGGATGACGCGGCGCATGGCGGACCTGACTGGGTGAGCACAGACTCACAGGTGATCACGGTGCGCTCTTGGCGTTAACAAAGGGTGAAACGCGGCACAGCCGCCGGTGGGCAGACCCCGCCCCCTTGACCAAAGGGCCGTGCGCAGGCAAAAGACAGTCATGAACAAGACGGCACGCATCGCTTACGCGATCAGCATTATTTGTCGCTAGCCCGACCGCTGGCTGGAACCGTCTCGTCTTCTGCAATCTCTCAAGATGACAAGCGACCCGGCCAGATGGTCGGGCGGAACACGTCTGAAACCTGTGTTCACCTGATTGCACCCTGACGGACCATTCCATGCCGACGATGCCGAAGCTGAAGCTCTACAACACCCTGACGCGGACGAAAGAAGACTTCGTGCCGCTCGATCCGGCCAATGTGCGCATGTATGTCTGCGGCCCGACCGTCTATGATTACGCCCATATCGGCAATGCCCGGCCGATGATCGTGTTCGACGTGCTGTTCCGCCTGCTCCGGCACATCTACGGCGAGAACCACGTTACCTATGCGCGCAACATCACGGACGTGGACGACAAGATCAATACGCGCGCCTTCGAGCGCTGGAGCCGCAAGCGCCCTCTGCTCGCCGAGATGCGCGAGCTGACCGAAGGCACCGTGGCGCAGTTCAACACGGATCTGAAGGCGCTGAACGTCCTTGATCCGACGCACACGCCGCGCGCCACCGACTTCGTGGTCAATGGCGCTGAGCCGATGGACATGGTGCGCATCATCGACAAGCTGGTGGTGCGCGGTGTGGCCTATGCGGCGGAAGGCCATGTCCTGTTCTCGCCGACCGAGATGGACAGGCTGCTGGGCGTGCCGAAATACGGCGCGCTGTCGAAGCGCAATCTCGACGACATGCTCGCTGGCGCCCGCGTCGATGTCGCGCCCTACAAGCGTGATCCTATGGATTTCGTGTTGTGGAAGCCGTCCAACCCCGAGACCGAACCCGGCTGGGACAGTCCCTGGGGCTTCGGCCGCCCCGGCTGGCATATCGAGTGCTCGGCCATGGCCGGCGCGCTGCTCGGCGAACAGTTCGACATCCACGGCGGCGGCATCGACCTTGTCTTCCCCCACCATGAAAACGAGATCGCCCAAAGCTGCTGCGCCTTCGGCGTCGACAAGCTGGCATCCGTCTGGATGCACAACGGCTTCCTGCAGGTCGAAGGCAGGAAGATGAGCAAGTCGGACGGCAATTTCGTCACGATTGACGAGTTGCTGACGACGACCACGTTCGGTGGGCGGGATTGGCCTGGTCCGGTGCTGCGGCTTGCGATGCTGAAGACGCACTACCGCCAGCCGATCGACTGGACGGTGCGGGCGCTGGAGGAGGCTGAGGCGACACTCTACAGCTGGTCTCGGGTAGGTGATCAGCATCTGGTCGGCGAACCGGATGAGGGTGTCCTCGAAGCCTTGCAGGATGATCTCAACACGGCCCTCGTGTTTGCAAAGCTACACAAACTTCGAGATATGGCTGTCGAGTTCCCGGAAGTTCGTCCGCGGTTCAACGCATCTGTTGCCCTGCTCGGCATCAAGCTGCGGCCGCTTTCGGATGCGGCGGGCGAAGTCGGTGATTTGGTCGGTGAGATCGAAACTCTCATAACCGCGCGCCTCGACGCCCGCCGCGCCAGGAACTTCGCCGAGTCCGACCGCATCCGCGACGAACTTGCCGCCATGGGCATCGCGCTCAAGGACGGCAAGGACGCCGATGGCAACCCTACGACCACATGGGAGGTCAAGCGATGACCGGGGTGACCACCAAGGCAGAGCGGACCGCGATTGCGGCCAAGGTCGGCGCGCTGATCGAGGCCCGCATCGCGGCGCGCAATGCAAGGGACTTCGCCGAGTCCGACCGGCTGCGCGCCGAGATCGTGGGACTCGGCGTCGTGCTGATGGATGCGAAAGACCCGGTCACGGGCGAATTCTCGTCGACCTGGCACTTTGCCAAGACTGTCAAGGCGGACGGCGCACCATGAGCTACGCCTTGCGCCCGGCGCTGCCAGCTGATTTCGCGGATCTCGGCATCCTGTTCCAGGCTTCGATCGAGGAACTGGCCTCTGACGCCTATTCCGATGAGCAGCGCGCGCTGTGGGGCGCGAAGGCGGATGACGAGAAGGCCTGGGCCAAGCACCTGTCAGGCTGTCTGGTCCTGATCGCGGAGGAGGATGGCGAGCCGGTTGGCTTTGCCGCGATGCGCGACAACGCCATCATCGAGAACGTCCATGTCCATCCCGACATGGCGTTCATGGGCGTCGGGCGACAATTGCTCGATGCGCTGGAGCGGCTGGCGATGGCGCGTGGGGCCAAGAAACTCAGCGTCGCGGCGACGGACAATGCGCTGCCCTTCTTCGAACGGCTTGGCTTCGTGGCGATGCGCCGCTCAACCCTGAGCATCGGCGAGGAATGGCTGCCCAGCATGGTGATGGACAAGGCGCTGGCCGCCAACACGGATGATGAAGCATGAGCGCCGCCGGGTCTACCTGTTCGACACCACCTTGCGCGACGGCGCGCAGACCACCGGCGTCGATTTCTCGCTGCATGACAAGCGGACTATCGCCGCCATGCTGGACGGGCTCGGCATCGACTATGTCGAGGGCGGCTATCCGGGCGCGAACCCGCTCGACACCAGTTTTTTCAATGAAAAGGCCACCTCCCATGCGAAGTTCTGCGCTTTCGGCATGACGCTACGGCCGGGCCGGTCGACCTCGAACGATCCGGGGATCGCGGGCCTCCTGCAGGCCAAGGCCGACACCATCGTGTTCGTGGCCAAGGCCTGGGACTATCATGTGCGCGTAGCGCTCGAGACAACCAACGAGGAAAATCTCGCCAGCATTGCCGACAGTGTGAAGGCGGCGGTGGCCGCCGGCCGCGAGGTGATTGTCGATTGCGAGCACTTCTTCGACGGCTTCAAGGCCAATCCCGACTATGCGCTGGCCTGCGCCCGCACCGCCCATGAGGCCGGCGCGCGCTGGGTCGTGCTGTGCGATACAAATGGCGGCACGCTCCCGGACGAGATCACGGCCATCGTGTCGCGCACCTGTGCCGTCGTGCCGGGCAGCTATCTCGGCATCCACACCCATGACGATTGTGGCTGCGCGGTCGCCAATTCGCTGGCCGCCGTCGAGGCCGGTGTGCGCCATATCCAGGGTACGCTCAACGGGCTCGGCGAGCGCTGCGGTAACGCCAACCTGGTGACCCTGATCGGGGCGCTGAAGCTGAAGCAGGGCCTGAGCCAGCGCTATGAGATCGGCGTCGACGCCGCACGGCTCGGTGAGTTGACCAAGGCCTCGCGCCAGCTCGACGAGATCCTCAACCGCTCGCCCAACAAGCACGCGCCCTTTGTCGGCGCGTCCGCCTTCGCCACCAAGGCCGGCATCCACGCCTCCGCCGTGCTGAAGGAGCCGGAGACCTACGAGCACGTGGCGCCCGAGACCGTCGGCAACCGGCGGCGCGTGCTGGTTTCGGACCAGGCTGGCAAGTCGAACCTCATTGCTGAACTGGAGCGCATTGGCGTTGGCATCGACAAGGCCGACCCGCGCCTTGGC
Organism: Hyphomicrobiales bacterium; assembly: GCA_026400555.1. Taxonomy (GTDB): domain Bacteria; phylum Pseudomonadota; class Alphaproteobacteria; order Rhizobiales; family Beijerinckiaceae; genus Allobosea. The sequence goes on from JAPLOW010000145.1 coordinate 4,179, forward strand.
CGCGTGCTCTCTGAGGTCAAGGACAAGGAGGCGATGGGCTATGCCTATGAAGGCGCGGACGCGTCCTTCTTCCTGCTGGCCAAGCGGGTCATGGGGCAGGTGCCCAGCTTCTTCGAGGTCGAGCGCTTCAAGGTCAATGTCGAGCGGCGCTATAATGCGGTCGGCGAACTGGTGACCTTCTCCGAGGCCATCGTGAAGGTGAAGATCGGCGGCCAGACGCGCATGTCGGTGGCTGAGGGCAATGGCCCGGTCAATGCGCTCGACAAGGCGTTGCGCAAGGATCTCGGACGCTATCAAGACATCATCAAGGGCCTGAAACTGGTGGACTACAAGGTCCGCATCTTTCAGGGTGGCACCGATGCCGTCACCCGCGTCCTGATCGATTCCGCCGATGACGGCGAGCGTTGGACCACGGTCGGCGTCAGCGCGAACATCATCGATGCGTCGTTCCAAGCGCTGGTCGACTCGATCACCTACAAGCTGGTCAAGGCCGGCGCCAAGGGCGATTGAGCCAACTCAGCCACGGGTCTTGTCGATGGCGCGCAGCTCGGTCTTCAGGATCTTGCCGTAGTTGCTTTTGGGCAGAGCCTCGACGCGCACATAGTCCTTGGGGCGCTTGAAGCGGGCGATGCGTTCAAGACAGAGCGCATCAAGTTCGCGGGCCGGCGCCTCGCCGACCACATAGGCGACCACCACCTCGCCCCACTCCGCATCAGGCCGCCCAATCACCGAGACTTCGCGCACGGCGGGGTGCTGCAGCAGCACCTCCTCGACCTCGCGCGGGTAAATGTTGGAGCCGCCCGAGATGATCAGGTCGTTGGCGCGGTCCTTCAGCGTCAGGTAGCCGTGTTCATCGATGGCGCCGACGTCGCCGGTGAACAGCCAGCCGTCGCGCAGGGATTTCGCCGTCGCGGCTGGGTTGTTCCAGTAGCCTGCCATAACTGGCGCACCCCGCGCGATCACCTCGCCGGTTTCGCCAACCGGCAGGTGCCGGCCCGTCTCGTCGACCACGGCTATCTCCATGCAGGCATAGGCGCGGCCTGCCGAAGCAAGCCGGTCGAGCCAGAGCGGATGGCGGAAATCGCCGATCTCTGCCTTGCCGAGGTTGGAGATGGTCATCGGGCTTTCGCCCTGTCCGTAGATCTGAGCAAGGCAGGGGCCGAGCTGTTCCAGCGCCGCACGGGTGTCCTCGACATACATCGGCGCGCCGCCCCAGATGATGGTCCGGATCGTGCCGGGCGCGAAGGCAACGCCGCTGGCCGTAAGGCGCTTGATCATCGTCGGGGCGGCAAACATCGACATGCGGCGCCAATGGTTCATCGTCGCCGCGATTTCGGCAGGGTCGAAGCCGCCGCTTTCGGGCACGACATTGATGCCCATCCGCATGACATGCGCCATGATGTAGAGGCCCGAGCCGTGGCTCATCGGGGCGGCGTGCAGGATAGGGTCGCCCGGCGCGATCGAATCGACCTCCATGGCATAGGCGAAGGACATGGCGGCGAGGTTGCCATGGCTGAGCATCGCGCCCTTGGGCCGCCCTGTCGTGCCTGACGTATAGAACAGCCAGGCCAGGTCCGACGGACTTCGCGGGGCGACAGGTACAGCGTCGGCTCTCGCAAGACCATGCCATGCCGGCGTCCCGAACCGGATCACATGCTGCAGGGAGCCGGGTGCGTGGGCCAGAACCGCTGCCTCCAGATCAGCGGAGACAAAGGCTGCGCGGCTGCCCGAGTGTTCGAGGATGTAGGCGATCTCCAGGCCATGCAGCTTGGCATTGACCGGGACGGCCACCAGTCCTGCATGCCAGATCACGTACATTGCGGCGGCATAGTCCGGCGAATTGGCCGCGATGATGGCGACGCGGTCTCCGGCGGCAAGGCCGAGTTGCAGTAGGCCTCCGGCGCGACGGGAAGTGCCGGCGGCAAGGTCGCCATAGCTGGCGGTTACAGCCCGTCCATGGCCGAGCGCAGGGGCGGCAGGGTCAGCTTTTCCAGCGCGCTCAAGCCACAGGGCCATGTTCATCGGATCAGCCCGCCGCGTTCAGCCAGCCCATGTGGATCGGGTAGCCTTCGCCGCCGAGCAGCGCGAGCGTTTCGTAGAGTGGCAGGCCGACCACGCCGGTGTGCGAGCCGACCAGCTTGAGGATGAAGGAGCCCGCAATGCCCTGCGCCGCATAGCCGCCGGCCTTGCCGCGCCATTCGCCGCTGGCGAGGTAGCTCTCGATGTCCTGCGAGGACAGGCGCTTGAAACGGATGCGGCTCTCGACGATCTTCTCGCGGAACCCGCCCTGCGGCGTGACCAGCGTGACTCCGGTATAGACGCGGTGGGCGCGACCGGAGAGCAGGCGCAGGCACTCGGCGGCCTCGTCGACAACCTCCGGCTTCGGCAGCACGCGCCGGCCGAGCGCCACAACGGTGTCGGCGGAAATGATGTACGAGCCTGTCAGCTCGGGGCGGTTCCCGGTGACGCTGAAAGCGGCCTCGGCCTTCTCGCGGGCGAGCCGGCGGGCGAGGTCGCGCGGGCGTTCGTTCTTCTTCGGCGTTTCGTCGATGTCCGTCGGCAGCAGCGCGTCGGGACGGATGCCGGCCTGTTCGAGTAGGGCCAGCCGGCGCGGACTGGCGGAGGCCAGCACGAGTTTCGGGCGCCAGCTCTGGCCTTGCTGATCCTGTCGTCCGAACACGGCGGCGATGTTCCTGTTGTTCCGATGGCTGGCTTAGTTGATCGGCGGGGAAAAGTGAACCGCTGCGCCGTCGCGAGCGCTGCGCTTTCCGTCGCCCGCGTCCCGCGGCGCCAAGGGCCGCTAGGAAGCGGGTGCGGGAGTCTGCGGGGTTTCAGCGGCCATCGCGCTCGCCTTTGCTGCAGCCATGCGGTCGGCCAGTTCCAGCGCGCGGAACTTCTGCATGCTCAGGGGAATGGCGGCGAAGTAGCCAATCACGATCAGGCTGAGCATCTCGAAGGGATAGGCCACCACAAGGGCGATCGCCAGAATGACGCTGATGAAGATCGGTGCGACCCAGTTGCGCGGCACTTTCGCGCCGAGCGTCTTGCCGGCGTACATTGGAACGGTGGAAATGGTCAGGAAGGCGCAGAACAGCAGATACAGGCCCACGGGGACTGCCCCGTAGGGCACGATCGGCACGCCGAGGAAGTAGAGATAGAGCGGCAGCATCGCCGTGACGGCCCCGGCCGGCGCGGGCATGCCGGTAAAGAAATTCTTCTGCCAGTCGGGACGGTTCGGATCGTCGATCATAACGTTGAAGCGCGCCAGCCTCAGGCACATGGCGATGGCGAAGATGATGCAGACGATCCAGCCGAAATTCTTCAGGTCCTTGAGCACGAAATGGTACAGGACGACCGCTGGAACAACGCCGAAATTGACGAAATCCGCCAACGAATCGAGCTGCGCGCCAAAGCGCGACGTGCCCTTGAGAAAGCGCGCCAGCCGGCCGTCGACGCCGTCAAGCGCAGCGGCGATCAGGACGCAGACCACGCCAAGTTCAAGCTTGCCCTCAATGGCGAGGCGCATCCCGGTCAGACCCAGTGCGAGGCCAAGCAGCGTGATCAGGTTCGGGGCCAGCAACCTGAACGGAATCGGCTTGAAGCGTCGCTTCCGGGGCTCGTCCTTGTCCGGCTGGAAGGGGGGAAACAGTTCGCTCAACGCAGTAGCCTCTCGAATATGCGGAGCAACCTAGTCCATAAGGGACCGTCCGAACAAGCGCGCAGCGATGGACCGGCACCATTCCGGCCATGTTCATTGTGGTTCCAGCAGCGTCGATCCGTAACCTTGGGGGGAAGTCATGCGCGATCGCGCCATCCTGGCCTGCCTTGCTGCCGCGCTCGGCCCGCTGGCGTCGCCTCTCTGCGCCGACGAGGTGCAGTTCGGAGGCAACCTCGAGGGTCAGGGTTGGAGGGCGCTCACCTTCCGATCGCAGTGCCCCATGTCGTTTTCTCCGGAGGGCGCGGGACAGCTCAACATCAGCGGGGAAAAGGCCGTCAGCGTGATCTGGCGCGCGTCGGAGAGGAGTTCTGGCCACGACGCGCTGCACGCTGGCGCGTGACAAGCGGCCCGCCTGCGAGCGATCTCGTCGTCAAGGGCGGGGACGACCGGACGATTGCGCTCTACTTCGTGTTCGTACGGGACGAGGCCGCCGCTCGCGCAGCCAAGGGCCAACAAAGCCTCACCACCGCGCTGTGGTGGTCGTACGGTGCGGCGCTGGTTTATGTCTGGGGCGGAGAGGGGGCCCGGAACGCAGTCGTTGCCAGTCCGCACATGGGTGCGAGCTACAAGCTTATCCCTCGGCAGCCGGGCGCCGTGGCGGACGGCATCTGGCGCGCCGAACGCGCCGATCGCGCCGCCGACTTCCGGCGCGCCTTTGGCCGCGAACCGGGTCCGCTGGTCGGACTTGCGGTTTCATCGGGCAATGACGACAGCTGTGTGCGAACCAGCACCTCAATCGCGGGGCTGGTTCTGGAGTAGGCCGGTCCAGGGCAGCCCGGCCTGCGGCAGACTGGTCAGTCCCGCATCGAGAGCAGCTTCATGTCGCTGTTGAGAACCTCGATCCGGTAGAACTCCGAGCCGATCCGGCGCGGCGTGATGCCGGTCCCGCGCCGCAGCATCAGGGCGACGCGCTCCGTGGCGGGGCGCCTTGAGAGCCAGGCATGCAGCGCTTCGATTGTAGTGAAAGTCTGCCCTCCGACCGTATCGACCTGATCCCACTGGGTGATGCCGCGCCGTGCGGCTTCCTCGCCCTGCTTGACAAACTCGACGCGCAGGCGCGGCTCGTCACGGTAGTCGATGTCGAGCGCGTTGCGCTCGACGATCAGCATGCCGGCGAGGCTCAACATGCGCCGTGCCATCACCGGCTGGGCCTGGACAAGCGGAACCGTGACCTCAGAGGTCATGCCATCCTTGCGGATCGCAACTGCGACATTGCCGGTGCGGCCGCGCAGGGCCGTCATCAGGTCCGGAAAGCTGGCGACCGGCTTCTCACCGGCGAGGCCCAGAACAAGCGCGCCGGTCGGTAGGGCGTCGCCCGCAGGCGTACTGGGGAAGCTGCGCGCCACGACAAGCGTCTCATTGCGGGCCGTCTTGATCCAGTACACGGGCAATTGCGGCTGCGTCGGGTCCTTGCCGTCCGCAATCAGGCTGATGATCGGGCAGACATGGCGGATCGGCGTGGCGAACCCCAGCCCCGGCATGCCCGGCATGTTGGCCGTGTTCACCCCCACGACTTCAGCGGTGGCGATGTCGAGGAGCGGGCCGCCCGAATTGCCGGGATTGAGCTGCGCGTCGAGCTGGATGTACTCCTCATAGCCAAAGACGCGCACGCTCGAAATGATGCCGCGCGTGGCCGTGAAGGCAAGGTTGGCCGGATGGCCATAGGCAACGACGCCGGCGCCCTGCTTGAGCGGCAGGGAGCAGCCCAGCTTCGCCTCGGTCGCATCCTCGGGCATGCGGGAGGGCGGCACTTTCAGGACCGCGATGTCGAGCACATTGTCGATGTAGACGCGCTCGACCTCCAGCCAATCCTCGTCGGTGAAGGCGACCTCGACGATGCCCGGCGAGCGGCGGGCAACATGCGCGTTTGTCAGGATCCAGCCGCGCGCCCGGTCGATGATGAAGCCGGTGCCGCGCGCCGTGCCGAACGTGTCGGGCGGAACCGGCCAGTTCACCGTGGCGCGGATCTTGACCGTGTATTTCTCGGCGACCTGCAGCATGGCGCCGAGATCGGTGACGGTCTGGGCCTGCGAGACTGACGGAAGGAAGAAGGCGCCGAGAGCCGACAGGGCCAGGGCGAGGCGGCGGAAAGGGAAGTGGAACACGCGAGTCTCGCTGATGGAGGGCACCAACCAGACCCTAGGGGGCGCTACGCCAGCTCACAAGCGTCGCGGTCGTCACAGGCTGTTGAGGCAAGCGTCGTCGCATTTCAAGTCCAGTATCGTGGCTGCCTTCATGACGGCCGTATCAAGCTGAGATCAACGACCCAAGGCCGGTGATGCCACTGATCTCGTGACGTCCGGACGAATCGGCTATTGCGCCCGGAAGCTGCGGGCTGGCTCGGCCGACGACATATCCGCGATCACGCTTTCGCCAGCGATCATCGTCTGGCCCACGGAGACGAGCGGCTTGATGCCAAGCGGTAGGTAGACATCGACGCGGCTGCCGAAGCGGATCAGGCCGAAGCGCTCTCCGGGGGCAAGCACTGCGCCATCCTTGACAAAGGGTACGATGCGGCGGGCGATCAGCCCCGCGATCTGGACCACGGCAACCGGTCCGGAGGCGGTTTCAATGTGCAGTGCGTTGCGCTCGTTGTCGTCGCTGGCCTTGTCGAGTTCGGCGTTGAGGAACAGGCCGGGCGTGTAAGCCATCTTCTTCAGCGTGCCGGCCACGGGCGAACGGTTCACATGGCAGTCGAAGACGTTCATGAACACCGACACCCGCGTCATCGGCTCAGCGGCCATTTCGAGTTCCGGCGGCGGCACAGCCTGAACGATCATGCTGATGCGGCCATCCGCGGGCGAAATCACCAGTCCCTCCCGCTGCGGCGTGACGCGCACAGGATCGCGGAAGAAGTAGCAGATCCACAGTGTGATGATCAGCCCGATCCAGCCGAACGGCGTCCAGAGATGGCCAAGAACCGCGCTCGCCACCGCTGCGATGGCGATGAAGGGATAGCCCTCCTTGTGGATCGGAACGAACAGTTTCTTGACGGAATCGAGCAACGACATCGGCTATGGCCTTCGCGTGGTGGTCGCCGATCGGAGCCGGCATTTGGCGCTCATGTAAGCCCGATTGGACGGCGGCGCCACTGCGAAGTGCGGCTAAAGTCCGGCGTAGTCAATCCGATCTGCCGTTTGTCACCAGCCGGTCGAGCTGCCAGTAGGCGATGGCCGCGACAATCGCGGCGATCATGGCGATCCAAAGGGTCATGACCTTGCCGAGCCCGTCATACAGGACGGCGAACAGCAGTGGCGATGCGGCGAACATCAGGTTGAGCCAGCGCGAGAGCTTGCCAAGTGTGGCCGCATAGCCCCCGGGCCCGAACAATTCGAAGGGCAGGGTGGCGCGCGAGGTTGCGATCAGGCCTGTCGCCACACCGTAGAGCGCCATGGCGGCTGCGATCATGATGATCTGTGCGGCGCTACTGTCCGTGTCACCGAAGGCCCACAGCATCATGCCGAACACCACGGGCGGGAACAGGGATGCGCCCGCTACCATGCGCATGCCGGAGACATGGCCTGCCAGCACGAAGTCGGTCAGCCGCGCGACAAAGGTGAAGTAGGCGGTGAACGAGGCGAGGAAAATCGCCATGGACAGGTCCATGCCCGCCTGCCGGAACATGGCCACGAAGTACAGCGGCAGGCCCCAGGACACGAGGCCGCTGATGCCGGCTGCGACAACAAGCAGCCAGAACCCCTTGCTGCGCTGGCTTGCCTCGAGAAGGCCCTGCACCACGGGTGCGATGTTCTTCTCGAGCGCGGCGGCCCGGTCGGGCTTGCGGATGAGGGCGTGGGCAAGCGGCAGACAAAGCAGCGCCTGAACCCCGGCATAAACAAAGCAGACCGCGCGCCAACCGATCTCCGCTTCAAGCCATCCGGTCACTGGCCAGATCACGCCGTTCGAGAGGCCGCCGAACAGCATCAGCGCCCTCAGCCCGTGCCTGCCGCGCTCCGGAAAGCTCTGTGTGACCGAGGCGAGTGCGCCAATACTCAGCGACATCGGCATGCCCAGTCCGATGAACACCCAGGCGGCGAGGTAGGTCAGCGGCCCGGTGCTCAGGCCGATGCCGACGAGACCGAGCGCGAGCAGGATCTTGCCGATCATCATCGGGTTGCGTGCGCCGTCGCTGTCGATCCACTTGCCGCAGCGCGGCGCGATCGCCGCCGCCACCAGCAGCATCACCGAAATGCCGCCGTAGATCACCTCTCGCCCGACGCCGAGATCGCGTCCGATCGGACGGTCAAGGATCGATGGCAGGTAGAAGGTGGTGCCCCAGCCGAGCATTTGCGTCAGCGCGATGCCCGCCACGAACAGCGGGAACGAGCGGTCCTTGGCAGGGGCGGCGATGCTCATTTCGTCAACGTGACCCTCACGCTGGGCTCTTCGGCTTCGGCCGCGCGCTTGAGCGTTTCCTCGGCGAAGGCGACCTCGCGCTGCCTGTTCCACATCGCGGCGTAGATGCCGTTCTGTGATAGCAGGATGTCGTGGGTCCCGCGCTCGGCGATCACGCCCTTGTCGAGCACGATGATCTCGTCGGCGTTGACAACCGTGGACAGGCGGTGGGCGATGACCAGCGTGGTGCGCCCGACCGAAACCTTGTCGAGCGAGCCCTGGATCTCACGCTCGGTGAAGGTGTCAAGCGCGCTCGTCGCCTCGTCCAGCACCAGCACGGGCGGGGCCTTTAGCAAGGTTCGGGCGATCGCCACACGCTGCTTCTCGCCGCCGGAGAGCTTGAGACCGCGCTCGCCAACCTGCGTCTTGTAGCCATCCGGCAACGAGTTGATGAAGCTGTCGATCTGCGCCATGTCGGCGGCCGCGCGCACCTCGGCCTCGGACGCGCCGTCGCGGCCATAGGCGATGTTGTAGCCGATCGTGTCGTTGAACAGCACCGTATCCTGCGGCACCATGCCGATGGCGGCGCGCAGCGACACTTGCGTGACGTGGGTGATGTCCTGCCCGTCGATGGTGATTTGACCCGATTGCGGCTCGTAAAACCGGTAGAGCAGCCGCGACAGGGTCGATTTGCCCGCTCCCGACGGCCCCACCACCGCAACCGTCTTTCCGGCCGGGATTTCAAAACTGATGCCGCGCAGGATCGGACGTTCGGGCACATAGCTGAACACGACATTGTCGAACCGGACCGTGCCGGTGCCGACCTGCAAGGGCTTGGCAGAGGGATCATCGGCCACTTCGGGGGCGCGGTCGAGCACATCGAACATCATTTCGATATCGGTCACCGCCTGTTTGATTTCGCGGTAAACCATGCCCATGAAATTGAGCGGCTGATAGAGCTGCAGCAACATGGCATTGATGAAGACAAAATCCCCCAGCGTATTGCGGCCTTCGACAATGCCATCCACCACCAGAGCCATGCAGACTGTGAGGCCGAGGGTGAAAATGGTGGCCTGTCCGGCATTCAGCACCGCCAGCGAATTATAGGCCTGCACCGAGGCTGATTCAAAGCGGGCGACCGAGCGGTCGTAACGGTCGCGCTCGCGGTCCTCGGCACCGAAATATTTGA
>JAPLOW010000228.1 GCA_026400555.1 Hyphomicrobiales bacterium
CCTGAGCAGGCGATCCTGCAGGATCTTCTCGGCCTTGAGGCTGTCGCGCCGGTGAACCAGCGTGACCTTGCAGGCGAGATTGGCGAGATAGAGGCTTTCCTCGACCGCCGAATTGCCGCCGCCGACCACGACGACCTGTTTGCCGCGGAAGAAAAAGCCGTCGCAGGTGGCGCAGGCCGAGACGCCGAGCCCCTGGAAGGCCTGCTCCGACGGAAGGCCGAGCCATTTGGCCTGCGCGCCGGTGGCGATGACCAGCGCCTCGCAGGAATAGGTATCGCCGCCATCCCCCCAGAGGCGGAAGGGATGGCCGGACAGATCGACCTTCGAAACATGATCCGAGATCATGACCGTGCCGACATGCTCAGCCTGTTTCTGCATCTGCTCCATCAGCCAGGGGCCCTGGATGACGTCGGCGAAGCCCGGGTAGTTTTCGACATCGGTGGTGATCATCAACTGCCCGCCGGGCTGGAAGCCGGAGACAAGCACAGGTCCGAGCATGGCGCGCGCAGCATAGATGGCCGCGGTATAGCCGGCAGGGCCTGAGCCGACGATCATCAGTTTTGCGTGTCTGTGGGCCATGGTGCTCTCCTCAGAGCGGCAGGGTCTTGCGATGCGCCGCGTAGGCCGCGAGCGCGGCCTCGGCGATCGCCTGCGTGCTATCTAGGGGTTCGTAGGGCTGGCCGACAAGGTGACCATCGAAGCGGTGCACAACTCCGTGATCGGCGAGGCCGTTGAGGAACTTGCCGATCTTGCCGTGGCCGCCGCTGGGCTCGAACACCAGCACCGGCTTTCCGGTGGCGGCCGCCTCGCCGATCATGTTGACGCTGTCGGCCGTGACGACAATGGCGTCGGCATTGGCGAGCAAGGCGATATAGGGGTTCGGGCCTTGCCCATCCCACCACCAGCCGCCGCTGCGGGAAAAGGTCTCGCCGACAAGTGTGGCGAGCTGTTCGGGTGTGCGGCGAGAGCGCGAGCCCATCAGCGCCACGCCGCTGGCGGCGAGCCTGTCCAGCGCCGCGGAGAAGCGGGCGATGTCTTCCGGCTTGAAGCGGTGGTGATGGCTGTCGCCGCCGACCAGCACGGCGACGCGCGGCTGCGGCAGGGCTGCGATCCGGGCCGGAGGGTGGGCGCGCGCCTCCGCGAGGGCGCCCTGGCTTACCCTGTGCGGCGAGGTCAGGGTGGTCATTACATTGGGTCCGCGCAGCCGGTCATGTGCCGGGACCCAGATGAAGTCGGCTGCGGAGACGCCGACCCGCGCATCCTTGAGAAAAATGGTGAAACAGGCCCCACCCGTCAGTTTTCGGACCGCCCGTACATAGGGCACGGCGCGGCGGCCCGAGGCAATGAGGATGTCGGGGTAGGGTGGCGCGATCGGGCTGCCTGGCCTGTCCGGGCCTTCGCGGGGATCGATCGGGCCGCGGGGCATCAGCCAGGTGAACGGCGCCGCCGGCTTCACCACGCGCTGCGCCGGTTGAAGGCCCATGGCCTCGGCCACGCCTACGCATTGGGCTAGGTCGCCCATCTTGCCATCTGTGATGATCCAGCTTGTCGGCGGCACGTTCCGGTTTGATCCTTGAAGCGTCACGGGGCCGCTTGTGTCGCAAAGAATGCGCCGGTATGCCAGCTTTCTTGCACAGCTTCGCGCGCCGTCCCGTCAGGAAAGAGGCCATCCCCGTTGCGACCCCGGCTTGATGACACCGACCTGCTGATTCTCAAGCTGATGCAGCAGGATGGCCGCATGACCAATGTCGAACTGGCCCAGCGGCTCGGCATGTCGCCGCCGCCCGCGCTGCGCCGGGTCAAAGCGCTGGAGGAAGCCGGCGTGATCACCGGCTACCGCGCGCTGATCGACCAGAAGAAGCTCGGTTTCGAGGTGTCCTTCTTCGCCTTTGTGCATCTTGCAAGCCAGGCGGGCCCCGATCTTGACGCGTTCACGGCGCATGTCCGCGGGATGGACATGGTCCGCCGATGCTGGACGCTGTCGGGTGACATGGATTTCATGCTGGCCTGCGTCGCGCCGGACATGAAAGCCTTCCAGGGCTTCGTGGCCGAGATGACGGCGTTGCCAAACGTGCGCAATGTGCGCACGGCGCTGGCGCTCGACCGGGTCAAGGACGAGGGCGACGCGCCGGTGTGACCGGCGGGCGCGCTCAGAGCGCGCGGGCGAGCCAGTAGGCGTAGGATTCGCACAGGGCTGCGGTGCGGCGCTGCTCATTGTTCGACAGATACCAGGCACCGCCCGACGTCGTCGGCAGCGAGACAAGCTGCGGATGTCGTTGCAACACCGAGCGGCCGTTCACCACGAGCGCCTCGCCGTCCATGTAGTCGGATGAGCCGCCGCCCGGCCCGCTTTCGCGGCTGCCGCCGCCATCAGCTCCCGGCATGCCGCCGAAGCCGGAAAGCGTGACATGGGTTATCCGCACGACGAGGGCGGGGCCGCGCGAGGGGATGATGCGTCCGGCAAAGGATTTCTGCATCGACGCGCCAAGCGTGCTGCGCACGAATTCGGCATACTGGCCGAGCCCGCGCTGCTGCAAATCACTGACATCGACCGTGATCCGGGAAAAGCTGGTGGCCTGGGCCCGCGCCGCCGTGGTCCCGGCGGCGAAAGCGGCCAGGGTGCCCGTCATCAGGGCGCGACGTGACATCGTCATGGGAACATTCCGTTGGTTGGCCGGACAGTCCGGCTGCGTCTGATCTGACGCTGATTTGCGTCAAAAAAGTGTTGCTGCCAAGCCACCGGCCCGGTCACGCGCCCGTCACCCGAACCGCACCGCCGTGACCTCGTAGCTCTTGCCGCCGCCCGGGGTTGAGACCTGGACCGTGTCGCCGACGCTCTTGCCGATCAGGGCGCGGGCAATCGGCGAGCCGATCGACAGCTTGCCCGAGCGCACATCCGCCTCAGGCTCGCCCACGATCATGTAGGTGCGTTCCTCCTCGGTGTCCTCGTCGACAAGCTGCACGGTCGCGCCGAACTTGATCCGGTCCCCGGTCATCTTCGAGATGTCGATGACTTCGGCCCGCCCGATCATCGATTCGAGTTCCATGATGCGGCCTTCATTGAGAGACTGCTGCTCCTTGGCCGAATGGTACTCTGCATTCTCCGACAGATCGCCCAGCGCGCGCGCTTCGCTGATCGCCTGGATGATGCGCTGGCGCTGGACCTGCTGCCGGTCCTTCAGCTCCGCCTCCAGGGCCGCGAAGCCATGAATGGTAATGGGAACGCGCTCCATGAGCGGTCTCCTCTTTCTTCAAAAAGACGCCGGGCACGCGGGAAAGCCCGCCCGCCGGCACGCCTGCGGATCAAAGAACGGCCCCGGCGGATCAGGCCGCCGGCTCGAAATACGATTGCAATGACCGCACTTCAAGATCGCCGCTGCGGTAGGCCCTCATGCCTTCTGCGGCTGCGATCGCTCCAGACAAGGTGGTATAATACGGGACCTTGTGCAAGAGGGCGTTGCGGCGGAGCGAGCGACTGTCGGCCAGGGCCTTGGGCCCTTCGGTCGTGTTCATCACCAGCGCGATCTCGTTGTTCTTGATCGCGTCGACGATGTGCGGCCTGCCTTCGAGAACCTTGTTGATGCGCCTGGGCGACAGGCCCTTTTCCTTAAGATAACGCCAGGTACCGCCGGTGGCTGTGATGGTGTATCCGAGGCCTTCCAGCATCCGGGCCGTGGCCAGAATGCGCGGCTTGTCGGCGTCACGCACGGAGATGAAGATGTTGCCGGATGTCGGCACCTTCGCGCCGGCGCCAAGCTGGCTCTTGGCGAAGGCGACATCGAAGGAGCGGTCCAGGCCGATCACTTCGCCCGTCGAGCGCATTTCGGGTCCGAGCAGGACATCGACGCCGGGGAATCGGGCAAACGGGAAGACCGCTTCCTTGACCCCGACATGGTTGAGCGCCTTGGGCTTGAGTCCGAACGAGGCGAGGCTTTCGCCCGCCATGACCCGCGCCGCGATCTTGGCGATCGGCTCGCCGATGACCTTGGCCACGAACGGGACGGTGCGCGAGGCGCGTGGATTGACTTCGAGAACGTAGATCGCGTCGTCCTTGATGGCGTACTGCACATTCATCAGCCCGCCGACATCGAGCGCCAGCGCCAGCGCCCTTGTCTGCCGTTCAAGCTCGGCGATCAGCGAAGGCGGCAGCGAGCGCGGCGGCAGCGAGCAGGCCGAGTCGCCCGAATGGATGCCCGCCTCCTCGATGTGCTCCATGATGCCGGCGATATACGCGGTCTTGCCGTCGGCGAGGCAGTCGACATCGACCTCGATGGCGTCGGACAGATAGCGGTCGAACAACAGCGGGTTCTTGCCGAGCACCATGTTGATCTGGCCGGTCTTGTCGTTCGGATACTTGGCCTTGACCTCGGACGGGATCAGCGAGGGCAGCGTGCCGAGCAGATAGTCCTCGAATTGCGCCTCGTCGCGGATGATGGCCATGGCGCGACCGCCGAGCACGTAAGAGGGCCGCACGACGAAGGGCAGGCCCAGCTCGGCCGCGATCATGCGGCTTTGCTCGACCGAATAGGCGATGCCGTTCATCGGCTGCTTCAACTGGAGCTTGTCGAGCAGGCGCTTGAAGCGGTCGCGGTCTTCCGCCAGGTCGATGGCGTCGGGCGAGGTTCCGAGGATGGGTATGCCGGCCTGTTCAAGCGCGTGGGCGAGCTTCAGCGGGGTCTGGCCGCCGAACTGGACGATGACGCCGTGCAAGGTGCCATTCTTCTTCTCCGTGTGCAGGATTTCCAGCACATCTTCCGCCGTCAGCGGCTCAAAATAGAGCCGGTCCGAGGTGTCATAGTCGGTCGACACCGTTTCGGGATTGCAGTTGATCATGATGGTCTCGTAGCCCGTATCCTTCAGCGCGAAGCAGGCGTGGCAGCAGCAATAGTCGAACTCGATGCCCTGGCCGATACGGTTCGGCCCGCCGCCGAGAATCACGACCTTCCTGCGATCGGTCGGCCGCGCCTCGTCGGCCATGCCTCCGGCGAATGGAGGAGCGTAGGTCGAGTACATGTAGGCGGTCGGTGAGGCGAACTCGGCGGCGCAGGTGTCGATGCGCTTGAAGACCGGGCGCACGTCGAGGCTGTGGCGGAGCTTCGTGACTTCCATATCGGTCTTGCCGGCGAGCGCTGCCAGCCGCTTGTCTGAAAAGCCCATGGCCTTCAATTGCCTCAAGGCGCCGGGCGTGGTCGGCAGACCATGCGCCCTGACCTTGTTCTCCATCTCGACGATGCCGCGGATCTGCCCGATCAACCAGGGATCGATCTTGCAGGAGTCGAACACGTCCTCATCGCTGAAGCCAAGCCGCATGGCCTGCGCAACCTGCAGCAGCCGGTCGGGCGTCGGCGTGCCGATGGCGGCCTTGATGGCGTTGCGGTCATCGCCCTGGCCGAGGCCCTCGATCTCGATCTCGTCGAGGCCGTCGAGGCCGGTTTCGAGCGAGCGCAGTGCCTTCTGCAGGCTCTCCTGAAAGGTGCGGCCGATGGCCATGCTCTCGCCGACCGATTTCATCGAGGTGGTGAGCGTGGTCTCCGAGCCGGGGAACTTCTCGAAGGCGAAGCGCGGGATCTTGGTGACGATGTAGTCGATGGTCGGCTCGAACGACGCAGGCGTCGCGCCGCCGGTGATGTCGTTGGCGATCTCGTCGAGGGTGTAGCCAACCGCGAGCTTTGCGGCGACCTTGGCGATCGGAAAACCGGTCGCCTTCGAGGCCAGCGCCGACGAGCGCGAAACGCGCGGGTTCATCTCAATCACGATCATCCGGCCATC
>JAPLOW010000017.1 GCA_026400555.1 Hyphomicrobiales bacterium
CTACCATGCGGTTGAAGCCGCGCGGCTGTGGGACATCATTTTTGACGATCTGCCCATTTTGAAGGCCGCCGTCACAGCCATGAGCGCCAAGCTCTAGACGCGCGTCGTCAGGCGATCGGAGCTTCGTTGTCAGCCGGTTTCTGTCATCCATGGGCTCAATTTTCCGCATTCCGCTTGGCCTGTCCATCACCATCGATAAGGATTACACGGCGGTGATAGGGCAGCGCGCCTACGAGCGCATTGAGCTCGTTGAAACGCGCCTGCTCTGGATCATCCGTCTCGATGATCATAGGGCCCACCCAACACGCTTGCGGGAACTCCGGCAATTCCGTATAATCCGGATCAAGGAGCGATCATCATGCCATCGACCGTCACTGCCGCCGACATGTCCAAGAACTTCGGGGCCTATCAGGACGCCGCCGTGCGCGAGCCGGTGATCGTCACCAAGAACGGCCGCCCGCGCACCGTGCTGATGGCCTATGAAGACTATCTGCGCCTGACCCGGCGCGAGCGCCGGGTGGAGCTGACCTCCGATCTGCCTAATGCGGAGATCGCTGCGGTGGAAGCAGCGCGCATGGCGCCGGGCTTCTCGCATTTGGACGCTGAACTCGACGACAAGCGCTGACGCCCGCGGCCTTTGCAGCGGGGGCGACACGATATGATCCCCAGCGAGATCAAGATCGGCCATGTGCTGCGCTATGCCTACCTCTGGGCCTGGGCGGCGCGCCAGGGCCGGGAGGAGGGCGACAAGGACCGCCCTTGCCTGGTATTGGCGCTGGTCGAAACCAGCGCTGACGGCGTCCGCTTCGTGCGCGTCCTGCCGATCACCCATAGCCCGCCGCCCAAGACCCATCACGCAGTGGAGTTGCCCGCCTCCGTCAAGCGGCGGCTCGGGCTCGACGATCAGCGCTCCTGGGTGGTGTTGACCGAAAGCAACCGCTTCGCCTGGCCGGGGCCGGATCTGCGGCCGCCTCAGACCGAGGCCCCCGACGGTTATTACGGACCCCTGCCGCCACGCCTCTTCGACGAGATCCGCACCAGGTTCGTGGCGCTGGCCCGAAGCGGCGAGCATGTGCCGGTGGCGCGAACGGAATAGCGCGCCACGCGGTTCGAGGTCGGCCGCTTTTGTCGGTCTGGCTGTTGATTTGCCACGCATCATCACCCTTTTCGACGATTCCGCTTGGCCTGTCCAACACTAGCGATAAGGGGGACTTATCGTGAATGATAGATACCCATTTTAACCTGTAGGGGTGAAACAATCTAGTAGCGGTTTGAATTGTGTGTGATAGTCTATCCGACATGCAAACAAATACTTACACCATCACCCGGATGACGCGCAGCGGGCTGATGGCCGATCTCGCTCGCCCGATCGAGGCTGCGACGCTGGCGCTGGCGCGCATCGATGAGCGGCTGGCGCGCTGCAAGCCCATGCTCGCCGATGGCGTACGGGCCCGCTTCCATCTGTTCGAAGCGCAGGCGCTGGCGCAGCTGGCGGGGGAACTGGCCTCACTCGAGGATCTCGTGCTGCACGATGCCGGCATGGATGTGCGCGCGCCCTCGACCGGCGTGGTGCGGGCGCAGCGGATCCTTGATGAGCGCCGCTCTCTGGCGCGGCGAACGCCAGAAGCCGTTATGGCGTCGGAGGCGCTCAGCCGGTTGCTGGGCGTGGCGGCAGAGAGCGAGCAGTTTAAGGTCAAGGACGCGGAAACGGGTCTGGCTGCAGGAGCCGTCAGCGCTGCCGCGCGTCCTGCGGCGTCTGGCCCCTGGGACATGCCCAAGCCGTTCGCCGATGACGGGCTCTGGCCAGGTGGGGACGAGAGCGATGATGGCGACGGGCTGGAGCTGTCCGGCGATGAGGATGGCGAGGCGCTTGCAAGCAACAGTTCGCGCGCTGCGACCGGCGATCTCGCCGCCATCGCTGCGCTGCTCGCGCGCCCAGGCCGCCTGCTCAGCGCCTTCGAACGACCGCCCCCTGAAACTCCCTCGCTCAGGCTGCGCGACCCGGACTATGGCGCATCAACCCGTCTCATGGCCTGGCTGGATGCACTCAGGGCAGCTGAGGATGCGCCCGCTGTTCTCGCCACAGCCATTGCCATCGATGCCTGGCTTATGCTCGAGCCGGCCGAGCGGGGAGGGGAGGTGGGCTTCGCCTTGGCGGCCACCATCCTGCGCCAGCGCGACATCGCTGCGCACCACCTGCCGGCGCTGGGGCTGGGCTACCGCAAGGGCCGTTTCCGCTGGAGCCCGCACCAGGGGCAAGGGGTCCGCCTTGCCGGCTTGATCGAAGCCATGCAGGACAGTGCAAGGCTGGCCGACAGCGACCTCAAGCGGCTCAGCCTGGCGCGCGAGGTAATGGCGCGGCGCTGTGAAGGACGACGGGGGAATTCGAAGTTGCCGCAACTGGTCGACCTGTTCATGGCCTCGCCGCTGGTCACCGTGCAGATGGCGACCGAGAAGCTCAAGGTCGCGCAACAGGCCGTCGAGGTCATGCTCAAGGAACTCGGGTCC
>JAPLOW010000134.1 GCA_026400555.1 Hyphomicrobiales bacterium
CCGGCAGCCTGCACTGAGCTGCCCGCAATCTGATCAGCCAACAACAAAGCCCCGGTTCATCACCGGGGCTTTGTTGTTCAGGACATATGTCCGTGTGTCACGGACGCGGAGCAGCGGGCGCGGCTGGCGGATCACCGCCCTGGAGGCGACGGCGCAATTCCTCTTCGCGCTTCTGGATCTGATCCTGAAGCTCGCGCTGCTGCTTTTCCAGTTCGGCCGGGTCGACGGGCGGGCCATCGAAGCCCTTCGCGAAGCCGGCGAGTGGCACCTGGAAGGTAACCTCACGCGCGGCCTGATTCTGCACGCTGACATTGACCGTCGTGCCGCGCTTGAAGGCGTTGAGCTGCGCTTCATTGACGGTGGTCTCGGCAAAGCAGCCGTTCGGGAAGCAGATCTGGAAGCGGCCCACGATCGGCTGCGCCTGATCGACACCGAAACGCATGCCCGGCTGGAGCAGCAGGCCAATCGGCAGCAGGAACCGCACGATCCGGTTCGGATCGCCCTTCACGTCATAGACGGCGACCGCCATCACCGGCTGGCCCTGGTCCGACACAAAGTCGCGGGTGGTGTAGCAGATTTCGCGCTGGTTGCCGGGGTCCTTGCCGCAAACCTTCGTCCATTCAGTCTGGCTCGGCTCGGGCTTGACCTGCACGATGGTGGGCCCTGCGGGAGCCTGCTGCTGCGCCTGCGGCGCGGCAGGGGCCGCCGGAGCGGGCGTCGCAGGCGCGGCCGGCTGGGCGGGACGCGGCTGTGCAGGGCGAGGCTGGGCAGGCTGGGTCGGCGCCGGCTGCTGCGCCAGGGCCGGAAGGCTGTTCAGCACCAGCGACGCGCTGGCCATTACGGCCAGCGATTGGGAAACCAGAGCACCGGCCCTACGGGCAGGCTGAAGGGTCGCGAACATCAAAATCCCCTTATGACGGCCGGCCCTTGCGGCGGCCCATTCAAATCTCATCTCATCTCAAGCGCGGAACCCGCGCCCTGCAGCGACCTGCAGGTGGGTGCAGATTGCGGCAACAGGATGACTCGTCCGTAGCCTTTAGCGACTCGAATCGCAGAATTCCAGTCTCAGACTGAACTTCATGATCATGCTAAGAGAATGTGATGTGGATTCGGCTCTTGCTCCGTCAGGGATGGCTTGTCGGCGCCGCGCTTGTGTGCGCCGCGCTGGCGCTGGTCATCCTGCTGCCAGAGGCTGCGCAGGCGCAAGCGCGCCGCCACGGCATTTCCATGCATGGCGAACCCGCCCTGCCCCCGGGCTTCAGCCATCTGCCCTTCGTCAATCCCGAGGCGCCGAAAGGTGGGCGCATCGTCTTTGGCCAGCAGGGCACCTTCGATAGCCTCAACGCTTTTGTAGTGAGGGGCGTCGCGCCGGATGCCGCGCAGCGCTTCGTCCTCCAGAGCCTACTCTACCGGTCGCCCGACGAGCCCTTCACCGCGTATGGCCTGCTCGCACGCGAAATCGAGATGCCGGAGGACCGCGGTTTTATCGTGTTTCACCTCGATCCGCGCGCGCGCTTCTCCGATGGCATGCCAGTGACTGCGGCGGATGTGCAGTTTTCCTTCGATATGTTGCGAACCCATGGCAAGCCGTTCCACCGCTCCAGCCTGGGCCGGGTGCAGCGTGTCGAGACGCCCGATCCGCTGACCATCCGCTTCGTCTTCGGGCCAACGGCGGACCGGGAGACCCCGCTGATCATCGGCTCGATTCCGATCTTCGCCAAGCATGCGACCAATCCCGAGACGTTTCCGGAAACCACCTTTACCCCGCCGGTCGGCTCCGGCCCTTATCTGATCACCGACCTCAAGCCCGGCGAAAGCATCACGATGACGCGCCGCAAGGATTTCTGGGCGGCCGACCATCCGCTGATGCGCGGCCAGCACAATGTCGATATCATTCGCTACGACTATTTTCGCGACGCCAATTCCCTGTTCGAAGCCTTCAAGGCCGGTCTCTCCGATTTTCGGGTCGAGACCGACCCGACGCGCTGGACCACCGGCTACGACATCCCCGCCGTGCGGGATGGCCGAATCGTCAAGCGCGCGATCAGGCTCGAAGCGCCGAAGGGGCTCTCGGCCTTTGTTTTCAACACGCGCAAACCGGCTTTCGCGGATGCGCGGGTTCGCGAGGCGCTGGCCATGATGTTCGATTTCGACTGGGCCAACCGCAATCTGTTTTTCGGGGTCTACAAGCGCTCCGGCAGCCTGTTCGCCGACTCGGACCTGTCCGCGAGCGGCAGACCGGTGACAGAGCGGGAAAGCGCCCTGCTCGGCCGGCTCGGGGTCACGCTGCCGGCAAGACTGCTTGACGGAACCTGGACGCCGTCGCAATCCGACGGCTCGGGGCGCGACCGCGATCTTGCCCGTCGGGCGGTCGATCTGCTCGCCGAAGCAGGCTATGCGCTCGATGACGGCGTGATGCGCAGGCGCGACGGCGGCGACGCGCTGGGCTTCGAGATTACCGTCAGCTCGCGTCCGCAGGAACGGCTCGCCCTGAACTATGCCAAGTCCCTGCAGCGCATCGGCGTGACGGCGCGCGTTCGCCTGATCGACGATGTCCAATATTGGCGCAGGCTGTCCGCCCACGATGTCGACATGGTCCAATGGGTCTGGCCGGTCTCGGCCAGCCCCGGAACCGAACAGGCCAACCGCTGGGGTTCGGCCGCGGCCGACCGCCAGGGCTCGCTCAACTACTCGGGCGTGAAGCTGCCCGCAATCGATGGTGCCATCCAGGCCATGCTGGCGTCGCGGGCACGCGAGGATTTCGTCGCGGCGTCCCGCGTGCTTGACCGGCTGGTCATGAGCCAGAATCTGGTCGTGCCGCTGTTCTACCTGCCCGAGGTCTGGATCGCCCATGCAAGAGGCGTGGCCTTTCCAGCCAGAACGGCCAATTTTGCGACACCGATCGAAGCCCTCTGGCGCGAACCCGAATCCGGCGCAGCCAGTCGTGCGCTCAACTGACAGGATCGAGATGCTGGCCGCACGAAAGATCACGCAGGACTTCTCGGGCATCGGCCTTGATGCGCTGGTCTCGGTGGCGGTGCGCACGCGCGGTGAGGACCTGTTCCTGCGCGAACCGGCCCGCAAGGACGCCTGGACCGGTGTGCTGCCGGCCAATTTCACCTATGCCGATTTCGACGCGCGCGCCGGCAGGCTGGCGGCGCTGCTGGCGCTGTCGCGACTGCCCGAACGGTCGCAGGCGCTCATCCTGGCGCCGCTCGGGGCAGAAGCCACGACCGCAATGCTGGCGGCCTTGCGTCTGGGCCTCTCACCGGTTCTGCTGCCGCTCTGCGCCAGCCCGGGCACGCTCCAGCACTGGCTTGATACGGCAGGTCCATGCCTGTGCATTACCGTTGCCCGATGCGGCGATCTTGAACCGGCCCGCCTTCTGCGCGAGGCAGCATCGCGCTCGTTCAATGCCCGGCTGATCTGCGCCTTCGGGGCGGATATCCCCGATGGCGCGGTCCCGATCGATGCTGTCATCGCTAGCCCAGGTGCGCTGCAGGACGCGCCAGCGCCAAAGTCCAGCCCGGATGTGCTCTCGATCAGGCTCGAAACCAGCCATGGCGAGCGCCAGACAATGCACGAGGCCGACATTTTCGGCGCTGCGGTGGCGATTGCCCAGGCGACCGGCCTCACCTCGGGTGGCCGCGTGCTGTCGCTGATGATGAGCCCGAGCCTCTGCGCGCTGGCGTCAGGACCATACCTCTCGCTTCTGTCGGGCGCGGAATACCTGCCGATCGGCCTGTTCTCGCTCAGCGCCCTGTGGAGCGGGATCGCCGACGAGAAGCCCGTGACGCTGGTGGCGCCGGCCTCCGTTGAAAGCGCGTTGCACAGGGCCGGGATCATCGGCCATGACAGCGTGCGCAACCTGGTTCTTGTTCACAGCACAGCGCAGCTTGATCCCGCCCCCGCGACGGACCACACGACGCGCATATTCGACATCGCGTCGGACGGGCAGAACCGCTTCAGCCTGACGCCGCGCCGCAGGGGCTGATCTCAGGCCGCCTTTTTGCGCTCGGCGATCCGGACGAGATCGCGCATCAGCCGTGTTGTGGTCTTCAACCGTTGCTCCGGCTTGTCGAGATCGCGGATGAAGACAAGCTTCATGTCCGGGCGAACCTTGGCCGAAGCTGCGCCCTGCTCGGTGACATAGGCGACAAGCCCATCCGGATTCGCATAGGAATTGTCCCGGAAGGCGACGATGACGCCCTTGGGGCCCGCCTCGACCTTCTCGACATTGGCCCTGCGGCACAGCACCTTGATCGCCACGATGTCGAGGAGCTGCCGCACCTCATCGGGCAACGGCCCGAAGCGGTCCGACATCTCCGCGCCGAAGCTGGCAATGTCCTCGTCGGTTTCGAGCGTCGACAGGCGCTTGTACAGTCCAAGCCGCAGGACGAGATCCTCGACATAGCTTTCCGGAATCATCACCGGCGTGCCGATCGTGATCGTCGGGGACCACTGGTCCTCGACCGTTTCGGTGATGCCGGCCTTGAGTGCCGCGACAGCCTCCTCCAGCATCTGCTGGTAAAGCTCGTAGCCGACCTCTTTGATGTGCCCCGATTGCTCGTCGCCCAGGAGGTTGCCTGCACCGCGAATGTCGAGGTCGTGGCTCGCCAGCTGGAATCCAGCGCCCAGCGTGTCGAGCGACTGCAGCACCTTCAGCCGGCGTTCGGCCTGCGGGGTGAGCTTTTTCTTCTCGTGCAGCGTGAACAGGGCGTAAGCGCGGGTCTTGGACCGCCCCACGCGGCCCCGCAGCTGGTAGAGCTGCGACAGGCCGAACATGTCGGCGCGATGCACGATCAGGGTGTTGGCGGTCGGGATGTCGAGGCCGGATTCGACGATCGTGGTCGAGAGCAGGATATCGAACTTGCCCTCGTAGAACGCGGTCATCACGTCTTCGAGCTGGCCGGCCGCCATCTGTCCATGGGCGACAGCGACCTTGCATTCCGGCGCCTGCTTGTCGAGGAAGTCCTTGACCTCGGCGAGGTCGTCGATACGCGGCACGACATAGAAGGACTGCCCGCCCCGGTAGCGCTCGCGCAGCAGCGCCTCACGCACCATCAACGCATCGAAGGGCGCAACGAAGGTCCTGACGGCGAGACGGTCGACAGGCGGAGTGGCGATGATCGACAGGTCACGCACCCCGGTCATGGCGAGTTGCAGCGTGCGTGGAATTGGTGTCGCCGACAGGGTCAGTACATGCACTTCGGCGCGCAATTCCTTCAGGCGTTCCTTGTGGTTGACACCGAAATGCTGCTCCTCGTCAACGATCACGAGGCCGAGATCCTTGAACGCGATGCTCTTGCCCAGCAGTGCATGGGTGCCGACCACGATGTCCATGGTCCCGTCGGCGATGCCGTCCTTGACGGACTTCAGCTCCGCCGCGCCGACGAAGCGCGACGCCTGGCCGACCTTGACCGGCAGGCCCTTGAACCGGTCGGCAAAGGTGCGGGTATGCTGGCGCGCCAGCAACGTCGTCGGCACGACCACCGCCACCTGCTTGCCGGCCATCGCGACGGCAAAGGCCGCACGCAGGGCGACCTCCGTCTTGCCGAAGCCGACATCGCCGCAGATCAGCCGATCCATCGGGCGGCCGAGGCCGAGATCGTCGACCACCGCATCGATCGCGTTGAGCTGGTCTTCGGTCTCCTCATAGGGGAAGCGCGCCGCAAACTCGTCATAGAGCCCTTCGGGCAGCACGAATTTCGGCGCGTTCTTGAGCAGCCGCGCGGCCGCGATCTGAATCAGCTTGCCGGCAATCTCGCGGATGCGCTGCTTCATGCGCGACTTGCGCGCCTGCCAGGCAGGCCCGCCCAGCCTGTCGAGCTGGACTTCGGTGTCCTCCGAGCCATAGCGCGACAGCAGCTCGATGTTCTCCACCGGCAGATAGAGCTTGTCGCCGGCATTGTAGTGGATTTCGAGACAGTCATGCGGGGCGCCTGCCGCCGTGATGCTCTTGAGGCCCACGAAGCGCCCGATGCCGTGATCGACATGGACCACGAGGTCGCCGGGCGTCAGGGCGGCGGCCTCCGTGATGTAGTCGCTGGCCTTCTTGCTCGAACGCTTCTGGCGGATCAGGCGGTCGCCCAGGATGTCCTGCTCACCGATCACCGCCAGCTCGGGGGTCTCGAAGCCCTGCTCGAAGCCCCAGACAGCCAATCCGACAGCGGCGGGCTTCAATTGCAGCGCGGCTTGCAGCGTGCCGACAGATTCCGCGCCCTTGAGCGCGTGATCATCGAGCACGTGCGCCAGCCGCTCACGCGAACCGTCCGACCAGCCTGCAATCAGCACACGCTTGCCAGCAGCCTGAAGGGCAGCCACATGCGCCACGACGGAGTCGAACACGTTGCCGCTGTCCTGCAGGCGCTCAGCGGCGAAACTGCGGCCCGCGCGCGCGCCGCAATCGATGATCAGCCGGCCCTCATTCTCCGGAAGAACGAAGGGCGACAGGTTGGCATGGCCGACGGCATTGAGCCGCTCGCGCCATTCCTCACCGGTCAGATACAGGCGTGACGGAGGCAGCGGGTTGTACGGCGTGCCCGAAGCATTCTGCTCAAGCGCTTCTTTGCGCGCCGTGAAGTACTCGCTGATCTGGTCCAGCCGCTCGCCCTCGGCCTCCGCGATCCGGGGATCAAGGATGTACGAGGCTGCGCCGCAATAATCGAAGACCGTGTCCATGCGCTCATGAAACAGCGGCAGCCAATGCTCCATGCCAGTGAAGCGGCGGCCCTCGCTGACGGTTTCGTACAGGATGTCGCTGCGGCCAGGCGTCCCGAACTCCGCAAGATACCCCTGCCGGAAGCGGCGGATGCTCTCGGTGGTGAGCTGGGCTTCGCTCACGGGCACAAGATCGAGCGCCCGCAATGTCGCCAGCGAGCGTTGCGTCTCCGGATCGAAGGTGCGGATGGTCTCGAGCGCGTCGCCGAAGAAATCGAGCCGGATCGGATTGGGCAGACCCGGTGGAAACAGATCGACAATGCCGCCACGCACGGCATACTCGCCCGTCTCGCGTACGGTGGAGGCACGCATGTAGCCGCCCATATCGAGCCAGGCCGACAATTCCTTGGTGTCGACAAGATTGCCCGGCGCCGCGGCGAAGCTCTGCGCCGCCACCAGCGCCCGAGCTGGAACGCGTTGAAGCATGGCGTTGATGGTCGTTAGCAGCACGCGCGGCTTCGCCTCTCCGGAGCGCGTCCGGGCCAGACGGGCGAGCGTCGTCATCCGGCGCGCCACGATCGTCCCGTTCGGCGACGCACGGTCATAGGGCTGGCAATCCCATGCCGGGAGCGACAAAACGTCGATGTCCGGGGCAACAAAGCCCAGCGCTGCCTCAAGCCGCTGCATTCGCTGGCCGTCGCGGGCCACGAACACCGCAAGCGCGGGCGCGTCGACCTTGCCGGCCAGCCGCTGCGCGAGCCCTGCCAGCACCATGGCGTCATAGCCCTCCGGCACGCCGCACAGCGTCGGATGGTCCTTCCGGATCAGCGCCGCTGCGGCGCGATCAAGCGAAGTCGAAGTCGTCAAGGCTTGGGTCAAGACAGCCACACCAGTGCAGCGTCGCGCCGGATCACAAAGGCGCCGACGGAAGCAGCAATTCGAACACGGCCAGATCGGCCTCACTCATGGTCCGGATTTCCGCATCGGTGAACGAGCCCATCAGCAGGTCCATCTCACGCGTTCCACGATGCCATGCGCGGAACAGGATGCGGCGGCGGCGGGGCTCCAGCTCGGAACTGCTGACGCTCGTGCCTGTCATCAAATCCTCCACCGCAAAAGGCAAACGCCGCGGAGCGCGTATCGCCCCTCGGTCCGACCACGGGTATAGCGACGCGGCTTGTGCTTGTCAGTGCAAAAAACCGGCTGCGGCAAAGTTGCGGCACGCGCCGGATGCGCATCCCAACGGACGCAGAATCTTGCTATCACCCCCTAATGCGCCCCTCGTTGCTCGATCCGCTGTTCGCGCCAATCACCTCCCTGCCCGGTATCGGGCCGAAGCTGGCGCCCCTCTATGATCGGCTACTGGGCGAGCCGGACCGGCCAGCACGCGTGCTCGATCTCGTCTTTCACCTGCCCCAGTCTGGCATTGACCGCCGGACATCGGGCTCGATCATCGACGCGCCCACCGGCGAGACCGCCACCTTCGCGGCCCGCGTTGCCGAGCATCGCCCCGCGCCGCCCGGCAAGGGCCGCGCGCCCTACCGGGTGCTCGTCGAGGACGAAACCGGCGACGTCAGCCTTGTGTTCTTCAAGGCCGATCCGGGACGCATCCGCCAGATGCTGCCTGTCGGCGAGATCCGCTACATTTCGGGCAAGATCGAGATGTGGGAGGGCCGGCGCCAGATGGTGCATCCCGACCGTGTCCTCGACCTGCCCGCTTTTCAGCGCATGCCGAGCGTCGAGCCCGTCTACGGCATGACCGAGGGATTGTCCTCGCGCATGCTGGCCCGGGCTGCCGAAGCGGCTTTAGCCCGTCTGCCGAGACTGCCCGAGTGGCAGGACAGGGCCTGGCTCGACCAGAACGGCCTGCCGGACTTTACCGATGCCCTCGCCGCCCTGCACAAGCCGCCGGAGGTAGAGGCACTGTCACCGGAAACGGCTGCCCGCCGCCGGCTCGCCTATGATGAACTGCTCGCCAGTCAGCGTGCCCTGGCGCTGGTCCGTTCTATGCGCCGACGCAGCCCTGGCCGCCGCAATGTCGGCGACGGGCATCTGATCGCAGCGCTTGCGCGCGCCCTCCCCTATGAACTGACCCGTAGCCAGACGGAGGCGGTCGCCCAGATCCGCGCCGACATGGCCAAGCCGGAACGCATGCTGCGCCTGCTGCAGGGCGATGTCGGCTCAGGCAAAACGGCCGTGGCGATGATGGCCGTGGCGAGCGCAGCGGAGGCAGGACGGCAATCCGCCCTGATGGCCCCAACCGAAATCCTTGCCCGTCAGCATGCCGAGCGGCTGCGCGGGCAGGCCGGGGCGATCGGCCTGACGCTGGCGCTGCTGACTGGACGCGAAAAGGGCGCAGAGCGCGCGCGCGTGCTGGCGGGTCTGGCGGATGGCTCGATCAATCTTGTCGTTGGCACGCACGCGCTGTTTCAGGATCAGGTGGTCTTCCACGATCTTGGGCTCGCCGTGGTCGATGAACAGCACCGCTTCGGGGTCCACCAGCGCCTGTCGATCGGCGCGAAGGGCGAGGCTGTGGACGTGCTGGTCATGACCGCAACGCCGATCCCGCGCACACTAGCGCTGACCTGGTTCGGCGACATGGAGGTCTCCGTGCTCAGCGAAAAGCCCGCCGGCCGGAAGCCGATCACGACGCGGGCAGTGTCCCTCGACCGCTATGACGAGGTCGTTGACGCTGTTGGACGCGCCATTGATGCGGGAGCGCAGGTATACTGGGTCTGTCCGCTGGTCGCGGAGAGTGAAACCCTTGACGTCTCCGCAGCGGCGGACCGTTTCGAGGCCCTTACGGCACGCTTCGGCTCCAGGGTCGGCCTGTTGCATGGCCAGATGCCGGGTCGCGACAAGGATGCCGCGATGTCCCGCTTCGAAGCGGGGCAAACCGCCGTGCTTGTGTCGACAACCGTCATAGAGGTCGGCGTGGACGTCCCCAACGCCTCGGTCATGGTGATCGATCATGCCGAGCGCTTTGGGCTGGCACAACTGCATCAGTTGCGCGGCCGGATCGGGCGGGGTTCGGCGGCTTCCACCTGCATCCTGCTCTACAAGGGCCCGCTTGGCCCAGTGGCGGAGGCCCGCATCGCGATCATGCGGGAAACCGAGGATGGCTTCCGCATCGCCGAGGAAGACCTCAAGCTGCGCGGCGAAGGCGAAGTGCTCGGCACACGGCAGTCGGGCATGCCCGGCTTCAGGATCGCCCAGCCGGACCTCGACGCGGACCTGCTCGCTGCTGCCCGGGACGACGCCAGACTGATTGTCGAGAAGGATCCGGAGCTGATGACACAGCGGGGGCAGGCGCTGCGCATGCTGCTTTATCTGTTCGAGCGCGAAGCTGCGGTCAGGCTGATCCGCGCCGGCTGAGGCTACCAGGTGCGCGGCTCCGGCGCTCAATCGGCCGGCAGCGGCCGCATCATACGGGCGAGGTAGGCGGCAGCCTGTCTGGAATCGGCAAAAGGGGGTTGCCACTCATCGTGATCCTGAGGCCCTGATCGAGTAAGCACCCGCATTGCCGCTTCAGGCTTTCCAGATCGCCCGTCAACCCCGTACAAGGCTAGGTGTTTGATCCCGGACTTTGATGGTGCATTCTTTTCGGCAGAATGGAAGGAAGCGCTATGGGCCAGGTTCTACACGGGAGCGCCACAACGACAGAGGCGGTCCGTCGAGCGATACAGTATAGTCAAGAGAGCCTGAGGGCG
>JAPLOW010000162.1:0-42806 GCA_026400555.1 Hyphomicrobiales bacterium
AGGACGACCGTTACGCCATGGGGACTTCGGTGAGCCGCGCCGCGGCCCAGACCGACTTCTCGCGGCGCGGGATTTCGTTCAACAACCCGGGCGAACAGGTTGACGGCATGGACATCCGCGCCGTGAAGGCGGCGGGCGAACGCGCCATGGAGCACGCCCGCTCCGGCAAGGGCCCCTACATCCTCGAGATGCAGACCTACCGCTACCGCGGCCACTCGATGTCCGATCCGGCGAAGTACCGCACCAAGGACGAAGTGCAGAAGATGCGCGAGGAGCACGATCCGATCGAGCAGGTGCGCGCCCGCCTGATCAAGCAGTGGAAGGTCAATGAGGATGCGTTGAAGGCGATCGACGCGAAGGTCCGCGATATCGTCAACGACGCCGCTGATTTCGCCACGCATGATCCCGAGCCGGACGTGACCGAGCTCTACACCGACATCATGCTCTGAGCGCGAACGATTTTCGCCGCGCTTCTTCCTGGTCCCTGTACTGCCGAGTGCCATCATATGCCAGTCGATGTTCTCATGCCCGCCCTGTCGCCCACCATGGAGCAGGGCAAACTCGCCAAGTGGCTCAAGAAGGAGGGGGATCGCATCAAGGCGGGTGACATCCTCGCTGAAATCGAGACCGACAAGGCGACCATGGAGGTCGAGGCTGTCGATGAGGGTATTCTCGCCAAGATCCTGGTTGACGGCGGCACCGACAACGTGGCTGTCAACACCCGCATCGCGGTGATCACCGGGGAGGGCGAAGGCCTGGCCAGTGCGACAGCAGCCTCCGCGCCTGCCGTTGCAGCGCCCGCCCCGGCGGCTCCTTCGCTCGCGGCGCCGGCCATTGTGACGGCGCCTGCCGCGCCGCCGACCCCCGCGAACGCCTATGACGCCTCATCCGAGGTGCCTGCCGGCACCGAGATGGTGCCAACCACCGTGCGCGAGGCCCTGCGCGACGCCATGGCCGAGGAAATGCGTGCCGATGGCAATGTCTTCGTCATGGGCGAAGAGGTCGCCGAGTATCAGGGCGCCTACAAGGTCACGCAGGGTCTGCTGCAGGAGTTCGGCCCCAAGCGCGTCGTGGACACCCCGATCACCGAGCATGGCTTTGCCGGCATCGCGGTCGGCGCGGCCTACGAGGGCCTGCGCCCGATCGTCGAGTTCATGACTTTCAACTTCGCCATGCAGGCCATCGATCACATCATCAATTCGGCGGCCAAGACGCTGTACATGTCCGGCGGCCAGCTTGGCTGTCCGATCGTCTTCCGCGGCCCGAATGGCGCCGCCGCCCGTGTCGGCGCGCAGCATAGCCATGATTATGCTGCCTGGTACTCCAACGTGCCTGGTCTGAAGGTCGTGATACCTTACACCGCCGCCGACGCGAAAGGGCTGCTGAAGAGCGCGATCCGGGACCCGAACCCCGTCATCTTCCTCGAGAACGAAATCCTCTACGGCCAGACGTTCCCGGTTCCCAAGCTGGACAACTGGACCGTGCCGATCGGCAAGGCGCGCATCCACCGCGCCGGCAAGGATGTCACGCTCGTCTCCTTCGGTATCGGCATGACCTACTGTGTCAAGGCCGCCGCCGAATTGGAGCAGGAGGGCATCGACTGCGAGATCATTGACCTGCGTACGATCCGCCCCATGGACATCGACACGGTGGTCGCCTCGGTGATCAAGACCGGGCGCTGCGTGGCGGTGGAAGAGGGCTTCCCGCAATCGGGTGTCACCGCCGAAATCGCGACCCGCGTGATGGAGCGAGCCTTTGACTATCTCGACGCTCCCGTAGTGCGGATCACCGGCAAGGATGTGCCGATGCCCTACGCCGCCAATCTCGAGAAGCTTGCCCTGCCGAATGTCGGCGAGGTGATCGCGGCTGTCAAAGCCGTGACGTATCGCTGAGGAGCCGAGCCCATGCCCATCAACATCCTCATGCCTGCGCTCTCCCCCACGATGGAGAAGGGCAACCTCGCCAAATGGCTTAAAAAGGAGGGCGACACCATCAAGTCCGGAGACATCCTCGCCGAGATCGAGACCGACAAGGCGACCATGGAGGTCGAGGCGGTCGATGAAGGCGTCCTCGCCAAGATCATGGTGCCGGAGGGCACGCAGGATGTGGCGGTCAACCAGATCATCGCAATGATCGCCAGCGCGGGCGAGAAGGTGGCTGGCGTGAATGCCGGAAGCGCTGCGCCTGCCGCACCTGTGGCCGCTGCAGCTGCTCCTGCGGCGACAACCGCCGCGCCTGCTACCCCGCCGCCGGTGGTGAGCCATGCCGGGCCTGTCGCGAAAGCTGAGTCGTCGCGCGTTTTCGCCTCGCCTCTGGCCAAGCGCATGGCTAAGGAGTTCGGCCTCGATCTCTCCGCGATCGTTGGCTCAGGCCCGCACGGGCGCGTGGTCGAGCGTGACGTAAAGGCAGCGCAGGCGGGTGGGACCACCAAGGCTGCTCCGCCAGCCGCTGCTGCCGCGGCTCCTGCGCCGGCTGCGCCAAAGCCTGTCATGGCCGCCGGCCCGTCGGATGAGGCGACCAAGAAGCTGTTCGCGCCGGGCTCCTACGAGGAGGTCCCGCATGACGGAATGCGCAAGACGATTGCGCGCCGTCTGACCGAATCCAAGCAGACCGTGCCGCACTTCTACCTGACGGTGGACTGCAATCTCGATGCGCTGCTGAGCCTGCGCGAACAGATCAATGCGGCGGCGCCCGTCAGCGACGGCAAGCCGGCCTACAAGCTCTCGGTCAACGACATGGTGGTCAAGGCCTGGGCCATGGCGCTGAAGGCGGTGCCGGACGCCAATGCGAGCTGGACCGAGAATTCCATGCTCAAGCACAAGCATGCTGATGTCGGGGTTGCCGTGTCGATCCCCGGCGGGCTGATCACGCCGATCATCCGCGACGCCTGCCACAAGACGCTGTCGACAATCTCCAACGAGATGAAGGACCTCGCGGCCCGCGCCAAGAACCGCAAGCTCAAGCCCGAGGAGTACCAGGGCGGCACCACCGCCGTGAGCAATCTCGGGATGTTCGGCGTCAAGGATTTCTGCGCCGTGATCAACCCGCCGCACGCCACCATTCTGGCAGTCGGCGCCGGCGAGAAGCGCCCCGTGGTCAAGGCCGATGGCATGCTTGGCGTCGCCACTGTCATGAGCGTGACGCTGTCGACGGATCACCGCGCCGTCGATGGGGCGCTCGGCGCCGAAGCTTTGGCAGCGTTCAGGAAATACATCGAGAACCCGATGGGGATGCTGGTCTGAGAACCGCGCCATCGGGACCATCGGTCGCCCAACCGAGCATCGGAACAATGAGGTGTTGATCGATGACCACGATCCTTTGCTACGGCGACAGTCTGACCTGGGGCACCAACCCGGATGGCGGCATGCGGCATGCCTATGCCGACCGCTGGCCAAGCGTGCTGAACGCGGGCCTTCCGTCCGACATCGAGGTCATCGCCGAGGGCATGGGCGGGCGCACCACGGCCTATGACGATTACACAGGCGACTGCGACCGCAACGGCGCGAAGCTGCTGACCTCGATCATGCATTCGCACCGTCCGATCGGGCTGGTCATCCTGATGCTGGGCACCAA
Organism: Hyphomicrobiales bacterium; assembly: GCA_026400555.1. GTDB lineage: Bacteria > Pseudomonadota > Alphaproteobacteria > Rhizobiales > Beijerinckiaceae > Allobosea. Next base: position 3,574 of record JAPLOW010000162.1, read on the forward strand.
TGACCTCAAGCCGCAAATCGCCGGGACAGCCGCGGCCGCGGCGCTCGGCATCCGCCGCTGCATTGAGATCGTGCGCCATCATGCGCCGCGTCTGCCGGTCTACGTACAGCCCAAGGTGTTGCTGGTCGCGCCGCCGCGTCTCGTGCCGACGCCGAACGCTTTCATCACCGAAATGATGGGGGACGGAGTCGCCCAGTCGGCGCGATTCGCGCAGCTTTATGCCGACGAGGCGCGGCTGGCGGATTGCGCCTTCTTCGACGCAGCGACCGTGGCCACCGCGTCCGGCATTGACGGCATCCATCTCGACGCGGCCAACACGCGCGCCATCGGGCAGGCGCTGATTCCGGTCGTGCGCGGACTTCTGGCGGAGCAGGGTGCGGCATGACGACCTTCCTGATCCTGTTCGGCCTGTCCATGTTCATCCTGCGCTCGCAGTTGCTGCGCGTGGCGATCCGGGAGATGGGCGCGGCGTCGGCATCGACCCAGATCGAGCCCGAAAAGCTGCATGCCTCGCCTTCGCTGGGTGCGATGAGCGGCTGGTTCTCTCTCGGCGGCGCTGCGGGGCTCATGCTGCTGGCGCTGGTCACATCCGGCTATCTGTGGGGCTTAGGGCTGATCGTGTTCGGCATCATGGGCGGGGTTGCCCTGTCTGCCTTCATGTTGCCCACCATCGGCTCGACGCTCTCGCTCGGCCATCAGGGCGGCGACGGCGATCGCTCGGTTACAGAGTTCAACCGGCGCTATGGCACGCATGTCGCCTTCGCCGTCGCGGCGCTGGCGCTGCTTGCCTGGGCCCTGCACCTGAGGCTGCTGTGATGGCGGATGACAGCGCCCTGGCCCAGATGCGCCATGCGATATCGATCCTGTCGATCGTGTCTCTGGTGTTCGCGGTGCTGTCGCTCGCGTCCTCGTTTTTCCAGAGCTGGAACTATGCCCGCAACATGGAAGCGGTTCAGCGCAACGTGCTGCGGGCTGAAAACCTGCGCACGTGCTGCGACATCATCGATGTCTTCTTCCCGTTCCGCCTCAAGACCGACGAGGCGAACATGAGCCGCTCGCCCGTGATGGAACTGAAGCCGCTCGTCTACACGTTCGGAGCGCTGGCCACCCATCTTGCCAATTTTCGTGAAGATGCGGTCCGCGAGCGCTATACGAAGATGAACTGGGAGATGTTGTCTGTCGCGGACAAGGCGGCGACAGACAGCCAGGCCGATTATCAGACCCATTTTGCCCGCCTCGATGCAGCGTTTGCGGGCTTGAATGATGATTGCGCCAAGGCGGCGCAGCGCCAACTGCTGTGACACGACAAGAAGGATCACACCATGTCCGCCTATGACGTCCTCATCATCGGCTCCGGCCCTGGCGGCTATGTCGCCGCCATCCGCGCGGCGCAACTCGGCCTCAAGACCGCGATCGTTGAGCGCGAGCATCTGGGCGGCATCTGCCTCAACTGGGGCTGCATCCCGACGAAGGCGCTGCTGCGGTCGTCGGAAATTCTGCATTTCGCGCAGCACGCAAAGGATTATGGGCTCGTGCTCGAAGGTACGATGAAGCCCGATGTGAAGGCCGTGGTGGCGCGCTCGCGCAGCATATCGGCAAGGCTCAACGCCGGCGTCGGCTTCCTGATGAAGAAGAACAAGATCGACGTGATATGGGGCGAAGCCAAACTCAGCAAGCCCGGCGAGGTCATCGTCGGCAAGGCCAGCAAGGCCGCGGTGCAGCCCGCGCATCCTGCGCCGAAGGGCACGCTGGGCGAGGGCGCTTACACAGCGAAGCACATCATCATCGCCACAGGGGCGCGGCCCCGCGTGCTCCCGGGCATCGAGCCGGACGGAAAGCTGATCTGGACCTATTTCGAGGCCATGGTGCCGGCGGACATCCCCAAATCCCTTCTGGTCATGGGCTCCGGCGCCATCGGCATGGAGTTCGCCTCGTTCTACAAGGGCATGGGTGCGGACGTGACCGTGGTCGAAGTGATGCCGCAGATCCTCCCCGTTGAGGACTCGGAAATCTCCGGGCTTGCGCGCAAGGCCTTCGACAAGCAGGGCCTGAAGATCATGACCGGCGCCAAGGTTACCAAGGTGGTGAAGGGCGCGAACTCCGTCACCGCCACCGTTGAAGCCGATGGCAAATCAACCGAGATCACGGCGGAGCGCATGATTTCCGCGGTCGGCGTCGTGGGCAACATCGAGAACCTGGGCCTGGAAGCGCTCGGCATCAAGACCGATCGCGGCTGCGTCGTCATCGACGGCTACAGCCGCACCAATGTGCCCGGCATCTACGCCATCGGGGATGTCGCCGGGCCCCCGATGCTGGCGCACAAGGCCGAGCACGAGGGCGTGGTCTGCGTCGAGCACATCGCCGGGCTGCACGTGCACCCGATGGAGAATGACAAGATCCCCGGCTGCACTTATTGTCACCCCCAGATCGCCAGTGTCGGCCTAACCGAAGCGAAGGCGAAAGAGGCCGGCTACAGCCTCAAGGTGGGCCGCTTCTCCTTCGCCGCCAACGGCAAGGCGATCGCGCTCGGCGAGGATAGCGGCCTGATCAAGACCATCTTCGACGCCAAGACCGGCAAGCTCCTCGGCGCGCACATGATCGGCACGGAAGTCACCGAACTCATCCAGGGTTATGTCGTGGCCATGGGTCTGGAGACGACCGAAGAAGAGCTGATGCACACCATCTTCCCGCATCCGACGCTGAGCGAGATGATGAAGTAGAGCGTCCTGGATGCGTATGGCAGGGCGCTGAATGCTTGACCCGATTCGCCCCTACTGCGTTGCTGATGTCGGGAATCGTCTAAATTTTCTGTATCGATTCATTGTTTTTTATTACCGTTATATACGTTATTGTCGCATTTTCCGGGTTGTCTCTGCTGGGATTTATTGTCATTCAGCGATATTCGAATATTCAACACGTAGGATCTGTTGGCTGGTTGTTATCTGCTGTCTTGTGTCAACATGGATTGATTTTTGTTTTCACGGCTGCTTTGGTGGCTCGCTGGGGAATTTATTGTCTGGGTATCGAACGATACGCATTGACGGAACACCAATGAGCTGGCGTCAGGCTTTTTTGATATCTTGTTGCATCCTGTCGTTGACCCTGATGGTTGTAATTCCGGGGCCAATCGTTGCTCGCATCTTTGGACAAGGCAGCGAGTGGGTGTCACTGCTTTTGCTGTTTCTTGCAGTTTTCTCGCGTCCGATGTTGGCGCTCCTTCCAATCCGGACGAGCATGGGTAGTCCCCGTGATGTTGGGGTGGCGCCAACCCGTACAGCTTTGGTACGCGGGCCCATGACAGTAGGGGTTGGATAGACTCCGAGTTGCTTATCGATTTTCCGGCACGGGGTTCTCGGGTCAAGCCCGAGAATGACGCAATTGAGGACTAGCTGACATGGACCCCAAGCTCCCCTTCGTGCTGCTTGCGCTCCTCGGGGGCGCTGCCTTGCCGGTGCAGATTGGCATCAATGGCTCGCTGCGGCAGATCATCGGCTCGGCCATGCAGGCGGCTACGATCTCGTTTTCGGTGGGCGCGCTGGCGGGGCTGATCGCCAGCATCCTGATGCGCGAAGGCACGCCGTCGCTGGAGAAGCTGGGGCAGTCCGCGCCGTGGATGTGGATCGGCGGCTTCTTCGGCGTATTCTACGTCTGGACGACGATTGTCACCGGCCCGAAGCTTGGCGCGCTGCTGGCCGTGTCGCTGGTGATCGCCGGGCAGCTCACCGTGTCGCTGGCGCTCGACCATTTCGGCGCGCTCGGCTTCCCGCAAAGCAGCATCTCGCCGCTGAAGCTGTTCGGGCTTGGCTGCGTGATCTTCGGCGTGCTGGTGATCGGCTATGCCAAGCAGGGGTAGCAGGTCAGTGTCATGGCAGGGCTTGTCCCTGCCATCTCGGTCCGGAGACTGCGCAAACCGTTGCGCCGAGATCATACGTGCACCTGCATCACAGCGCCGCTTTGCACCATGCGCCCGAAAGACCTATATCCGCCCCAACACAAGGCGAACCTGACATGGCCGTTGTTCTTGATCTGCTGAAGTCTGATCCGCGCAAGGCCGAAGCCTTGCGCCATCCGGAAAAGCAGAAGCGCGTCGAAAATCCGGTGCTGAAAAAGCCGGACTGGATCCGCGTCAAGGCTCCCGGTTCACCGAGATGGGCGGAGACCAACCGCATCGTCAAGGAAAACGGGCTGGTCACGGTCTGCGAGGAGGCGGGCTGCCCCAACATCGGCGAGTGCTGGGAGAAAAAGCACGCCACCTTCATGATCCTTGGCGACACCTGCACCCGTGCCTGCGCCTTCTGCAACGTCAAGACGGGTGTGCCCGGCGCGGTCGATGCGCACGAACCGCAGCACATTGCCGAGGCGGTGGGCAAGCTGGGGCTTGAGCACGTCGTCATCACCTCCGTCGACCGCGATGATCTGGCTGATGGCGGCGCGCAGCACTTCGCCGACGTGATCAACGCCATCCGCAAGCTGTCGCCGAAGACCACGATCGAGGTGCTGACGCCGGATTTCCACAACCTCGAAACCGTCGCCTCGAACTATCTGACCGTGCGGCCCGGTGCACGCTATTTCCATTCGATCCGGGTGCTGCAGCGCGTCAAGGAACTGGACGCGACGATCTTCACCAAGTCCGGCATCATGGTCGGCCTCGGCGAGGAGCGGAACGAGGTCCTGCAGCTGATGGACGACTTGCGCTCCGCGGATGTCGATTTCATCACCATAGGCCAGTATCTCGCGCCCTCCCGCAAGCATCACGCCGTGATCCGCTTCGTGCCGCCCGACGAGTTCAAGGGCTTCGAGACCATGGCCTATGTGAAGGGCTTCCTGATGGTGTCAGCGACGCCGCTGACGCGCTCGTCGCATCATGCCGGCGAGGACTTCGCCAAGCTGGTGGCGGCCCGCGCTGCGAAATCCGCCTCTCGCTGAGGCCATCATGCCGCCACGCCGCATTCTGGTGATCGGCTGCTCGGGCGCGGGCAAGAGCACTTTGGCGCGCCGCCTCGCCGGGAAGCTCGGCCTGCCGCTGGTTCATCTCGATGCGGCCTATTGGCTGCCAGGCTGGAAGGAGCCGCCGCGGGAGCGCTGGCGCCGGACGGTCGCCGATCTGGTCGCGCGCGATCAATGGGTGATGGACGGCAACTACAGCGGCACATTCGACCTGCGCATGCCGCGCGCGGAGATGATCGTGTTTCTTGACCTTCCGCGTCTCGTTTGCCTGAGGGGCATCCTGTGGCGTCCGCTGCGCTATTGGGGCAGGCAGCGTCCCGACATGGGGCCGGGCTGCATCGAACGCTACGACTGGCCGTTTGTGCAGTATGTGTGGGGTTTTCGCGACACGCAGCGTCCGAAAATCTTTCAGGCCATCAAGACGCTTGGCGAAACTGCGGAATTGGTGCACCTGCGCTCCCGAAATGAGGTGAGAGCCTTTCTGGCCGATCCTGCGCCCGTGCTGACGCCGAAAGACGCCTGATATCATGCCGAATTTCCGGACCACCCGCCGCGTCGCCCATCCGCCGGCCCGCATGTTCGCGCTGGTCGCCGATGTCGAGCGCTATCCGGAGTTCCTGCCCTTCTGCAAGAGCCTCGTGATCAAGCGACGCAGCATCGACGAGGACGGCGTCGAGACTGTGATCGCCGCCATGAGCGTCGGTTACAAGGCGATCAATGAGAGTTTCATCAGCCGCGTGAAACTTGACCGCGCCAACATGAAAATCGTGGCGGAATATGTCGACGGACCCTTTTCCTACCTCGACAACCGCTGGACCTTCCTGCCCGACACGAGCAAGGGTCCGGATGGCTGCGCGGTCGAGTTCTACATTACCTATGAATTCAAAAGCCGCATGCTTCAGCTTGTCGCCGGCGCCGTGTTCGACCGCATCTTCCGGATGTTTTCTGAGGCTTTCGAGGCGCGTGCGGACGCGGTGCATGGCCGGCCGCCGGCGCTGCCGCAGGCAACCGGCAGTTAACCGCGCCCTGCTAGGTCATTGTCATCCGCAATGAAGGGTGGCGCATGTCAGGACTGGCTCGGCTGGGTGCAGGGGATCGGTCCCGTTTGCGGATCGGACTCGCGGTCCCGATGTTCACCCTGGCTGTCGGCCTGTCGGCCTTCCTGCTGTTCTCGATCCAGCCGATGTTCACCAAGATCGTGCTGCCGATCCTCGGGGGAAGCCCCGCGGTCTGGTCGGTGGCGATGGTGTTCTTTCAGGCCATGCTGCTCGCTGGCTATGGCTATGCGCATGTGCTGACCACGCGGTTGTCGGCCCGCGGGGCCGCGCTGCTGCACGTGGCCGTGATGCTGGTGGTTATGGTCGTTGCCTTGCCGATCGGGCTGAGCACGGCGCTCGGCAAGCCGCCGGCGGATGGCACGGCTTTCTGGCTTCTGGCGGTGTTCACACTGTCGGTTGGACTTCCCTTCTTCGTGGTGTCAGCGCATGGTCCGCTGCTGCAGGCCTGGTTTGCGCGCACGGGCCATGCGGCGTCAGCCGATCCTTACTTTCTGTATGCGGCGTCGAACATCGGCAGTCTTGTCGCGCTGCTGAGCTTTCCGTTCCTGGTGGAGCCGTTGCTGCCGACTCGCACGCAGACCGTTCTCTGGTCGTTTGGCTTCGGGGTCCTGATCGCCGCTATCGCGTTCTGCGCTGCATTCCTTCCGGCCGGCGAAAGCCATAGCGTGGGGCGGGCTGCGCAGGCTGCCGATGACCGAGTTTCGGCGCCAACATGGCGTCAGCGCCTGACCTGGTGCGCGCTGGCCTTCGTTCCATCAGGCCTGCTGGTCGCAGCCACCGCCCACATTTCGACCGACGTCGCGGCAGCGCCGCTGCTGTGGGTTATCCCGCTTTCGCTGTTTCTGCTGACCTTCATCATCACATTCCAGCCAAGGCCCTGGCTCGGCCACAAGCTGATGGTGGCCATGCTGCCGGGCTCGGTTGTTGCAGCCTTCGCCTTCGGCGGCATGCTTGTCGATGTGGGCACGATCGCGGCGCTCGTGGTCACGCTGGCTGCCTTCTTCGTATGCGCGATGGTGTTCCATGGCGAACTGGTCCGGCTCAGGCCGGCGGCAAGCCATCTGACGGTCTTCTATGTCTGGATGTCGGTCGGCGGTGTACTGGGCGGTATCTTCGCGGGCCTGCTGGCGCCGCACCTCTTCAGCAACGTCGTGGAATACAGCCTCCTGCTTGCGGCAGCATTGGTCATCCGTGTGACGGGCTGTCCCCAGCCGTCCGTGCGCACAGTGATTGTGGCTGCGGCTGTCACGCTGTGCGGCGCCGCGCTTCTGGTCGTGCTGACATCGGCGCACGGTCCCGCCCTGCAGCAGATGGCGTCACGGGCGTTGACGGCGATGGCCGGGCTGGCTGTCGTACTTGTGCTCACGCGCGCGAAGACGATGGCAATGGCGCTGATGATGGTCGCGCCGATCCTGATCAGCTACCAGATCAAGCCCTATCTCAGTTCCGACATGCAGACGTTCCGCTCGTTCTTTGGCGTCAGCAAGATCGTGACATCGGAAGACGGCAGGCTGCGCTATCTCGCCCATGGCGTGACCTATCACGGCGCGCAGCGCTTCGATCAGATGGGGCATGGCGTACGGCCCGATCCCCTGACCTATTACTATCACGGCGGCCCCTTCGATCAGGCGATCGAAGCGACCCGCGTGGCCAAGGGCGGGCGTCTGGACAAGGTCGCTGTGGTTGGGCTCGGCACCGGATCGCAGGCCTGCCTGAGCCGGCCAGGCGAGACCTGGTCGTTCTATGAGATCGATCCGCATGTGATCCGCATCGCCAAGGACCCGAGTCTGTTCACCTTCATGAGTGCCTGCCACCCGGGCGCCCGGATCGTGGCGGGAGACGCACGGCTGATGCTGCAGGTCACAGCGCCGGCCACCTATGACCTGATCATCATCGACGCCTTCTCGTCGGATTCAATCCCGCTGCATCTGGTGACGCGCGAGGCGATCGAGCTTTACAGTTCGCGGCTGACGCCCGGCGGCGCGATCGTGTTCCATATCTCGAACAATAATCTAACCATCGGCCCATTCGTGGCGGCCACGGCGGCCAGCCGCTCGCTCGCCACCTGGCAGAACAACGCGCAGCCTGTCAGCGCCGAGCAGGCGCGCGATGGCAAGACCCGGTCGGACATCGCGCTCGTCAGCGACAATGGCGCAGTCTTCGCGGCGCTTGGGCAGTCGCCCGGACGCGACTACTGGAAGAACATCACGCCAGCTCCCGGCGCTGGCGTGCAGCCCTGGACAGATGATTTCTCGAACATCCTGAAGGCGGCCTGGCTCAAGGTCAACGAGCAGCGAGTTGCGCGATAAGACCGAGGGCGTCGCGAACAGCCGCCTCACGTACAGCGGCACGGGCGATCGTGCCATAGCGGCGCTCGAGGTGCACGATCGCGCCTCCTTTCCGCGCGCAGGCGAAGTGGACCAGCCCGACAGGCTTGGCGACGCTTCCACCGCCAGGCCCTGCAATGCCGGTGACCGACACGGCGATATCGGCGCGCGAATGGACCAAAGCGCCCTCTGCCATGGCCCGGGCGACGGGTTCGCTGACGGCGCCGTGGGCCTCGATCAGGGCAGGGGGCACGCCAAGCATCCCGCTCTTGGCTTCGTTGGAATACGTCACAAAGCCGCGCTCGACGACATCGGACGAGCCTGAGATCGCTGTCAACGCGCCGGCCACCAGCCCGCCCGTGCAGCTTTCGGCCGTCGCGAGCATAAGGCCCTGCGAACGGCAGGCCTGAAGCGCCGCAATCGCCAGTTGGTCGAAATCCGTGTCCGTCATGCCCGATCCGGCTCTGGCAGGCGCACAGTGACTGTTGCGAGGGCTGCAAGGCCCTCCGAGCGTCCCGTGAAGCCGAGGCGCTCCGAGGTCGTGGCCTTCAGACCGACCTGATCAGAGCGGATGCCCGCGATCGCCGCGATGCGCGCCTGCATGGCCTCGCGGTGCGGTCCGATCTTCGGCCTCTCGCAGACAATGCTGACATCGAGGTGATCGATGATCCCGCCGCGCGCCGCAAGCCGTCCGCAGGCGAAGGCGAGAAACCGGTCCGACGCCGCGCCGCGCCACTGCGGATCGCTCGGCGGAAAATGCGTACCGATGTCGCCGTCGCCGATCACGCCAAACAGGGCGTCGCACAGGGCGTGCAACGCAACATCGCCGTCCGAATGCGCGACAACGCCGCGGTCATGCGCGACTTTGAAGCCGCAGAGCCAGACATGGTCGCCTGGGCCGAAGGCATGGACGTCGTAGCCGGTCGCGACCCGTGTCAACATCGGACGGGCGGCGGCAAGCCTTGCTTCAGCGGTCATGAAATCACCTGCCGTGGTCAGCTTGATGTTGCCGGCACTGCCGGGAAATGTCGACAGTTGCTCGCCGACCCATTCGATGATGGCCCCGTCATCGGTGAAGTCATCACGGCGGGCTTCCGCCGCGCGGCGGTGAGCTGACAAGATGCGCGCGAGCAGAAAGGCCTGCGGTGTCTGGACGACCCGCAACTGGTCCCGGTCGAGCGTTGACACGACCACACCTGCCGCGTCGATGCGCTTCACCGTATCGGTTACCGGCAGAACCGGAATGGCCGCGCCGGCGTCCCGGCCCGCCGCGATGGCGCGGTCGATCAGGGCCTCGTCGACGAAGGGCCGGGCTGCGTCATGGATGAGCACGACCGCCGCGCCATCCTGCGCCGGAGCGAGCGCCTCCAGGCCGTTGCGGACCGTGATGGCGCGCGTAGCGCCACCAAAAGCGGGTTGCCGGATGCGCGCACGCAACGACGAGGGCAACATGCCCAGCGCATTATCGTAAAGCTCCCGGTCGTCGGGATGAATGACCACCTGCACGGCGCTGATCCGACCGATCCGGAGAAAGGCTTCCAGCGTGTGGACCAGCACCGGCTTGTCATTGAGCTGGCGGTATTGTTTGGGCAGGCCATCTCCGGCACGAGAGCCGCGGCCGGCGGCGACGATCAGGGCCTGTGTGTCAGGAGGGGGAGCTGTTGCTGTCGACATTCGGCCCACTGTACCGTCCTGTCGGCGTGCCTGTCACCTCGAAACCGTACATTCTGTCCAAAGTGCTTGACAAACGGCTTTGCCGCTCTGCACAAAACGATTAAATGTCAGGCATGTTGAAAACTGAACAACAATTAGGCAGATGGCCCGCTGCGTTGCGTCTTGTGGGTGGTGGTCCAGCCGTGGCCCTTGCGCCGATGTCCGGTATCACCGACGTCGCGCTGCGCCGCATCGCGATGGGATTCGGAGCCAGTTATGTGGTCTCCGAGATGGTTGCGAGCGACGAATTCGTTCGTGGCCATGAAGAGACTCGCCTTCGGGCCGAAGGCGAGGGCGTGACGCCACATATCGTACAGCTGGCCGGCTGCGACGCCAACTGGCTCGCCGAGGCCGCCCGGCTCGCCGAAGCATCGGGCGCGGATGTGATTGACATCAATATGGGCTGTCCTGCGAAACGTGTTACCGGCGGTTGGGCCGGATCAGCCCTGATGCGCGATCTGGACCATGCCATTGCTCTCGTGGACGCCACAATCAACGCGACCACGCTGCCGGTGACGGTCAAGATGCGCCTGGGCTGGGACGATGCCGCGCGCAATGCGCCGGAACTGGCCCGCAGGGCCGTGGGGGCCGGAGCGCAGGTTATCACCGTTCATGGCCGTACACGCCAGCAGTTCTACAAGGGCCGCGCCGACTGGGCCGCCATCGCCGCAGTCCGTGAGGCGATACCCTCGACGCCGCTGGTCGCCAATGGCGACATTGCTACAGCGGCTGACGCCCGCGCCTGCCTTGCCGCCTCGGGTGCGGACGGCGTGATGATCGGACGGGCCGCTCTGGGTCGGCCCTGGCTTGCGGGCCTTGTCGCCGCGGAACTGTCCACGGGGATCGTCCCGGCCGAGCCGACGCTCCCGGTCAAGCTGGCCGCCACGCTCGATCATTATCGCGGCCTGCTGGCACTGATGGGCCACGATGCAGGTCTCCGCCATGCCCGCAAGCATCTTGCCGCAGCGCTGGGTGATGCCGCTGCGCACGGGGCAGGGCAGGCCCGGTTGCTGAAATCCTCCATCTGCACCAGCGCCGACGCCGCCCGCGTCGAGCAGTTGCTGGAGGAGGCTTTTCTGGCCCGCGAGGAGTCGCGATGCGCGGCATGATGGCGGGTCTTGCGTTGCGTGGATGCGGGGGCGTTGACGATGCAAACGGCTGATCGGTTCTCAGACCAGGTGTTTGGTGTTCTGCCGATCCCGATCATCGTGGTCGGGGCAGAGGGCGACATCACCGAGGCCAACAATGCCGCTGAGGATTTCCTGCAGGCCAGCCTGCCGGTGCTGCGCCGCCTCAACATCAACGAGATCCTGCCCTTCGGCTCGCCGGTCCTGACCCTGATCGAAGAGGTGCGGCGTCGCTCGTCCAGCGTGTCGGAATACCGCGTCGACATCAGTTCGCCCCGGCTGGGCAAGGACAAGATCGTGGACGTGTTCGCCACCTTGCTGCGCGACGCCGATTCCACCGTTGTCCTGATGCTCCAGGAGCGCACGAGCGCCGAAAAGATGGACCGACAACTGACGCATCGCGGCGCGGCGCGGTCGATGACGGCGCTGGGCGCGATGCTCGCCCATGAGATCAAGAACCCGCTGTCCGGAATCCGAGGGGCCGCCCAGTTGCTCGAAAGCTCGGTGCCCGACGAGGACCGGGTGCTAACGCGGCTCATCTGTGACGAGACCGACCGGATCGTCAAACTCGTCGAGAGGGTCGAGATGTTCGGCGACGACCGGCCCGAGGACCGCGCGCCGGTCAACATCCACCATGTGCTGGATCACGTCCGGCGTCTTGCCCTCTCGGGCTTTGCCCGCAACGTGAGAGTGGCCGAGATCTACGACCCGTCTTTGCCTCCGGTCTATGCGGTGCGCGACCAACTTGTTCAGGTTTTCCTCAATCTGCTCAAAAATGCGGCAGAAGCAATCAATCCCGACGCAGAGGATGGCGAGATCATCATCTCGACGGCGTTCCGCCCCGGCATCCGCCTGCGCAACTCGGGTCATACGGGGCGCGTGGCCCTGCCGCTCGAGATCTGCATCCGGGACAACGGCCCCGGAGTGCCGTCTGATCTGTTGCCGCACCTGTTCGACCCGTTCGTGACCACCAAGGCGCAGGGCAGTGGCCTCGGTCTTGCACTCGTGGCCAAGGTCATCGGCAACCATGGCGGGGTCATCGAGTGCGAGTCACAGCCGAAGCGAACGATCTTTCGCGTGCTGCTGCCCATTCATCAGGGGTTCGATGGCCGCGTCCTGTGAGGCCGCGCCAAGCAACGGTTGCCGAATGGCGAGAGACGACGACGCATGACGGGATATAACTATGCCTAGTGGCAGCATCATTGTTGCAGACGACGACGCGGCGATCCGGACGGTTCTCAATCAGGCGTTGTCGCGCGCCGGCTATGAGGTTCGCGCCACCGGCCAGGCGGCGACGCTGTGGACCTGGGCCGCGCAGGGCCTTGGCGATCTGATTATTACCGATGTGGTGATGCCGGACGGCAACGCCTTTGACCTGCTCCCCCGTATCAAGCGTGTGCGTCCGGATGTGCCGATCATCGTGATGAGCGCGCAGAATACATTCATGACTGCCATCCGCGCCTCAGAACGCGGGGCCTACGAGTATCTGCCGAAGCCGTTCGATCTCAAGGAACTGGTGGCGATTGTCGGGCGGGCGCTGTCGCGTCCGAGGGGTGACTTGTCGAGCGCCCATGCTGGCGAAGCCGAGGAAATCCCGCTTGTGGGCCGTTCGGCCGCGATGCAGGAGATCTACCGCGCGCTGGCGCGGCTGATGCCGATCGACCTGACCGTGATGATCAACGGCGAATCCGGTACGGGCAAGGAACTTGTTGCGCGCGCCCTGCATGACTATGGCAAGCGGCGGTCCGGACCGTTCGTCGCGGTCAACATGGCCGCCATTCCGCGCGATCTGATCGAGTCCGAACTGTTCGGGCACGAGAAGGGCGCGTTCACTGGCGCGCTGCAGCGCAGCGCGGGCCGCTTCGAGCAAGCCGAGGGAGGCACCCTGTTTCTCGATGAGATCGGCGACATGCCGATGGAAGCGCAGACACGCCTGCTGCGGGTCCTCCAACAGGGCGAATACACCACCGTTGGTGGCCGGACGCCGATCAAGACCAACGTCCGCATCATCGCCGCGACAAACAAGGACCTGCGTGTATCGATCGCGCAAGGCCTGTTCCGCGAAGACCTGTTCTTCCGTCTCAATGTCGTGCCGATTCGACTGCCGCCCCTGCGGGAGCGCGTGGAGGACATCCCCGATCTCGTGAGGCACTTCTTCACGGTCGTGGAAAAGGAAGGGCTGTCGCGCAAGCAACTTGACAGCGAGGCGATGGACCTGCTCAAGCGCCATCGCTGGCCGGGCAATGTGCGCGAGCTGGAGAATCTGGTCCGGCGGCTGGCGGCTCTCTATCCGCAAGAGACGATTACAGGTCCGATCATTGACGCGGAGCTTGTTCCGGCCGCAGCGACTCCGTCCATTGTGACGAGCGATCGCGCAGAGACGATCTCGGCCTCCGTCGAGCGGCATATGGGCGCCTATTTCGGCTCCTATGGCGACAGCCTGCCGCCGCCCGGCCTCTACCACCGCGTGCTGCGGGAGGTGGAGGCACCGTTGATCGCGGCGACACTGGCGGCGACGCGCGGGAATCAGATCCGGGCTGCCGAACTGCTGGGGCTGAATCGCAACACCTTGCGCAAGAAGATCCGCGAACTCGACATGCAGGTGATGCGCTCGCCTCGGTGAAATGGCTGCATGACAGCCGTTTTGAGGGCCGCAAGCCTTAAAACTGTCGTATTTTGACAACAGCGTTGCTTCTTTGCATCACCGGTACAAGCTGGTAGAGTGGTCAGGTGGGTGGTCTGGACGGGCGCGGCGCCAGTCGGCGGAGGCTGTTTCGGGCAATCCCTCCGGAGAGCGCGGTCGTCAGACCTCTGACAAACGGAAGCGACAGGCCTCATTGTCTTCATCGGCGCAACCCATTCTGCAAGGCCAGGCTGAACCGAAACGCGCACGCGTTTCGAGTTGGGTCGGCTTCGTGCTTGTCATCCTCGCTCTGACCTCGGCCTTCGTCACATTCCGTGTTATCTCCGGTTCGACGCGCATCGTTTATCTCCGGTTCGACGCGCATCGTGCCGGTACACCGCGTCGTGATCAGCCTGTTCGTGATGAACGCGCTGATCATCCTGGCGCTGCTGCTGGTGGTGCTCTGGCAAGGCTTCGGACTCGTGCAGGCGCGGCGCAAGGGCGCGGCGGCGGCAGGCCTGCATGTGCGCCTGATCCTGTTGTTCGGCTTCGTCGCGGCGCTGCCCGCCATCCTCGTTGCCGTGATCGCAACAATCACGCTGGAAAAGGGGCTTGAGCCGTGGTTTTCCAACCAGATGCGCGAGGTCATTTTTAAATCGGTTGAAGTCGCCGACACCTATACCACCAGCCAGTGCACCAATATGGGTCGCGAAATCCGGCTGATGGCGGGGGACATCACCAGCGCCCGCGAGATCTTCGACCGTGACCGCGCTTGGTTCGAGGGCTTCATGACCGTCCGCGCCCGCGCCCTTGGCCTGCCGATCGTCTTTCTCGTCAAGAACCCGTTTGAGGTCGTGGCCCGCGCCAACATCACGGTCCTGCCCGATCCCGCGCCGCTGGCGTCCGACGCCTTCGACGAGGCGAACGCATCGGATGATCCGATCTGCACCCTGAGCTCCACCACGCGTGTGTTCAGCGTGCTGATGCGGTTGCGCGAGTTCCCGGATCTTTATCTGTTCATCGCCCGGCAGGTCGACGCGCTGGCGGTCGAGTTTCCGACGCAGGCGCGCGCCGCCGCCGGCGAGTATCTTGCGATCGATGCGCGCCGGCAGGGTGTGCAGATCGCGTTCGGCTCGATGTATGTGCTGATCTCGCTGACGGTGCTGCTATCCGCTGTCTGGTTCGGCCTCAGCTTTGCGGACCGGCTTGTGGCGCCGATCCGGCGCATGATCCACGCGACGGACCAGGTGGCGAGCGGCAATTTCTATGTGCAGGTTCCGGTCAAGCGCGCCGAGGGCGACCTCGCCCACCTGGGCGAGACTTTCAACAAGATGACAGCCGAACTGCGCCGGCAGCGCGATGGGCTGATCGAGGCCAGCGAGGTTATCGACCGCAGGCGGCGCTTCACCGAGACCGTCCTGGCGGGGGTGTCCGCCGGCGTCATCGGGCTGGATAACTCGGACATGATCACATTGCTCAATCGATCTGCCGAAGCGCTGCTGGCCACGGATCGCCGCGGCATCGGCAAGCCCCTCAGCGTGCTGGCGCCGGAACTGTCGGACGCGATCCGTGACGCCCGCCAGGCCCGTCAGCGCATGATCAGCACCCAAGTGGTGCTAATGCGGCAGGGCAGGGAGCGCACGCTGAATGTCCGTGTGTCGCGCGAAGGCGAGGGGCCGCAATTGGGCCTCGTCGTCACGCTGGATGATATCACCGATCTGGTCGCAGCGCAGCGGACCTCGGCCTGGGCGGACGTCGCCCGCCGGATCGCGCATGAGATCAAGAACCCGCTGACGCCGATACAGCTTTCGGCCGAGCGCATCCGTCGCAAGTTCGGCAAGGCCATCGTCGAGGACCGCGCGATCCTTGATCAGTGCACCGACACGATCATCCGGCAGGTTGAGGACATCCGCCGCATGGTCGACGAGTTCGCGTCGTTTGCGCGCATGCCCAAGCCACTGCCGGCCAGCGACGATCTGGCCGCCATGGTGCGGGAGGTCGGATTCCTGCTGCATGTCGGCAACCCTGACCTAACGATCGAGACGTCGGGCGTCAGCGAACCGGCCATGGCTGTCTTCGACCGCCGTCTGGTGTCCCAGGCGCTTGGCAACATCATCAAGAACGCAGCCGAGGCCATCGAAGGCATCGCCACCGCCGCCGGCACGGAACACCGCGTCGATGTCGTGCTCGAGCAGACCGAGATGCACTGGCGCATCGACGTTCTGGACACCGGCAAGGGCTTCCCGGCCGAAAACCGGCAGCGACTGCTCGAGCCGTACATGACCACCCGTGACAGCGGTACCGGTCTTGGACTGGCGATCGTCAGCAAGATCTTCGAGGATCATGGCGGCCGTATCGAGCTTCTGGACAGGCCGGACGGCCAGCGCGGCGCGCTCGTGCGCCTCTGGTTGCCCAAGCAGGCCGCGCCCACGCAGGGCGACACCACCCATCGGAGGGGCCAGCTCCTGGCCAGCACCTCCAGCGAGACAACAGGTTCTTCATGAGCGCAGCTGACATTCTGGTCGTTGACGACGAAACCGACATCCGTGAGCTGGTGGCGGGCATTCTCGAGGACGAGGGCTACGCCACGCGCCGTGCGGCCTCCGCCGACGAGGCGCTAAGCGCCATCCAGGGGCGCAGGCCGAACCTCGTCTTCCTCGACATCTGGCTGCAGGGCAGCCGCCTCGACGGCCTTCAGGTCCTGGACCTGATCAAGGAGAGCGATCCGGAACTGCCGGTGGTGATGATCTCGGGCCATGGCAATATCGAGACCGCCGTCTCCGCCATTCGGCGCGGCGCGTATGACTTCATCGAAAAGCCGTTCAAGGCTGATCGCCTCGTGCTGGTGGCCATGCGGGCCCTTGAGGCGTCACGGCTCAGGCGCGAGGTCAAGGACCTCAAGACGCGCAGCGTCCAGGCAAGCCGCATCGTGGGCCGCTCCACGGCGGCCAACCAGCTTCGCGCCACGCTGGAGCGTGTGGCGCCGACCAATGCGCGGGTGATGATCACGGGGGCGCCCGGATCGGGCAAGGAGCTTGCCGCACGCACGCTGCATGCGCTCTCGGCGCGGGCGTCCGGGCCGTTCGTCGTCATCAACGCAGCGACGATAATCCCTGAGACGATGGATGAGGAACTGTTCGGCACCGAGTCCCAGAACGGCGCGGCGCGCCGAATCGGCGCCCTTGAGGAAGCGCACAGCGGCACACTCTATCTCGACGACGTTGCGGACATGCCGCGCGAAACGCAGGGGCGCATTCTGAGGGTCCTCGTCGACCAGAACTTCCAGCGTGTCGGCGGCACCACGCGGGTGCATGTCGATGTGCGGATCGTGTCATCGACCAGCAAGGACGTTGTGATGGAGATCGCGGAGGGGCGTTTCCGCGAGGATCTGTTCCACCGCCTCAATGTCGTGCCGATCCGCGTCCCGGGCCTGTCCGAGCGGCGCGAGGATGTGCCGGAACTGATCACCTTCTTCATGGACCAGTTGTCGATCTCGTCAGGCCTGCCGAAGCGCTCGATCGCCGCTGACGCCATGGCGGTGCTGCAGTCGCATGAATGGCCAGGCAACATCCGCGAACTGCGCAACAATGTGGAACGGCTGATGATCCTGACCAAGGGCGATCCGCAGGCAGAGGTGACGACGGACATGCTGCCGGCGGAAGTCGGCGCGCTGGTGCCGGCCACCCCGACCGGCTCGGGCGGCGAGAAGCTGATGAGCATGCCGCTGCGCGAGGCGCGTGAAATCTTCGAAAAAGAGTACCTCGTGGCCCAGATCGCCCGTTTCTCAGGAAACATCTCGCGGACGGCGGAGTTTATCGGCATGGAGCGATCGGCGCTTCACCGCAAGCTCAAGTCGCTCGGCGTGGAGTGACAGGTCATATGCGTGCAGTGCAACATAATTCCGCTTGCGTCGCGACGGCAGTTGTCGAACATTTGTACTGTTGAGGCGTCAGGGGACGTTACGCAACTGTCGGGCGCTTCCGGATCAGGCGACCTGGCCGACTTGATAAGATCCCAAGAAGGAAGACTGTAATGGCGGGCGAGCGGACACAGAATCTGCAGGACACGTTTCTCAACTATGTGCGGAAGAACAAGATTTCCGTGACGATCTTCCTGGTCAATGGGGTCAAGCTTCAAGGCGTTGTGACCTGGTTTGACAATTTCTGCGTGCTGCTGCGCAGGGACGGCCACTCGCAGCTGGTCTACAAGCATGCGATCTCGACCATAATGCCTGGCAGCCCTGTGGCTCTGTTCGAGGGGCATGAGGACGCGGAGAAGTAATCCGCCCTGCGATCAATCCTGCTGCAGACGCAAGAGGGCAGGCGGCGTCCGTTCAGACCGCCTGTCCGTGCAAATCGTAGGCATCGGCGCGCTCGATCTTGACGGTGACAATGTCACCGGTCCGCAGCGGCCGGCGCGACGCGGCATAGACATTGCCGTCGATTTCGGGGGCGTCCCACACTGAACGCCCCTTGGCGCCTGTAGGACCGGCCTCGTCAATGATGACCTTCAGGCGCTTGCCAACACGCGACGACAACACCTTCGCCGAGATGGCCTGCTGCGCCGCCATGAAACGGTTGTACCGCTGCTGCTTGATCTCGTTCGGCACCGCCGGTAGGCTCAAGTCGTTGGCGACGGCGCCTTTTACCGGCTCGTACTTGAAGCAGCCGACGCGCTCCAGACGAGCTTCCTTCAGCCAGTCCAGCAGGAACTCGAAGTCCTCGTCAGTTTCACCCGGGAAGCCGACGATGAAGGTCGAGCGGACGCCCAGTTCGGGACAGATCTCGCGCCATTTGCGGATGCGGTCGAGCGTCTTCTCCTGATGCGCGGGCCGCTTCATGGCTTTCAGGACGTTCGGCGAAGCGTGTTGGAACGGAATGTCGAGATAGGGCAGCACAAGTCCGTCGGCCATCAGCTGGATGACCTCGTCGACATGGGGGTAGGGGTAGACATAGTGCAGGCGGACCCAGGCTCCCAGCTGGCCGAGCTCGCGCGACAGGTCGAGGAACTTCGCGCGCACCTGCCGCCCCTGGAACGCACTTGTGGCGTAGCGGATGTCGACGCCATAGGCGCTGGTGTCCTGCGAGATGACGAGGAGTTCCCTGACGCCTGCCGCCACCAGCTTCTCGGCTTCGCGCAGTATATCGCCGACGGGTCGGGACACCAGGTCGCCGCGCAGCTTCGGGATGATGCAGAAACTACAACGATTGTTGCAACCCTCTGAAATCTTGAGATAGGCGTAGTGCCGCGGTGTCAGCTTTACGCCCTGCGGCGGCACCAGATCAACATAGGGATCATGCGCCGGGGGCAGGGCTTCGTGAACCGCTTCGAGCACGCTCTCATAGGCCTGGGGCCCGGTGATGGCGAGCACGTTCGGAAAGCGGTCGCGGATCTGCTCGGGTTCGGCCCCCATGCAGCCGGTCACGATCACCTTGCCGTTCTCGGAGAGTGCCTTGCCGATGTTGTCCAAGGATTCCGCCTTGGCAGAGTCGAGGAAACCGCAGGTGTTGACGATGACGAGGTCGGCGCCGGCGTGGGTGCGCGTGAGTTCATAGCCTTCGGAACGCAACGAGGTGATGATGCGCTCCGAATCCACCAGCGCCTTCGGGCAGCCGAGCGAGACAAAGGATATCTTGGGGGCGGGGGCGTTCATGGCGGCTTTCGGTGATCGGGTCTGCGGCGCGCCACAGCAGTGTTTGCCGCGTGGGTCGACCAAGCCGATAAGGCCCCTTCGCCTGTGTTCCAAGCATTATTTGAGCGGCCGGGCCTTGTAACCCGGCCGGTCTTGCATGGATCAGGCGAGGTCCGGGACATGCAGGCTGATGGTCGCCAGCGCCAGTTGATCGGCAGCCCAGCCATGCGCGCCGCCGCGCACGTCCTTATCCAGTGTCACACGCGCCATGATCGCGAGGTCGGACGGGCTTTCGGGGCGCGCCTTCAGAATGTCCACCAGCTTGGCGTACCGGGCCTCACCGAGGCGGTTGGCTTCGCCACCAAGGCGCATCCAGCCGGCGATTCCGCCGCTCCTGGCGGCTTCCGCAATGGCGTCACGGTGCGCGCCGAGTCTGACCCGCAGCGCTTCCGCCTCCTGCCAGAGCGTCTCGATGCCTGTGGCCGGGGTCGACTTTTCGGTGAAGCTGGTTGTCTTCGCCTTCGGTGCGGTGGCCATGGCTGGAACGGCGGCCAGCGCGCCGGCTCCGGCGACGAGAAGGCGGCGGCTCACAAGGTTGTGTGTCATGGTGGCTCTCATGTCCTGTCAGCGTTGGGTTTCGGACGTGTCCGTCATGCGTGCGGTTGCAAGCCAGCTGCAGCGGCATGCGGTTGGCTTGCAACTGTCCGACCAAACGCAACCGTCTGGCCCCATCAATTTCGGGGGCGGCGCATGAACGCGCGTTATACAGATTGTGACAAGATTGCGGCGGCTGACAGCGGCTGCAAATGTCAGCCGTCTCGCGCGGCGCCGGTCGGCTGCGTTAGGGCCGTCGGGGCTGATTCAGTCAATTGTGCATGAAAACCATAGGGATAGAATGAAAGTTGATTGTATGTTCGTGTCGATTTAAGTTCCATAATATGTCTTATGCGAATTATGGATGTAAGCCACCCATAGAGATGTCACCCGTCGCACCGTTTCAGATGTCACTCTTAGCCGGTTGCGGTGTGGAGTGCGTTGCTGATGACGGTGATTGCGATGAGTCGGCAGGAGATCGACCGGATGCAGGTGTTACGGGATCTTGAGAAGCAGCGGATCACGGCGTCTGAGGCGGCGCAGTTGATGCGAATTACACGTCGACAGGTTTTCCGATTGGCCAAAAGTTATCGCGCTGACGGGCCGCTTGCGCTGACGTCGAAGCGCCGCGGCAAGCCGAGCAACCCCTACCAGCTCCGCCGCGGCGACCCCTGATCTCCGCACCCTGCCCCCAACCGGACCCGCTACGAGTCCGATTTCAACTTTGCGCAAAGGGTCCGATTTCAGAATGGCGGTCACAATGAATTGGTGATGAGGGTTCGATCCGGGGTCTGGTGGTGAAACCTCCGGCCGGGGCGCTGAGGCTACGACGCACATCTCGCTATGTGAGGCTGTCGTCCGGTCCCCGTGTCCATCCCTCTTGGGTTTCGGCGATGAAGTCGTCCAGGCTGCCGGCGGCAATCGCGGTGCGCAGCCCGGCCATCAGGTCCTGATAATAGGCCAGGTTGATCCAGGTCAGCAGCATCTTGCCCAGCATCTCGTCGCATTTCACAAGATGGTGCAGATAGGCGCGGCTGTAGCCGTTCGCCGCGGCGCAGGCCGATGCCGGGTCGACGGGTCGACTGTCATCGGCAAAGCGCGCGTTGCGCAGGTTCATTCGCCCGAACCGCGTGAAAATCTGGCCGTGTCGGCCAGCGCGGGTCGGCATCACGCAGTCGAACATGTCGACGCCGCGCCGGACAGCCTGGCAAATGTCATCCGGCGTGCCGACGCCCATCAGGTAGCGTGGCTTGTCCTGCGGCAGGAAAGGCTCCACGGCCTCGATCATGGCCAGCATGACCTCCTGCGGCTCGCCGACGGCCAGCCCGCCGATGGCATAGCCCTTGAAGTCCATGGCCACGAGCGAGCGGGCGCTCTGCTCCCGCAACGCGACCGAGGCGCCCCCCTGCACGATGGCGAAGAGCGCCCTGCCCGGATGTTCGCCAAAGGCATTCTGGCAGCGCTCAGCCCAGCGCAAAGACAGGTGCATGGCCTTTTCAGCCGCCGCATCCTCGCATGGCAGCGAGACGCACTCGTCGAATTGCATCACGATATCCGAGCCGAGCAGGTTCTGGATTTCGACCGAACGCTCGGGCGTCAGCTCATGTTTTGATCCGTCGATATGGGATTGGAAGGTCACGCCTTTTTCGGTGATCTTGCGCAATTGCGACAGCGACATCACCTGGAAGCCGCCGGAGTCGGTCAGGATCGGGTGTGGCCAGTTCATGAAGCTGTGCAAGCCGCCGAGGCGGGCAATCCGCTCGGCGGACGGGCGCAGCATCAGATGGTAGGTATTGCCGAGCACGACATCAGCGCCGAGCGCCTTCACCTGTGCGGGATACATGCCCTTGACCGTGGCTGCCGTGCCCACTGGCATGAAGGCCGGTGTACGGATGACGCCTCGCGGCATCCGGATTTCGCCCGTGCGCGCCGCGCCATGCGTGGCCCTGATGTACAGGCCAAAAGCAATCGGCTCCGTCACAGCAGCGCCCTTACCGGCCGGGCCAGACCGCGACGCCGATCAGCAGCGGATGCAGCCAGCGGGCAAACACGAACCACAGGACAAGACCCGCCCCGATCGCAATCCAGTCACGCTGTGTGAAGCCGGCGGGCGCGACCGGCAGCTTCACATTCTCCCGGCGCTTCAGCGAAATGCGGGCAAGAACCGCCCAGATCAGGAATCCGCCGAACAGGAGAATACCACCGAGGTCGCCGTTGGCCAGCAGATGCGCTGTCGCCCAGATTTTCACGGCCAGCAGCATCGGGTGCTTGACGGCGGCATGGATGCGGCCACCGGAGTTGGTCGCGGCAAGCAGGATGAAGATCGGCAGATTGAGCAGCAGCGCCAGGTGCTTGGTCCAGACTGGAGGGTGCCAGACATTGACCCAGGCCCCTGCCCTGTAGGCGCCGAAGCCATAGATGATCAGCACAAAGCCCAGCAGCGATACTGCGGTGTACAGCCCTCTGAAGCCGCTGGCGCCGAACTGTTCCACAAGCCGGGCGCGCGGCCCACGCGCCATGCTCAGGGCATGGCAACCGAGGAAAATGACGAGCCCGAGGATCAGCAACAGCATGGGAACACCTTCACATGGCGGCCGCGTGACTCGGCCAAATGGCTTTGGGATTATGGACTAGCTTTTTTGGGTGCATCGGACCACGACAATTTCACACGCCGACGGGACCGGGTGGGCTCTCCGAGGCCCCTGCCCTTGCCGGACAGGCTGACCGCCCCATCTCGTGCGCAGGCCGTAGGGCCCGTGATGAGCGTGAAACGGGTGACGGCCTGTGCGGGCCTATTGCTCTTGGCGGCCTGCGTGTCGCGGGTCGAGGTACAGCGCTTTGATCTGATGCCGGCTGAAATCGCCCTCCAGCCCGGAAGAAGCGCGATCAAGGGCAGCGCCCTTATGCGCAAGAAAACTGGGGTGATCGTGCTGGCGGCCGGCGAGATCGTCTGGCTCATTCCGGCCGCGCCCTCCTCGGAGAAGCGTCTCGCCAAGCTGTTTCCGCGCGGCGGTGCGATCTATGACAAGGTCGAGGTCAAGGGGCAGGATCAGGTCGTCGAAGTGATCGTTTCGGGCAATTGAGCAGGCGGGCGACGGCAAGATGGGTCAAGGCGCTCCGATCGCCCGCATGCGGTTGCCGCAGGGGTTGTGCTCGACCTCGGCAAGGCCGAGATGTTCCAGTAGTGGCGGGATATATATCCCGAAACGGCCATGAAGGCCCTTCTTCAGCCCGTATCACCCTCCGATGGGGGTGTCCGGCGACCGGCCCCGGGCCTCCACTGACCCCGGGCTTGGCGTCCTTCTGCTCGTCGGCCGTTCCAAGCTCGACCCAGTCGTGTGGATCGACATGGCGCAACTGTCATGACCAAGAACGGAACCTCCAGCGGAAGCGGAGCGGCGAGCCATCCCCGGCGGCTGAAGAGACCGCCGTTGACCTCCTGTTTCACGCTCCACCGGGACCATGTCGACAGCAGAGATGTGGTGATCTGTACGGTTGGCTCGCCGGTCATGCGCTATGACGCCCGCTTTATCGCCGATCGGCATGCGATGCTTGCCGTGCCAAAATACGACGCTGTGATCCAGCAAAGGAACGCCTCGCCGTCAATCTCCGACGCAGTCTGCCGTTGCGTCAGATCATGGCCCACCGCGGGAGGCTCCCGCGCCGGACCGCTGGTCAATGGACGGCCTCGATCGCCAGGGCGATGCCCTGACCGCCGCCGATGCACATCGTGCAAAGGCCGCGCCGTCCGCCCGTCCGCATCAACTCGTAGATCGCCTTGACGAGGATGATCGCGCCGGTCGCGCCGACCGGATGGCCGAGTGCGATGGCGCCACCGTTCGGGTTGACGCGCTCTTCCCTGAGCCCCAACTCCCTTGAGACCGCGCAGGCCTGCGCCGCGAAGGCCTCGTTGGATTCGACGACGTCGAAGTCGTCGGCGCTCAGCGCGAGGCGCTCGAGCAGGGTGCGCACTGCCGGAATGGGTCCGACGCCCATCACAGACGGTTCCACGCCGGCATGCGCATAGCCGATAATCCGCGCCAGCGGCTTCCGGTTCTCCCGCGCCGCCCGCTCTGCCGACATGAGGACCAGCGCCGCAGCGCCGTCATTGATCCCCGAGGCATTGCCGGCGGTGACCGTGCCCTCCTTGCGGAAGGCGGCGCGCAGGCCGGCCAGGCTGTCGACGGTCGTACCCGGCTTGACGTGCTCGTCGGTCGAAAAGCTCGCCATCTCGCGACCCTTGCGCACCTCGACGGCAAGGATCTGCGAAGCGAAGCGACCCTCCGCGATAGCGCGCGCCGCTCGGCTCTGGCTCTCGGCAGCGAAGTGGTCCTGATCCTGGCGGCTGATATGCCAACGCTCGGCGACGTTTTCGGCGGTGATGCCCATATGACCTGCGCCAAACGGGTCGGTGAGCGCTCCCAGCATCATGTCGTGGAAGGTCATCTCGCCCATCTTGACGCCGGTGCGAATGGCCTGGGTCGCGTGAGGCGCACGCGTCATCGATTCCGCGCCACCCGCCAGCGCCACTTCCGCGTCGCCGAGCATGATGAGTTGCGCTGCCGACACCACCGCCTGCAGGCCCGAGCCGCACAGGCGGTTCAGCGTCATGGCGGGAACCCCCTTGGGAATGCCGGCTTCCATCGCCGCGATCCGTGCCAGGTACATGTCCTTCGGCTCGGTGTTGATCACGTGGCCGAATACCACATGTCCTACTGTGTCGGGGGCAATATCGGCGCGCCGCATCGCTTCGGCCGCCACCGCTGCGCCGAGTTCGGTCGGCTGTTTGTCCTTCAAGGACCCCTGGAACGAGCCGATCGCGGTTCGGACACCGCTGACGATCACCACATCCTGCATCATCGATCTCCGTCCGTTCAGGGCGCCTCAGCGTCCAAAGCTCGGCTTGCGGCCGTCGCGAAAGGCGTTCACCGCCTCCTGATGATCCCGTGTTGCGTTCGACATCGCCTCATGGGCGAGGCAGGCGTCCATGACGCTTGCAGCGATCTGGCGCAATGTGATGTTGACGGCCATCTTCGTGCTGCGGATCGCGAACGGGGCACCCGCCAGCAGCTTATCAGCGAAGGCGTCAACGCGCGCGTCGAGTTCCTCAGCCGGTACTGCATGGTTGATGAGGCCGATGCGCGCCGCTTCTGAGGCCGTCATCAACTCGCCGGTCATCAGCCATTCCTTGGCGCGGGCATGGCCGATGAGTTGCGGCCATATCACGGCCGCGCCATCGCCGGCCGTGAAGCCGACGCTGACATGAGGATCGCCGATCCGGGCCGTCTCCGCTGCGAACACCACATCGCAGAACAGCGCCAGCGTCGCACCAAAGCCTGCGGCGTGGCCATTGACCCTCGCAATCAGCGGCTTTTCACAATCCAGCATTGACAGGATGATGCGCTTGGCTTCACGGGCCGTCTGGCCGAAGCCTTCGTCGATCATGGTCTGCATCCAGTCGATGTCACCGCCTGCCGAAAAGGCCCTCCCCGCCCCGGTCAGTACGATCACATCCGAAAGCGGATCGTCGGCAGCATCGTTGAAGACGGTTGCGAGTTCGGCGTGCAGTGCCGCGTTGACCGCGTTCAGCTTATCGGGCCGATCGAGGGTCAGTGTCAGCACGCGGCCTCGCCGTTCATGCCGGATGAAGAGATAGCGCGTGAAGTCGACCATGGCAGCCTCAGTCTGCGGACTGTTTAAAACTTGCAAGTTCGAAAACTTACGCATAAGTAGATTGGATCTGTTACCAGCTTGAGTGTGTCCGCGCAACCGCCGATGGGCCGGCTCGCAGCGGGCAGAGATGACGGGATCGAGAGCGTCGACGGACAGGGGGCAACGCGCATGATCGCTTCGGTCAAGGACAGGCAGGCTGCTCTGGTCCGCCGCATGCCAATTTGGAGTCCGCGCACGCTCGATCAGATGCTCGACGCTGCCGCCGCAGAGTTCCCGGACCGCCCTTATGTCGTGTCCGATGCGGGGGCCTGGAGCTACGCGCAGATCAGGCTCCGTTCCGAGCTGATCGCTCAGGGTCTTGCCCAGGCCGGGGTCCGGGCTGGCGACCATGTGGCGCTGCTGATGGCGAACTATCCGGAATTCGTAGCGGCCAAGTTTGCGATCGCGCGGGTGGGAGCCGCCTGCGTGCCGGTCAATTTCCTCAATCGGCGCGACGAACTTGGCTTCGTGCTGAGGCAGTCGGAGGCGAAGGTCCTGATCACGATGGATCGCTTCCGCAACCTCGACTATCTCGGGTTCCTTGATGAGCTTGCGCCGGGATGGGAGACGCTGGGCGGCGGCGATGGCTTGCCGGCTCTCAGGCAGGTCGTTGTCTTCCCGACGACGGGCTCGCCCGTCCGTGACGGCGCCATGGCATTTGCTGCACTCGAAACGCATGGCGCCGCGTGGCGCCCGCTCGACGGGCGCGATCCGTCGGCGATGTCGGACATGATCTTCACATCCGGAACGACGGGATCGCCCAAGGGGGTGATGCTGTCCCACGACATGGTCCTGCGCGCGGCCTGCGCCAGTGCCTACTCACGCGCCTTCGACGATCACTGGCGGATCCTGTTCTCGCTGCCGATGTACCATGTCTATGGCTACGTCGAAGGCATGCTTTCGGCGCTCTTCGTCGGCGGCGCCATCATCCCCCAACTGCAGTTCGATCCAGCGGCGACACTGGCGGCGATCAGCCGCCATGGCGCGACCGACATCCTGCTGGTCCCCACCATGACCCTCGCGCTGCTCGATGAGCTCAGGCAGCGCCACTACGACGTCTCGCCGCTCAAGGCCATGCTGTCCTCCGGGCAGCGCTCGCCACCCACGATCTGGCAGGATATCCGCAGCCATTTCGGCCCTGTCGAGCTGACCACTGGATACGGCATGACGGAGGTGACCGCGACGACTACGCTGACACGCCCGGAAGATCCATTCGAGCGTCTCCTCACCGGTAACGGGCGCATGCGCGACGCCGGCCCGCCGGGCGACCGGACGCTGGGCGGGCGTCTGGTC
Source organism: Hyphomicrobiales bacterium (assembly GCA_026400555.1). GTDB lineage: Bacteria > Pseudomonadota > Alphaproteobacteria > Rhizobiales > Beijerinckiaceae > Allobosea. Next base: position 30,600 of record JAPLOW010000162.1, read on the forward strand.
GAGTACCGCGTGGTCGATCCCGAAACCGGCCGCCTGCTGGGGACGGGCGAGGTCGGGGAGCTGATGGCGCGCGGGCCTGGCGTCACGGCCGGCTACTACAAGCACCCCGATGCGACCGCCGAGGCGTTCGACGCCGATGGCTGGCTGCGCAGCGGCGATCTCGGGCGCTTCGACGATGACGGCTATCTCACGCTTGTTGGCCGCCGCAAGGAAGCCTATCGCTGCGGCGGCGAACAGGTCATGCCGTCGGAGGTCGAGGATATTCTCGTTTCGCATCCGGCGGTGCTGCAGGCTCACGTCGTTCCGGTGCCAGACAGGAAGATGGGCGAGGCAGGCGCGGCCTATGTGGTGCTGCGGCCAGAGCCCGCGGTGTCGGCGCAGGAGTTGATCGATCTCTGCGCCGGGCGGCTCGCCCGATTCAAGGTGCCGAAGTACGTCCTGCCGATCAAGGCGGAGGATTTGCCGGTCACACCTTCGGGCCGTGCACGCAAATTCCTCCTGAGCGAGCGCGCCATCCGCGAGCTCAGCCTCTCGTGAGCGATTTGCCGAAACGAGACACCAGATATGACAGCATCGCCGATGGAGAGGACGGACCATGACCGAGCCGCATGAGGCCTCCAGACAGGCCTACCGGATCACAGCGGACACGCCGGTCGGGTTCAGACTGATTGGCGTCAAGAAGAAGGCAGCGATCCAGTTGATGGGATCGCGGCTGTGGGGACGCTTCAACCCAAACCACTGGGATCCGGTCTATGCTGCCCAGACCGGGCTTAAGGCGCCCATCCAGACAGGTGAGATGAGTTCGGCCTACATTGCCGAGATGTGCGTCAACTACTTCGGGGCGGATTTTTTCCGCGGCGCACGCTTCGCCTGCAAGTACGTGGCATCCACCTACGCAAACGAGGTCATCACCACGCACGGCGTTGTCATCGCCAAGACTCCGAAGGCTGACGGATACCGGTTCGAGGTGGAGGTCTGGGCCGAGAATCAGGACGGCGAGAAAAAGAGCGTTGGCACGGTCGAGGTCGATGTCGGGACATCTCGCCCGACCCTCGCGCTTGAACCCTTCAAGGAGGTCGCACCATGAGCGCGGAACCCAGAACGGACGGCCTGCGTCCCATGACGGAGGTTCAGATCAGCCAGACGCGTGATTTTGTCCAGAGCCTGGAGCAGGAGTCCCTGCCTTACTGGGACATGGTCGAGGTCGGCGACGTGCTGTCGCGCGAACTGAGGATCACGCCGGAACTCGTCATCCTGTATGCCGACGCTGTCGAGGACTATAATCCTTGGTATGAGGGCTGGCGGATGAACATCTGGCACATCCCCGGCGAGTCGCCCTTCGGGCCCGCGATCGTGCCACCGATGCTGGTGTCGCATTTCGTGCTGTCGGTGCAGTTCGATCACACAAAACCATTCGCCATCGGCTCGATCCACACCTTCCACGATTCGGAGATCCTTGAACCGATCCGGGTCGGCGCCCTTGTGCGCATCGAGGCGAAAGCTATCGACAAGTTCGAGAAGCGTGGCCGCCGCTACGTTCGGCATGTGGTCAAGGTGGTGGATGTCGAAACCGGCCGCCTCTGCTTTCGCGAGACCAGGGACATCCTGTCTCGATGAGCGGCGCAACCCAGCAGCCGCCGATCGCGCTGAGCATGAAGGATGAGGTCGCGGCCCTGAAGCGGCAGCGGACAGTCGAGGTCGCAGTCGATCTTTTCTATGTAAACGGCTATGCCAATACGACGCTGGATGCCGTCGCCGAGCGGCTTGGCGTCAGCAAACCCTTCATCTACGCCAATTTCGGCTCAAAGGCTGAGCTTCTGGCCGAAATCTGCACAAGAGGCGTCGTGGTTGCCGATGAGGCGGTCGACTCGGTGCTGGCGCTTGGGCTCGGGCCTTCGCGCAGCCTGGAACGCTTCTGCCGCAGCTATGTCACAGCGGTCCTCGAGAACCAGAAGCACATAGCGGTCTATGTCCGCGAGGAGAAGAACCTCGATGCCGCTGACAGCGCTCGCATCGGGGCTCTGCGGCGCCATTTCCTCGCCAAGCTCGCCGCGCTCCTCGAAGCGGGCGCAGCGTCGGGTGATTTCGACGTTGATGACAGCCAGATCGCGGCGCTCGCCATCGCGGGATCCGTGACCTGGTCGACTTTCTGGTATCGGTCGGGCGGGCGCCTTTCTGTCAGTCAGATCGCCGATCAGATCACGCGCTCCATTATCGGCTCAGTGCGCCTGCGCCCTGTCGCAGATGACAAGGTTAGTGAATTTACCAACCAGTAGCCGTGATATCCGTGCCGCAGCTTTTGTCGCAGGCGATTGGGAAAATTCGGGACAAACGCGCAATTAGCGCTTGCATTGCGATAGGTCATACGGCAGTTATTATACCGACTAGTAGATTTATCATGCCATGAGTAAGGAGGGCTCCGCAGCGCCGGGGCTGACACCATGGAAACGGTCGACATTCTCATCGTCGGTGCGGGCTTCGCCGGTCTGCGAGCGCTGCATACCTTCCGCAGCCAGGGACGGCATGCGCTGGTGATCGAAGCCAGTGACGGCATCGGTGGCGTGTGGCGACACAACGCTTATCCGGGCGCGCGTTGCGATGTGGAAAGCTACGACTACTCCTACAGCTTCTCGCCCGAACTCGAGCAGGAGTGGCGCTGGAGCGAGCGCTACGCGACGCAGCCGGAGATTCTGCGTTACATCGAGCATGTCGCTGACCGGTTCGGGCTGCGCGACGGCATCCTCTTGCGGACCCGTATGGCGTCCGCCGTTTATGATGAAGCGGCCGACCGCTGGACTGTTTCGTCAGAAGACGGACGAAGCTGGTCAGCCCGGCACCTGATGCTCTGCATGGGCCAGTTGTCGGCTCCCAAGAGCCCGAACTATCCCGGTCTCGCCGACTACCGTGGCGAGGTCCTTCACAGCGGCGACTGGCCCAACAAGCCGGTCAGCTACGCCGGCAAGCGCGTCGGGATCATTGGTACGGGTTCGTCCGGCATGCAGATGACGCCGGTGATCGCCCAGCAGGCTGACCATCTGGTTGTGTTCCAGCGCACGGCGAACTTCAGCATCCCGGCCGCCAACGCGCCCGTCACCGAGGCGGAAGACCATGCGGTGAAAGCGGCCTATGCGGCCCGGCGCGAGCAGGCCCGCAATTCGCCGACCGGGCTTGGCTTCAAACCCAATCGTGTTTCCGCGCTCGACGCGTCTGCTCAAGATCGTGAGGCAGTTTATGAAGCGGCGTGGAACCGCCTCGGATTTGGTTTTGCGCTCGCCTACTACGACATCCTGCTTTCGCGGGCCGCGAACGATACCGCTGTGGACTTCATCCGTCGCAAGATCGCATCAAAGATCGACGATCCGGTGCTGCGCGAGAAGCTGATGCCGAAGGGGCACCCTTTCGCCTCGCGCCGCCCATCGGTCGACAGCGGCTATTTCGAGGCCTTCAACCGACCCAATGTCGAGTTGGCGGACATCCGCGAGGCACCAATCCAGCGCTTCACGCCGTCCGGCATCGAAACGGCCGCGAAGCACCATGATCTCGATATGGTCATCCTCGCGACGGGCTTCGATGTTTTCACGGGCTCGTTGTTGAAGCCGCGGATCGTCGGGCGGCGCGGTGTCACCTTGCGGGATAAATGGGCAGACGGGCCCACCAGCCATCTCGGCGTCGCCGTCGCCGGATTCCCGAACATGCTGATCGTCTGCGGGCCTGGAAGCCCGTCCCTGCTCAGCAACGTGCTGCTCTCGACCGAAGAGCAGATCGACTGGTTCAGCCGCTTGCTGAGGCATCTCGACGACAAGGGAATCCACGCCTTCGAGGTTGGCGTCGAGGCCGAGCGGACGTGGGCGGAGCACATCGCCGAACGCGTTCGCGAGACGCTCTACATGACGACGGACTCCTATTACAACGGCGCGGAAGTGTCTGGAAAGCCTCGCGTTTTCATGCCTTACTCCGGTGGCGTGCGCGGCTACCGGCGTCTGCTGGAACGCTGCGAGGCCGAGGGCTACACCGGTTTTGACTTCTCGGGGGGGGGCTCTGCTGCAAAGGCCGCACGTCCCGCTCTGGCAAGCCACGGCTGAGGCGGCCCATGTTGATGCAAGCGGCACATCAGCCATGAAGATCGACCTTTCGGGCCAGGCGGCGATCGTGACCGGCGCAGCTGGCGGCATCGGCCGGGCTGTCTGCCTGCGTCTTGCCGAGGCCGGTGCGTCGGTTCTTGCTGTCGATCTCGACGCGGCCGAGGCTACACGCACCGCCGAGCTTGTGACCCGGGCCGGAGGCAAGGCACGTGCGGCTCGCGCCGATGTGAGCCGCGCCGACGATGTCGCCTCCTATGTGGTGGCTGCGCATGACGCCTTCGGACGGATCGACATCCTGATGAACAATGCAGGGCGGCAGGGCGCGGTGAAGCCGCTCGTCGACTGCGACGACGATGAATTCGACGCAGTGATGGACGTCAATGTAAGGGGCGTCTTTCTTGGCATGAAGCACGTTCTGCCGGCCATGCTGACGGCTGGCCGCGGGGCCATCGTCAACACCGCTTCCCTTGGCGCCTTCATTGGCGTCCGGAACCTCGGCCCTTATGCCGCCAGCAAGCATGCGGTGATGGGACTCACACGGAGCGCTGCGCTCGAGGTGGCCCGCGCCGGCATCCGGATCAATGCCGTGTGCCCCGGACCGGTCGACACGGCGCTCCTGCGCGATATCGAACGTGGGCAGGCCCGTGATGGCGACGGCGATGAGCTGCACAAGCGGCGGGTGGCATCGATACCGCAAGGCCGCTACGCAACGCCAGAGGATGTCGCCGGCGTCATGGTTTTCCTCGCCTCGGATCTGGCAGCGCACATAGTCGGTCAGGGCGTCCACGTGAATGGAGGCACCTATGGCTGATTCAGTCCAGCGCAAGCCGCGCGCCCGACGGGCCGCAGAGGATAGCTCGCCACGCTCCGGTGAGCGGGAGTCGATGCGTGATCTCGTCTCGCAGCTCAAACGCGACCGGATTGTCTCCGCGGCGGTCGATCTGTTCTACCGCCAGGGGTACGCAGGCACGACACTCGACGAGGTGGCCAAGGCGCTCGGCATGACCAAGCCCTTCATCTATCAGTATTTTGGCTCGAAGAACGATTTGCTCGCCGAGATCTGCTCCCGCGCGATCCGGCATGCCAACGACGCCCTGAACCGCCTTCTGTCGCAGCAGGGCTCGCCCAGCGACAAGCTCTCCTCCATCGTGTGCGAGTTCATTCTCAGCGTGCTGAACAATCAGGCCAACGCGGTGATCTACAGCCGTGAGGAAACCGAGCTTGCACCCAAGGATCGTGAGATGATCCGGCAGTTGCGGCGCGATTTCGATCGCCGGGTGGTGGCCCTCCTCGAAGAAGGTATTGCGCGCGGCGAGTTCGCCATCGCGGACGTGCGCGTTGCCTCCTTCGCGATCGCCAGCATGGTTGGATGGGCGCCGGTCTGGTTCCGCGCCGGCGGACGGTTGACGAAGGAAGAGGCTGCGGACCGCATGGCCGCATTGGCGCTCTCCATGGTCGAGGTGAAGCGCGCGGCTACGGAAGGGCCACGGGCATGAACGATGTGAGCCCCGATCTGCAGGTGGCACAAAGGGTCGGCCACCGGCTCGCGCCGGGCAAGGTCGCCGTGGTGGGCGCCGGCACGATGGGGGTCGGCATCGCCTATGTGTATGCGGTGGCAGGTTCCGCGGTGCGGCTCGTGGAGCCGGATCCGGCGCGTCGCTCCATGGTGCGGGACATCCTGTCGACGGTGGCGGATGGCGGGCTCGCCCGCGGCAAGATCACGCCGCTTCAGGCCGAAGCGGCGCGCAACGTTGAGATCGTAACCGATTCAGCCGCTCTTGAACGGGGTCTCGACCTCATCGTGGAGACGGTTCCCGAGATCCCCGCGCTCAAGGAAAGCCTGATCCGCAGCCTTTCGGTGCTGGAGCCCGCAGTTCTGGCGACCAACACCAGCTCGGTCTCGATTGATCGTCTTGCAGGCTTTGCGGCGGACCCCGCCAGCTTTCTCGGCATGCATTTCTTCAACCCGGTCTGGTCGCTGCTTATGGTTGAACTCGTGCGCGGGGCGGCCACGAGCGATGGCACGATCGAGCGCGCGCGCGGCTTTGCCGAGGCGACCGGCAAGACCACGATCGTGTCGCGCGATGTGCCAGGCTTCGCCACCAGCCGACTCGACGTTCTCTCCGCCATGGAGGCGATCCGTATGCTGGAGGACGGTGTCGCCAGCGCCGAGGACATCGACAAGGCGATGGTCACCGCCTTCCGCCATCCGGTCGGGCCGCTCCGGCTCAGCGATGTCGTTGGCCTTGATGTCAGGCTCGACATCGCGCTCCACCTCAGCGGCACACTTGGCGCCCGCTTCGAGCCACCAAAGCTGCTGCGCGACAAGGTTGCTCGCGGCGAGCTTGGCGTGAAGTCGGGACGCGGCTTCTACGACTGGCGCGATGCCCGGTTTTTTGTCTCTCCGAATCCGGTGTCGCCGTCATGAACATGCTCTTCCGATCCTCTCTCGTTGACACCGCCGATCATCATCCGATGCTGCGCGAAAGCGTCGGCAAGCTCGTCGGTCGCTACGGCCGCCGCTACTTTCAGGATTTGCACCGCTCGCGGGGCAAGCCGACCGAGTTGTGGGCGGAACTCGCGGCGGGGGGCTTTCTCGGGCTTATGGCGCCGGAAGCCTATGGGGGCGGTGGTCTGGGCCTTGCCGATTATGCGGTGATGGTCGAGGAGGTGGCGGCGCAAGGGTGCCCGCTGCTCTCGCTGGTGATCAACTCGATCACAATCCCTATCATCGAGGCCCATGGCGACGAGGCCCTGAAACGCGAGTGGCTGCCGGGGCTGGCCAACGGCTCGCGCAAGATCGCCTTCGCCATCACCGAGCCGGACGCCGGCACCAACACCCACCGGATCAGCACGACGGCCAGCCAGAGCGGTGACGGATGGCGGTTGAACGGCCGCAAGTACTGGACATCGGCGGTGGACGAGGCTGACGCCATCATGGTCGTCGCGCGCAGCGGCGCTCCGGATGCGCGCGGCCGCGCGCCCCTATCGCTCTTCCTGATCCCGGCTGACGTCAAGGGCCTCAGCCGCACGCCCATCGAGACCGCGCTTCATGTACCCGAAACGCAATTCATGCTGTTCTTCGATGACGTCGCCATTCCGGCAGGTTCGCTGATCGGAAAGGCCGGCGATGGCTTGCGGCAGGTCTTCGCCGGGCTCAATCCCGAGCGCGTCTGCGCGGCTGCGATCAACAACGGCATTGCTCGCTTCGCCCTTGAACAGGGCGCGCGCTATGCCAATGACCGCAGGGTTTGGGATGTGCCGATCGGTGCGCATCAGGGCGTGGCCCATCCGCTTGCGAAGGCCTACATGGCGGTTCAGCAGGCGCGTCTGATGACCGCGCGGGCCGCCGCGCTCAGTGATCAGGGTTCATCCGAGGCCGGTGAGGCCGCCAACATCGCCAAGTTTGCCGCTGCCGACGCCTCGCTTGAGGCACTTGATCAGGCGATCCAGGTCCACGGCGGCAACGGGCTTGCCATCGAGTACGGGCTGGCCGATCTCTGGTTTGTGGCACGCCTGCACAAGACGGCGCCGGTGAGCCGCGAAATGATCCTGAACTTCGTGGCCCAGCACAGTCTGGGTCTTCCCAAGAGCTATTGAGACGTGGCCATGACCCAGGATTTCGCCTCGGTCCTCAGCGAATGGGCGGCGCGCACGCCGGACGCTCCGGCGCTGACGTTCGGCGATGAGCGTTGGAGCTTCGGTGAATTCGACAGGCTCGCTTCGCGGTCTGCACGGGCACTCGCTGCGTCCGGGTTGAAGCCGGGCGACCGCGTCGGCGTCTTGTCGCGCAACTGCGCTGAATTCTATGAGCTGCTCTTCGCCTGCAGCAAGGCGAACATCATTCTGGTCGGTCTGAATTGGCGGCTGTCCGCGATGGAACTGGAAGCTATCATTGCCGACGCCGAGCCTGCACTGATTTTCTATGGCGAGAGCGAAGGCGCGCTGCTGTCGCCGGAAGTCCGGTCCCGGCCGGGGCTACGCGGTGTAGTCCGCTTTGGTGAGGACTTTCGCGCCTGGCGCGACACGGGTTCAGGTGCAGCGGCCGATGCACCACGCATGCCCGACGACGTTGCCATGATCCTCTACACCTCGGGCACGACCGGCCTTCCCAAAGGGTCGATGCTGACCCATCATGGGCTGAGCTTCACGCGCCAGCTTGGCGAGAACTGGGGCATGGGCCCCGACAGCGTTAACCTTGTGGCTATGCCGCTGTTTCACATCGGCGGCTGCGGTTACGGCACCAGCACCTTCCTGAGGGGTGGCCACACGATCCTGATGCGCGACGCCGAGCCGGCCCGCCTGATCGAGGCGATCGAGCGCCACCGGGTGACCAACGCGTTCTTCGTGCCGACAGTGTTGCAATCGATCCTTGATGTTCCGAGCGTGAAAGAGGCTGATCTCAGCAGCCTTTCGCTGCTGATGTATGGCGCGTCGCCAATCGGCGAGGCCCTGTTGCGCCGTGCTCTCGACGTGCTCGATTGTGGTTTCATCCAGGCCTACGGCATGACGGAGACCTCCGGAACGATCGTGACGCTGGAGCCGTCCGAGCATCATCTGGAGGGCCCTGGCGCTGAGCGCCTTCGCTCCTGTGGCCGCGTGCTGCCCTTCGCTCAGATCAGGATCACCGATGTGGCCACGTTGACGGAGTGCGCTCCCGGCCAGGTCGGCGAGATCTGGGTACGGTCCGCCATGGTCATGAAGGGTTACTGGCGGCAGCCATCAGCCACCGCCGAGGCCATCACGGCGGATGGCTGGCTTCGGACGGGTGACGCCGCCTTCTGCGATGAGGACGGCTTCATCCATCTCTTCGACCGCTACAAAGACATGATTATCTCCGGTGGCGAGAACATCTATCCGGCCGAGATCGAGAACGCGCTGCTGTTCCATCCCGATGTGGCGGAAGTTGCCGTCATCGGTGTGGCGCATGAACGCTGGGGTGAGACGCCGCGGGCCATTGTGGTGCCCGGACCGGCACGGACGCCAGACCCGCAGGACCTCATCGACTTCGCCCGTACACGGCTCGCCCGTTACAAATGCCCAACCTCGGTGATCTTTGTGCAGTCATTGCCGCGCAACGCATCCGGCAAGCTGCTGAAGAAGGAGCTGCGTCGATTGTATCGTTAGCCGGACGTGCCGGTTGCCCAGAAACCGAGCGCCGCCACCAGAGCGGGCCGGCCATAAACCAGAGGAAATGCCATGATGACCTTGACTAGCAAGACCTTTCGCGTCCGGATCAGCGCTTATCGGGCGCTGTTGATTGCAGCCCCCATCATCGCCTGTCTCGGCTCAGCGCCGGCTCTGGCCCAGAACACGCCGCAGGACGGCGTTCATGCCGACCGGGTCGACTGGGGTGTGCTGATGGACCTTAGCGGCCCGACCTCTGCTTCCCAGTCGATCTGGGTGGCAGGGCTGCAGGACCGTATCCGCATGGTCAATGAGGCTGGCGGCGTGTATGGCCGGCGCATCAATATCCTGGCCGAGGATAACCGCTTCAACGCTGCCACGGACCGCATCGCCTTCGAGAAGCTGGTGTCGCAGACGCCGGTGATCGCCATCTCCGGCATGGGCACATCCGCCTCTCAGGTCGCCCTCTCGCCCACGATCAGGGCTGGCAAGGTGCCGATTGTCGGTACCTACACATCGACCAAGGCCCTGTCCGAGCCGGTCAGTCCGATGGTCTACAATGGCTTCTGCGGCTACAAGGAAATGGCGGCGGCCGGCGTGGGCCACTATGTCGACAAGCTCGGACTCAAGGCCCCGAAGGTCGCGACGGTGGCGATCGAGAGCGCAGGCGGCAAGGAGTACCATGACTTCATCGCCGAGGCGGTCGCCAAGCGGGGCGGCACGGCTCATCATATCACCATGAAGGTGACGGCTGTCGATGTGACCCCGCAGGCGCTGGAACTTATGGCGCTCAAGCCGGATTTCATCACGATCTACGGCGTGCCAAACACCGCGATCCTGACGATGAAGGCGCTGCAGCAGTACGGCGTGAAGATCCCCGCCTTCGGGATCACCTATCTCGGTGCGCCGCAGATCTTCACGGCCATGGGCCCTGAAGCCGGAGCGAACTATACCTTTGCGAGCTGCTTCACCCCCGGCGGCTCCGACACGCTGCCCGGCAATGTCGAGATGATGACATTCGCCGAAAAGGTCGGCCGCACAGCGATCCGGGAAGACATCAACTACGTGGCCGGATGGGTTGCGGGCCAGATGATCAGCGAGGCCCTGCAGCGCGCGGGCCGTGAAGCCACTCGCGCCAAGCTCGTGGAGTCGCTGTCGAAGGGCTTCACCATCGATACCAAGGGCCTGTCTGCTCCCATCGTCTACACGCCGCAGAACAACACCGGCCCGGTGCTCTTCCGGATGTTCGGCTACGATCATGCGACCAAGAAGTTCACGGCGTTCGGCGAGTATGCCGACTCCGCCCGTTACGTGCAGTGACAGCGGGCCGGCCATAGGAGCGACATCATGCTTGGACAGGTGCTGTTCAGCGGTCTGGCCTTGGGCAGCATCTACGGGCTGGTCGCTCTCGGCTTTGTCGTGATCCTCAAGGCGACGGACGTGTTCAATTTCGCGCAGGGAATGTTTGTTGTGTGCGGGGCCTATCTCGCCGTCACGGCCCTTTCCCTGCTCGGGTTGCCATTTCCGCTCGCCATCCTTTTCATCATCCTGGGTGCGGCTCTGATGGGCATGGGCGTCCACGCCGCTCTGATCCGGCCACTTTCCGGGCGACCGATCCTCTCGATCATCATGGTCACCATCGCGCTGTCGATTGTCATGCGCGCCGGCATCGAAATCCTCTATGGGCCGGCGGGGCGGACCTTGTCCACGCCCCTGCCCTCGGGCGGCTTCCTGTTCGCCGGCTTGCGCATCTCGCAGCTTCACATGACCGCCGCCGCCGTGAGCTGGCTGTGCATGCTGGCCTTTGGCCTGTTCTTCCGTTTCACCTCGGTTGGCCTGCTGATGCGGGCCGCGGCAGACAGCCACGAGGCGGCGACGATCGCGGGTGTCAAGGTCGATGCGATGAACAGGCTGGCCTGGGCCATCGGCTTCACGCTCGCCGCCATCGGCGGTCTGTTCCTGGGCCAGCTCCAGATCGTCTCGACCGAGCTCGAGACGATCGGGCTGCTTGCGCTTCCCGCGGTCGTCATCGGCGGTATGCAAAGCATTCCGGGCGCGATCCTCGGGGGGCTGCTGGTTGGCGTGATCGAACAGCTCGCCTCCACCTACATCTCGCCAAAGTCCGCGGATGTCATGATCTACGCGCTCCTGCTCGTGATCCTGCTGGTCCGTCCCTGGGGGCTTCTCGGCCAGAAAGCGATTAACCGTGTCTGACCTTGCGACGCCAAAACCCGCCGCCGCTTCGGCTCTGCCGATGGCCTGGCCGCGCCGTTTCATCCTTTGGGGGCTTGCGCTGGCAGCCCTCGCCTACCTTCCGGTGCTGCTCACGGAGCGGATGATCTTCGGCATCTATCTGTCGAACATGACGCTGCTCAATCTTGGGCTGAGCCAGGTCAACCTGATGTTGATCGCCATGCTGGGGGCGCTGTCACTCAACTACCTGACCGGCTGCGCGGGACTTATCTCGATCGGTCATGCCGCCTTCTACGCAACGGGCGCGATGTCCGCCGCAGTCATTGGCACACAGCTTGGACTGCCCTTCCCGCTTGTCCTGATCGGCTCCGCGCTTGCCGGCGCCGTGATGGGCGTCGTTGCCGGCCTGCCCTCGCTGCGTGTGCAGGGCCTCTACTTCGTGCTCTCGACGATGGCTGTCCACTACCTCGTCGCCTATGTCTTTCTCGAGTACCAGTTCCGGGTTTTTGACGTTGTCGGCGTCCCGTTTGGCACGCCAAGCCTGTTCGGCTTCGAGCTCAATACACCGATGCGCTGGTATTTCTTCCTCCTCGCGTTGGTGGCGCTGATCTATGCCGGCCTTTCGAACAGCCTGCGCAGCCGCGAAGGGCGCGCCTTGCTCGCCATGCGTGACCACGAGCGTGCTGCAACCTCGCTAGGGGTTGACGTCCGCATCCTCCGTATCAAGGCCTTCGGGCTCACCTCGGCGGTCGCGGCGGTCGCCGGAACGCTCTATGCCCACTACCTCTCGAACGCGACCTCCGAA
>JAPLOW010000162.1:42851-48829 GCA_026400555.1 Hyphomicrobiales bacterium
ATCACCTTCGCGATCCAGTTCATTGCGATGATCATCATTGGCGGCATGGGTTCGCTCAAGGGCGCGCTGATCGGGGCTGCTCTATGGCTGCTGCTGCCGTCGATCATCACCGGCTTTGCAGCAGGCTTCGGCGGCGGATCGGGCATCGTGGGCAGCATGCTTGGCGAACATCGCGCCCAGTTCGTGCAACTGATCTTCGGCCTGCTCGTCGTTGCGCTGTTGATCTACGCACCCGGCGGGCTTGTCAGCATCGGGCCGAAGGTACGCGCGCTCATCCGTCGCTGGAGGACAGGCTGATGGCATCCCTGCTCGAAGTGGATGGGCTCAGCGCCAGCTATGGCCGTATGGGGCTTGCCCTGGACCGCGTCAGCCTTACGGTTGAGGCGGGCAGCATCGTCGCAATCCTCGGCGCCAACGGCGCGGGCAAGACGACGCTGATCCGCGCCATTTCGGGCCTGCTCAAGCTGCATGGCGGCGCGGTCGCCTCGGGGCGCACGCTGCTGGACGGGCAGGACGTCACGCGCCTCAGCCCCGACCGCATCGTCCGGCTCGGCGTCGCCCAGGCCCCGGAGGGTCGCATGGTGTTCAAGACGTTGAGCGTCGAGGACAATCTCGCCGTCGGCGCCGCCAGCCTGCCGCGCGCGCGGCGCGGCGAGCGCATGGATGCGATTTACCATCTTTTTCCACGGCTCGCGGAGCGCCGCGGACAAGCGGCGGGCCTGATGTCCGGCGGCGAACAGCAGATGCTGGCTGTCGGACGCGCGTTGGCGGCGGCGCCCCGTCTGATGCTGATCGACGAATTGTCGCTTGGGCTTGCGCCGCTGATTGTCAAGGCGATCTACGAACGCCTCGGCGAGGTCGTGGCGACCTTCGGCACTGCCATCCTCGTTGTTGAGCAAAGCGCGCGCATCGCGCTGCGCTACTGCGACCGCGCCTATGTGCTTGAAGGTGGCCGCGTCGCACTCTCCGGCGCCGCAGGCGACCTGTCCTCCAACGAGCGCATGCGCGACCTTTATCTCGGCGCGGCGGCGGGGCACTGAGATGGAGCGCGCCATGGATGACGCCCTGCTCTCCGTCGAAGGCCTTGAGATCCGCTTCGGCGGCCTCGTGGCCCTGCAATCCGTGAGCTTCGCTGCGCGGCGCGGTGACATCACCGCCGTAATCGGCCCCAATGGCGCAGGCAAGACCACGCTGTTCAACTGCGTGACCGGCATGTACACGCCCAGCGCCGGCAGCATTGCCTTTGCCGGCAAGGAACTGACCAGGCTCAAGCCCTTCGAGATCGCCCGTCTCGGCATCGCGCGCACCTTCCAGAATCTGGCGCTGTTCGAGGGTCTGTCGATTCTCGAAAACCTGATGATGGGCGCCTACGGGCGCGGACACTCCGGCCTTCTTGAGGGCATGGTGCGATCCCGGAGAGCCGTCCGCGAGGAACAAGAGACCCGCGCGCGGGCGCTGGAGATGCTGGCCCTGCTTGGCATCTCAGACCTTGCCGACAAGCGGCCGGGCGAATTGCCCTATGGCGCGCAGAAGCGCGTCGAGTTCGGCCGCGTACTCATGCAGGACGCGAAGCTGATCCTGCTCGACGAGCCGATGGCCGGCATGAACGCCGCCGAGAAGGATGAATTGGTCGCGCTGATCCGGCGCATCCGGTCCACGCTTGGGGTGTCTTTCTTGCTGGTGGAGCACGACATGCCGGTGGTCATGGACGTATCGGACCACATCGTCGTGCTCGATTTTGGCCGCAAGATCGCGGAGGGCGCACCCGAGGCCGTGCGCCGCAATGAGGCGGTGATCGCCGCCTATCTCGGAGCTGATGCGCCGGAGGAGGCGTTGCACGGCATGCCGGGGGCGGCGGCGTGAAGCCGATGCATCCGATCCTTGCGGCCATGGCGGCGAAGGCCGCCCGGCATCCGCCCATGCACGAGGTCCCGCTCGCCATCGTGCGCGAGGCCGCGCCGAAGCTCCTTGCCACGACGCTTCCCGCCGAAGAGGTCGCAGGTGTCGAGGACCATGTCCTCCACGCCGGCGGGCGCTCTGTTCGCCTGAGAGTCTACCGTCCGGATCTCGGAGCTGCCCGACCGCTGGTCATGTTCTTTCATGGCAGCGGATTCACGATCTGCAGCATCGAGACCCATGACGCCATGTGCCGCCAGATCTGCCAGCGCAGCGGCTCGGTGGTTGTTTCGGTCGACTACGCCCTTGCCCCGGAACATCCCTACCCGGCAGGTCCCGATGATTGCTGGAACGCCACGTTGCATGTGGCGCGCAACGCCGGGAGCTTCGGCGTCGATCCCGCGCGCCTTGCCCTGTGTGGCGACAGCGCCGGCGGCGCCATGGCGGCCGTGGTGGCGCTGCGTGCCCGCGAGCGTGGCGAGCCGGCCATCCGGGCGCAGGCGCTGATCTATCCGGTAGTCGACCATTTTTCCGCCGGGCACGCCTCCTATGCGGAGCACGGGCGCGGTGCTGGGCTGCGCGACGATGAGATGCGCTGGTTCTGGACGCAGTACCTGCCTGACGCCTTGATGGCAGCCCTGCCCGACGTATCGCCTGCGCGCGCGGCTACTCTCGCCGGACTGCCGCAAACCTACGTCGCCACCGCGGAGTACGATGTGCTCCGCGACGAAGGGATTGCCTACGCGGCAGCGCTGGCACGTGCGGGCGTTCCGGTGGTCCACCGCCACTATGACGATATGAACCATGGCTTTCTCAATTGGGTTGGCGTGGTCGACCGCGCCGACGAGGCCATGGACGCGCTGTGTGGCTGGCTGCGTCTGGCCCTTGTTCCCCTTGAGACGGAGCTTGCCCCATGACGGCGACCGACAGCAAGGCGCCAACGGCACTGCCGGGCGGGAGCCCCTTCCGTTCAGACCTTCTGAAAGGTCAGGTCGTGGTGATCTCCGGCGGCGGCAGCGGGCTGGGTCGGACCATGGCGCTGGAGATGGCGCGGCTCGGCGCGCGCGTCGCGATCTGCGGACGACGGCTCGAGCGGCTGGAGGAGACAGCGCGCCTTGTGGCCGAGGCCGGCGGTGCACCCGTGATGGTCGAGGCTATGTCGATCCGCGATCCTGATGCTGTCGTAGCCTTCATTGGCCGTGTCTGGGATCATTTCGGCGCGCTCGACATTCTGGTGAACAATGCGGGCGGGCAGTTCCCGCAGGCCGCCATCGATTTTTCGCCCAAGGGCTGGAATGCGGTCATCGATACCAACCTGACCGGCCCCTGGTACATGATGCAGGCCGCCGCCCGGCTCTGGCGGGACAGGACAAGGCCCGGCAGCATCGTCAGCATCGTGGCCGTGGTGTCGCGCGGGTTGCCCGGCATCGCCCATTCCTGCGCCGCGCGGGCCGGAGTGATCCACCTGTCGAAAACGCTTGCGATCGAATGGGCTCCACTCGGGATCCGTGTCAACTGCGTCGCGCCAGGCGCGATCGCAACTTCGGGCCTCGAAGCCTATTCTGAAGAGCAAAGGCGGGCGCTGCCACGCTCCAACCTGATGCAGCGCTTCGGCGAGCCGTCTGACATCTCCAATGCCGTGATTTACCTCGCATCCTCTATTGGCGGGTTCATCACCGGCGAGACGCTTGTCGTGGACGGAGGCAACCAGGTCTGGGGCGATCAATGGACTATTAGTCGCCCGGCCTATTTTGGCGGAACACAGGGCTGACGACGACCAACGCAGCTTCGCTTGCCCGTCGTCGCACCCATCGGCTTGTTCGTGAGGGGTCGAACGATGACCGCGGGCAGGCACCTTTTGGACCTCATCCTTCGACGGGCTCAGGATGAGGCGGCGTGGAATTCTCGCGCATTTAGCGCCGGCGATCAGACCGGAGCAATGACAAAAGCGTGGCCTGATAGCCAGTTTTGGGGCTGCAAAACTATGGGCGCGACACAGCTCGGATCCACCATGCCCACCCCAACAGGGTCAGTACGAAGACAGGGTAGGCGAAGAAGGGCAGTGGCTCCGAGAGCGCGGTGAGGCTGCGGCCGAGGAAGACCTGAAGCGAGGTGGCTGCGAACAGGAGTGCAGCAAGTCCGCCGAGAGCTCTCACCGGGAGAGGCATGACGTTGGGCGTGCTGATGAGAACCAGGGCCGCCGCCCAAAGTCCAACACCAGCGGCAAAGGTTGGTGCGCTGGCCTCCAGCGTCATGGCCGCGCCGGACAGCACCAGGGCCTGCCCGGCGATGAACACCAGGAACCCTGCGGCCATGCACTGTTGGCCTCGCGCCAGAAAATGGACGGCGAGGATCGCCGCCGCCACGACCAGGGCGACCCCATCGATGCCCCAGGCCAGACCCCGCAAGCCGGGTGAAGGCGCAAAACTGCCGGCTAAACCGAGAAGCGCGCCGATAACGAGGCAAATGGGCGCGACAATTGTCGGATTTTGCATGGTGATACTCTTGTTTGGGCAAGGTTACGGCAATCCTCGGCAGCAGGCGTGACGCCTCAGCAGAGCTCGCTTATTCTTGCCAGCCTCTGGCGCCGAAATGCTCATTGCTATCGTGGAATCGGGCCGAGAATGGCAATGTTGCGCCGTTCTGCGGCGGCCATGAGCTGCACCATGTCGGGTGCCGCAGGCGGCGCATCGCTCGGGGTGCTTGCCTCTGTGATGAAGTCAGCAAAGTCGCTGCCCGTCGTCATCAGAAGTATCCTCGCCGGCTTGTCGCCTTCGATGCGAAATCCGTGCGGAATGCCTCGCGGTCCAAAGGCGAAGTCGCCTGCCTGAAGCAGACAGCGGCTTCCCTCGAGGATCACGAGCATCTCGCCTTCGAGAACATAGAACGACTCGTCCTCGGAGCGATGCAGGTGCCAGGGAGACTCGAAGCCAGGCGGTATGACCTGCTCGATCAGGCTGAAGCGGCCATTCGTCAAGTCCCGGCCCGCCCTGATCCAAGTCGGGAGGCCGAGAAACCGGACCTCGTCAGCACGCGACGGCGCACTAGTGGTCGTGGATGCTGTCATGGTCTGGGACTCCTGGCTGGACAGCCTGCCGCGTCATCCAGCATATTAACGAAATAATAATTCCACGGAATTATCTGATCGTCAATATGACAGGCCAGAAATCACGACGCGGCTATCGGATGAAAGACCGCGCCAAGAGCCAGGCTGAGACGCGAGAGCGCATCGTGATCGCGACCATGCAACTCCATGACGAGCAGGGCGTCGCGGCAACGTCCTTCGTCGACATCGCCAAACGCGCCGGCATCGGCGCGGCGACAGTCTACCGCCATTTTCCGACCTTGGGTTCGTTAGTCTTGGCCTGCGGTGCCCATGTCTGGAAAGAGATGAACCCGCCGGTGCCCGAGCAGGCATCGGCCGTGCTAAAGGGCGTTGAACGGGGCAAGGATCGGCTGCAGCGCCTCGTCGACGAAGTTGACGACTTCTATCGCCGGGGGGCACTTCGCCTCACCGCCGCCCATGCGGACCGACATATCATCCCTGAACTGGACCAGTTTCTACGCGCCGTTGAGGCGGGCGTTTCCGCCCTGGTCCGCGAAGCCGTCAAGGATGAAACCTTGCCGGATGCCGTGCTCCAGCTGGTCGCCGCGCTGATGGATTTTCCGGTGTGGTCATCAATGCAGGCGATCGCAGTCGATGACGAGGAGCGCCGGCGGCTAATCGCCGGCCTGCTCGGCTGCGCCATCCGCATGGCGAGGTGACCTTTACACCGGGCGTCGCGATCCGTGCCGCGGGTGCGGCCCACGCCTTCTACGAACGGGCGGCGCTCGACGTTGGTGACCAGTCAGTTGCCGGTGGCTCGTTGGCATGAACTCATCAACGACCCTACCTATGCTGACGCGATCCTCGACCGCCTCGTACACAACGCCCACCGGGCCGAGCTCTCTGGTGACTCCTTGCGAAAAGCAGCAACCCAGCGTCCCGCTTGACCCCGAACCAAGACCAGTGTCATCAACCCAACCGACGTTCAGGCCCCCGGCCGGGATCATCTCGGAATGATGGCCGGCTTCAAATCGGA
>JAPLOW010000261.1 GCA_026400555.1 Hyphomicrobiales bacterium
CGAGACCGGCAACGACAGCTGGCGGTTCAAGAACCGCGCCTGATCCATCTCAGAAGGCGCCACCGCGCCCGGGTTGGCTGCCGCTGCGCCTACGGCTCCGCAGCAGCCAACCCGGGCACGTCCATGCACGTCAAAAGGGGGGGGTCCCTTTTGCACGCCGATCCGGGGTCCCGTTTGCGTGCCGATTGACAAACTGCCCGGCCGCGTGCCCGCACCAGCGACATAGCGAGAGGAAACTGATGATGACCTTATCCGCAGCCTGCCGAGACGATCTCGGATTCGATCCCACAGCGCTCACCCCGGCCGGACTGCTTGCCGCGCTTGATCGCCAAGTCGCCGACATGATGGCGGCGATTGAACGGTCCACGCTTTGGACAACGCTGACAGATCCGGCGACGCCAGATGATCTCGTGCGGGAGACGTTGAAGGAGATCTACCTCGAGATCGCCATGTACCAGCCGACTGCCATTGAGGGCGCTGTGCGCGCAATCGCGCAATTCCCGCGCCGCATGCCTGTCGCCTGGTGGGACGAAATGCTGCAGCACCAGGTCGAGGAATTCGACCATGGTGAAATGGCGTTGCGGGACTACCATGCGTTTGGTGGCGATGCGGCGGCCGCCCGCGCCCGTCTGCGGGCGCAGCTCCGCCACCGGACGCAGCAGGATCTTCGCCGCCATCCAGGGGAGCGTCATGGGAGACCTCTGCGAAACGCCTTGCTGAGTGAGCGATGTGCCGATTCGCTGTCGTCGTAATGGGCATGACGAGGCAGCGATCGGTCAGCACCGGATCGCATCGCTGAGCCTTGCGGAAGCGCTGCTGCCGGCAGGGCGGGCTCCAATCGTCGGCCGGAGTGCATCGCCGGCCTGATCGACTGGGCGCCAATGGAGCGCCTGCTTGCCCCACTGCGTGCGCCGCAGGGCGGCCCGGCTATCTGCCACTGGCGCTGTTGCGCACGCTGCTGCTGGCGCGGTGGTACCAGTTCTCCGATCCAGGCCGCCCGCCAGCCCAGCTTAGCGGCTGGTGCGCAGCCACGAAAGCGCCAGACGACAGCTCCAAAGCGCGCGGGCCGGCCCGATCCAGCGGTGTGCCGCCAACGGCGCGGAGGCGTCTGTCGGCAGTTGACCTCAGGCCGATTCGCGTGGACGTTCCGGGCGGCGAGGTTCGAAGCGGGCCGAGCCCCCCATGTTCATCAACAGGAGCACGTCATGTTGAAGCGTATTTTTCTTGCCTCCGCTCTCCTCCTCGCCGCGGGCGCGGCGCCGGCTATGGCTCAATGCGACACCAGCTTCACCCTGGTGAATCGTTCCGGCGCCACCGTTCAGGAATTCTATTTCGGCAGCAGTGCGCAGCGCGAATGGGGTGCGGACCAGCTCGGCACCAGTGTGCTCGTGAATGGTCAATCCATGCGGTTCCGCGCGCGCAATGCCGGCGCGAATGATTTCCGCATCGTCTGGGCCAATGGCGATCGGGCGGAACTCATGCGCGTGGACATCTGCGTGACGAGCGAGATCATCGCCACGCGCTCCGGCATCGAAGCGCGCTAACCCGCGCTTGGAGCAGCGTCCGATCGGGTTGAACCGCTGTGCGGTTCGGCCGATCGGACATAAGCTGCTCCGGCAGCTAAGCTTCTAGAGCACGGTCTTCCGACCAGCTTGATCCAGGCTGGTCGGAACGTGCTCTAGCATGGCCCCGACGGTGCGGGCGGAGTTCCGCCACCGGGCGCAGCACAATCTTCGCTGCCATCCAGGGGAGCGTCACGGAGCCATCCGTGGTCAAGGGTGGGCGCCACGCGAAAGGCGTGGCAATGGTTCGCAGCTAAGGCGCTGAAATCACTGAGAAAGAATGCAAGCCATGTGAACCATGGCTGCAAACCGGGTGCGAACCAAATTGACAGCCTGGCGCTAGCAATGTTGCGCGCTTCCACTCCCGCATACAGTATTCGCGGGAAGGGTCCGGGATTATCAATTGTCTATACTTCGATCGGCGGGCCGAATGGCTCACGATCCGCGGTGCTCGACGCAGCTTCTCGACGTGTCCTGATTATTGCCGAGGCGATTTGCGCCCCGCTACCGGGTGCATTGTAACAGCGCCATCGCGCCCGATCAGAGCTGCGCTGACGCACGCTCCACAGCCTCATGCGATGCCTGCAGCGCAGCCAAGGTCAGCCCCGCCTGCTTCGCGGCAGCGGCTTCGCCAGCATCGACGTAGGACAGCTGCTCCTCCGCGTCGGCAACACCCGTCGCGATCTCCTCGCGAAGCTCGCTGAGCCAGCCCTTGGCGTCCGACGGTTCCGCGTCAGGTGCTGCGAGCCATTCATCCACGATGACCTCGACCTCGCGCGCAATCCGGCGCGCCGGCACACCGCGGGCCGCCAACTCCATCAACCGTCGCGTTGCGGCATCCACCGGGCGCAGCCGCGCCTGTTTACGAGCAGCCATGATGCCCTCCGATCGTGTCCCCTGGCGTGGTGTAGAACCGCGTTGATCCCTGGCGGGTTGAGCCGCCGTATCAGGCTGCCACTGCTGGCAGGCTGACGGCGGGATTGTCGCTGATGCTGCTGATGGTTTCCAGCGTCATGTAG
>JAPLOW010000160.1 GCA_026400555.1 Hyphomicrobiales bacterium
GACCTATCCGGAGATGTATCGCTATTTCGGCCAGCGCGAATTCACCTGGAACAGGGTACGCCAGCAGAACCGCAATCCGCTGCTGGCGATGGACATCGGCGCCGACGGTATGAAGACCGGCAACATCGAGGAGTCTGGATTCGGCCTGGTCGGCTCGGCGCTGCAGAACGGGCAAAGGCTGATTGTCATCGTCAATGGCCTGAAGACGGCACGCGACCGCGCTCAGGAAGCGCGAAAACTCCTCGAGTGGGGCTTCCGGACCTTCGAACCCCGGCAGGTGTTCGGCGCGGGTGAGACATTGGCGGAACTGTCGGTGTTCGGCGGCGAGAAGGCCAGCCTGCCGGTCGCCACGACCGCCCCGGTGATCCTGCTGATGCCGCGCGGCAACAGTGATCGCGTGCGCGGCAACGTCGTCTACAAGGGGCCGTTGTTCGCTCCGATCGCAAAGGGTGCAGAAGTGGGCGTGCTGCGGATCGAGCGCGGCGATGTGCGCGCGCTGGAGGTCCCGGTTGTCGCCGCCGAAGACATCCCTGCGGGCTCACTGCCCAAGCGGGCCGCGGACGCCGCCATCGAACTGTCGACCGGTTGGTTCCGCAGGGCCCTGTCGAGCGCAAGACCGCAATGACCCCCGCGCGCCTGATCACGCTTGAGGGTGGGGAAGGGGCCGGCAAATCGACCGTGGCGCGCGGCCTCCAGGCAAGGCTGGCGGAGCGGGCCATCCGGTCGCTCGTGACGCGCGAGCCGGGCGGATCGACGAAGGCGGAGGCCATCCGCGAGGCCCTGCTGGTGGGCCAGGTCAAGCCCTACGGACCGTTTGCCGAAGCGATTATGTTCTATGCCGCGCGCATCGACCATATCGAGAAGACGATCCGCCCCGCGCTTGCGCGCGGCGAGTGGGTGATCAGTGATCGCTTCGCCGATTCAACCCGCGCCTATCAGGGGGCGCTCGGGCAAATCGACCCGGCTCTGCTGGCGTCGCTCGAACGGGTGGCGCTCGCCGGATTTCGCCCGGATATCACGCTTATCCTCGACGTTCCGGTTGAGATCGGTCTTGCGCGAGCAGCGGCGCGCCGGGGCAGCGGCGCCACCGACCGCTTCGAGAGCGAAGGGCGCGGCTTTCATGCCCGCTTGCGCAAGGCCTACCTCGATATCGCCGAGCGCGAGCCGGATCGATGCATCGTGCTCGATGCAAGCCTGCCGCCAGACGATGTGCTCGAGATGGCTTGGGCTGCGGTGGAGATGCGGGCGCTCGCCGAGGCGTCCCACGCAGATGCGGACACAGCGCTACCATGAGCGGCGACAACGGAGACTCGCCGGACCAACTGACCGGATTTCCCCATCCACGGCAGGCGACCAGCTTGTCGGGGCATGGGGAAGCAGCGTTGGCAATTCTGGAAGGCCTGCGCGCTGGTCGTCTGCACCATGCCTGGCTCATTGGCGGGCCGGAGGGCATCGGCAAGTCCACCTTTGCCTATCACGTCGCCAAGATGCTGCTGGGGCTGAAGCCAGGCGTTGTCGCTGCGCCATCCCGCATCGTCGTTGATGCGGCCTCGCAGAGCGCGCGGCTTGTTGCCGCCCAGGCCCATCCCGATCTCGTCGTGCTGCGCCGCCAGCCGGCCACCGACAAGAAGAACGCAACCACGCAGATTCCGGTGGAGACCGTGCGCCGTGCACTCGATGTTTTTGGATCAACAACGAGCGCCGGCGGCTGGCGGGTCTGCATCATCGACAGCGTCGAGGATCTCAACAACGCCGGCGCCAACGCGCTGCTCAAGGTGCTGGAAGAACCGCTGCCGCGCTCGATCTTCCTGATGGTGGCCCATCAGCCCGGGAGGGTCATGCCGACAATCAGATCGCGCTGCCGCAAGCTTATGCTTAATCCGCTCAACGCCGCTGAGATGGCAGAGGCACTCGCCCGCCTTGGTGTATCCAACAGCCCTGAGGAAATCGCACAGGCCATCGGCCTCGCCGACGGCTCGGTGCGCCGTGCTCTGGTGCGGCTCGATCCGGAAACGTTGTCCCTGATCACCGGGACACGTGCGATCCTGTTGGACCTGCCTTCCGTGCCGCTGAAAGCCGCCCAGGCGATGGCCGAGCAACTGGCCGGACGATCAGGGGAGGCGGACTTTTTCATCTTCCTTGAGACGGTCGAAGACTGGGTCAATGCCCAGGTGCATGCGCTCGCGGGGCACGGCGCCCATCGTCTTGCGCCGCTGGCGCAGGTGTGGGAGAAGCTTTCTGCGACCGTTAGGGAGACCGATGCTTTGAATCTCGACCGCAGACCCGTTGTGTTGTCGATCTTCCATGATCTGGCCGACGCCGTCATGCGAATGCGTGCGGCCTGACCACCGCCCGCGTAAACGACCGGCGCGGACAGGCTGTTGCGACCGTTCCCGTCGCCCCCATTCAGGCATCTCCTTTCGGAAACTGTGACGAATGACAACGTCAAATCATGATCGATCCAAGTTCTATCTGACGACCGCGATAGCTTATCCCAACGGGCCGCCGCATATCGGCCATGCCTACGAGGTCGTCGCCTCCGATGCGATCGCGCGCTTCAAGCGCCTTGACGGCTATGACGTCTTCGCCATGACCGGCACCGACGAGCACGGCCAGAAGATGCTGCGCACGGCAGAGGCGCAAGGCATCTCGCCGAAGGCGTGCGCTGACGAACTGGCCGCACATTTCAAGGCGATGGGTCCGGCACTCAACCTCTCTTTTAACCGCTTCATCCGCACCACGGACGAGGACCATGTCGCATCCACCCAGGAACTCTGGCGCAGGATGGAAGCCAACGGCGACATCTATCTCGGCGGCTATTCCGGCTGGTACTCGGTCCGGGATGAAGCCTTCTATGACGAGAAGGAAACCACCCTCCAGCCAAACGGAACCCGGCTTGGCGGGCAGGGTACGCCTGTCGAATGGGTCGAGGAGGAGAGCTATTTCTTCCGCCTGTCGGCCTATCAGGACCGCCTGATCGCGCTGTACGACAGCCAGCCCGATTTCATCTCGCCCGAAACCCGGCGCAACGAGATCGTCAGCTTCGTCAAGGGCGGCCTGACCGACCTGTCCATCAGCCGGACAACATTCAACTGGGGCCTCGCTGTTCCCGGCAACCCGAAGCATGTGATGTATGTCTGGGTCGATGCGCTCAACAACTACGTGACTGGCACCGGCTTTCCGGATCCGAACCATCCCCGTGCGCGCTACTGGCCCGCGGATGTCCACATCATCGGCAAGGACATCACGCGCTTTCATGCAGTCTATTGGCCAGCTTTCTTGATGTCGGCTGGCTTGCCGCTGCCAAAACGGGTCTTTGGACACGGATTTTTGCTCAACAAGGGCGAAAAGATGTCCAAGTCCGTGGGCAACGTGCTGGACCCGTTCAACCTTGTGGCAGCCTATGGCGTCGACCAGTTGCGCTATTTCTTCCTGCGTGAAGTGCCATTCGGCCAGGACGGAACCTATTCGCACGAACTGATCGTGAACCGGATCAATGCCGATCTTGCCAATGACTTCGGCAATCTGGCCCAGCGTTCCCTGTCGATGATCAACAAGAACTGCGATGGCAAGGTGCCGGCGCCGGGCGTGCTGAACCCTGACGATGAGGCCATGCTGGCCCAGACCGACGCGCTGCTTGAAAAGGCGCGCACAGCCATGGCTGACTTTGCCATTCATCAGGTCCTCAACGAGATCTGGGCCGTTGTCGGCGAGGCAAACCGCTACTTCGCCGCTCAGGCACCCTGGGTGCTGCGCAAGACCGATCCGGCACGAATGGCGACGGTGCTGTACGTGACGGCGGAACTGCTGCGCCAGACCGCCATTCTCGCCCAGCCGGCGATCCCGGCGGCAGCGGGCAAACTGCTCGACCTTCTCGCTGTTAGAGAGGATAAGCGGGATTTTGCTCACCTGGGTGCGAAGCACCGGCTCACCCCCGGCTCCGATCTGCCTGCGCCCACGGGCATCTTCCCGCGTTACGTCGGGCCCGTGGCCGACGAAAGCGGAAAGCCCGCCTGATGCTGGTCGACACCCACTGCCACCTCGACTATCCGGACCTGTTTGCCGAGATCGACGGGGTGGTGGCGCGTGCGGAGGCAGCAGGGGTTGGCACCCTTGTCACCATATCCACCCATGTGGCGCGGCATGCGCGCTACCGCGAGCTGGCAGACCGTTTCGCCAATGTTTTCTGGACCATCGGCACGCATCCTCACAACGCGGCAGAGGAACCGGACACCACAGTCGATGCGATCGTCGCGCTGTCGCATCATCCCAAGTGCGTTGCCATCGGCGAGGCGGGGCTCGACTTTCACTATAACAAGAGCCCTCGCGACATTCAGCGCCGGGTGTTCCGCACGCAGATCGTAGCGGCGCGGGACAGCGGCCTGCCGCTGGTGATCCACGCACGTGACGCTGACATTGAGATGATCGACATCCTCACGCAGGAACATGCCAAAGGGGCCTTCGGCGCGATCCTGCATTGTTTTTCATCCGGCACGGAACTGGCGCGTGTTGGCATAGAGCTTGGCTTCTATCTGTCTTTCTCCGGCATCATCACCTTCAAGCGCTCCGACGACCTGCGCGCCATCGCCGCCGCAGCACCGCTGGACCGCTTGCTGGTCGAGACGGACGCGCCTTACCTGGCTCCGGAACCGTATCGCGGCAAGACCAATGAACCCGCCTTCGTCACGAAGACGGCTGCAGTGCTGGCTTCGGTGAAGGGTCTTGCTCCCGATGCACTGGCGACGGTCACGACCGCCAATGCCGCACGCGTCTTTCCGCGCATGGCGGCATTCGCGCGAGGCGCTGCTGCGGCATGAGCCTGAAGGTCACGATCCTCGGCTGCGGTTCATCCGGCGGGGTGCCGCGACCGGGGATGGGGTGGGGCGAATGCGACCCGCGCAACCCGCGCAACCGTCGGCGGCGCTGCGCGATCCTGATCGAGCGGACCGGCAGCCATGGTGCCACACGTGTGCTGGTCGACACGGGGCCTGATCTGCGCGAGCAACTGATCGATGCGGGCGTCAAGAGCCTTGACGGGGTCATACTGACCCATGAGCACGCCGATCACACCCATGGCATTGATGATCTGCGGCCGCTCGTCCTGCATATGCGCCGCACGGTCGACATCTACATGGACGACGTGACCGGTGCGGTGATGCATGAGCGCTTCCGCTACATCTTCGAAAGCCTCCCCGGTAGCAGCTATCCACCGATCGCCATCAGCCACGGCATCGTCGCCGGACGGGCCTTCACGATTGACGGACCGGGCGGCCGGATAGAGGTTCTGCCGATCAGTGTCGCGCATGGCGAGATCAACGCCCTGGCGTTGAAAATTGGCAAGATGATGTATCTGCCGGATGTCAGCGCCATTCCCGCCGAGGCCGAGGCCCATTTTCACGGCCTCGATCTCTGGATCATTGACGCGCTGCGCCACCGGCCGCATCCGTCGCACTTCTCGCTGTCGGAGGCCTTGGCATGGATCAAGAAGACCAGACCCGGACAGGCGGTCCTGACAAATCTGCATACGGATCTGGACTATGCCAAACTGGTTGCAGCGGTGCCTGCCGGCGTGAGCGTCGCCTATGACGGCATGACGATAACCCTCGACCGGGGCATTGTCAGCCCTTCGACCTGAGGCGAGCACGCGGCATACGCGGCGCTTCCCGATCGATCCTCATCCAGTGCCTGTCGTGGATCAGGACCGCCAGTGATGATCAAGCCCTACTCCATGCCGCCTGCGGCCAGGAATTTCTCAAGCCAGTGAATATCGTAAAGCCCGTTCTGGATGTCCTGATTGCGCACCAGCGTCCGGAACAGGGGCAAGGTCGTATCGATGCCATCGACCACGAACTCGTCCAGCGCGCGCCTCAGCCGCATCAGGCACTCGTTGCGCGTGCGGCCATGGACGATCAGCTTGCCGACCAGCGAGTCGTAATGCGGCGGGATCGTATAGCCCTGATACGCCGCAGAATCAACGCGAACGCCAAGGCCGCCGGGCGTGTGGAAGGACAAGAGCTTGCCCGGCGACGGCCTGAAAGTGGCCGGGTGTTCGGCATTGACCCGGCACTCGATGGCATGCCCTTCGAGCACGATGTCGCTCTGCTTGAGCGACAGTTCGGCGCCCGCCGCGATCCTGATCTGCTCGTTGACCAGATCGATGCCAGTGATCATCTCGGTGACGGGATGCTCGACCTGGATGCGGGTGTTCATTTCAATGAAGTAGAATTTTCCGTCCTCATAGAGGAACTCAACCGTTCCGGCGCCTAGATAGCCAAGATCGCACATGGCCTTCGCCACGGTGGCTGTTCATTCCACCGCTGACGCTGATGCGATGCATGTGCGCCTCGCTGCGCTGCAGAGAGCAGTCGCGCTCCCCCAGATGCACCGCGTTGCCGCGCCCGTCGCCCAGCACCTGGATTTCGATGTGCCGTGGCTTCTCGAGATACCTCTCGATGTACACGGCATCATCGCCGAAGGCCGCCTTGGCCTCGGTGCGGGCGGTCTGGAGCGCAACGACAAGGTCATCTTCCGTGCGCGCGACCTTCATGCCGCGGCCGCCGCCGCCTGCCGCCGCCTTTATGATGACGGGAAAGCCGATGTCCCTGGCAATGCGCATCGCTTCGCCGTCTTCCGTCACACCGCCATCGGAGCCGGGAACGCAGGGAATGCCTAAGCGCCGCGCCGTCCGCTTGGCCTCGATCTTGTCGCCCATGATCCGGATGTGCTCAGCCTTCGGGCCGATGAAGGTTATATTGTGCGCGTCGAGCATGTCGGCGAAGCGCGCATTTTCTGAAAGAAAGCCGTAACCCGGATGCACCGCATCCGCCCCGGTGATCTCGCAAGCCGCAATCAGCGCCGGCATATTGAGATACGAATCCCGAGCGGCGGGAGGGCCGATGCAGACGCTTTCATCAGCGAGGCGCACATGCATCGCATCAGCGTCAGCGGTGGAATGAACAGCCACCGTGGCGATTCCGAGTTCCTTGGCGGCCCGCAGGACCCGCAGCGCGATTTCGCCCCGGTTCGCGATCAGGATCTTGTCGAACATGACCCGCCGCCAGCCTATTCGATCACGACGAGCGGCTCGCCGTACTCGACCGGCTGGCCGTCCTCGACAAGGATCGCCGTGACGGTGCCGCTCCGCGGCGCCACGATCTCGTTGAAGGTCTTCATCGCCTCGACGAGGATGATCTTTTGGCCCTCGCGGACGACCGATCCGATCTCGACGAACGCCTTCGCGTCCGGCGAGGGGCGGCGGTACGCCGTGCCGACCATCGGCGACTTCACCACACCCGGATGTTGAGCCGCAGCGGCGCTGTTGCTCAGGGGCGCCGGAGTCACAGGAGCAGCCGCCGCGACCGACGCGGCGGGAGCCTGCATCGGGGTGGCCTGCATCGGCACCTGATACGACGCCGTCAGGTTGCGCGCGACCCGGACCCGAAGGTCACCCTTCTGCACTTCAATCTCGGTCAGGTCGGTCTCGTTGATCAGAAGGGCGAGGTCCCTGACCAGATCAGGATCAATCGGGCTTTTGGCGGCCATGCGACGTGTCTTTCGTCAATCGTCAGGAGAATTGACCTGTCGGGCCCCGGAGCCCGGCAGGAACGCGATCAAAATCGGGCAAGGGGAAGGGCGCCGCCACCGCGCATTGGGCACAAGCTGCTGCAGGACGCTGTTGACCATCGACGATGCGGTCCCCACCCCGGATTGAAACAGCCTCTTAGGCCCAAACCGGCAGCAGGGAAAGGCCCGACCAGCGCAAGCGGTCGGGATTGCCGGGCTTCACACAGGAAATCTGCGCCAAGCGCCTCAACCGCAGTTGGTCTTGCCGCACTTGCGCACGGCGTCGATCCGGCTCTTGATCTGGTCGACGCCGACCGCGCCGAACACGATCTCATCGGCGATGATGAAGGCCGGCGTGCCGGTCAGCCCGAGCTTGTCGCCCAGCACCACCGTTTCTTCGATCGCCGTGCGGGTCTCGTTGCTCTCCATGTCGCGGCGCAGCAGGTCGAGATTTGCGCCGTGCTCCTTGGCCACTTCCAGCGCCTTCGCGCCATTGACCCGGCCGCGCGTCGCCATCAGCGCGACGTGGAAAGCCCAGTATTTCTCGCCCTTGATCTGGTTCTTCAGCGCAATCGCGACCCGGCTTGCCTCGACCGAATCGGCTCCCAGCACCGGGAAATCCTTCAGAACCACCTTGAGCTTGGGATCGAGCTTGATCAGCTCCTGCAGGTCCGTCAGCGAGCGTTTGCAGAAGCCGCAATTGTAGTCGAAGAACTCGACAAGGGTGACGTCGCCCTGCGGATTGCCGGCGACGCTGTTCTTTGGCGCATCGAAGATCGCGGCGCGCTCGCTCACCAGAACCTGCTTCTGCGAATCGACCTTAGCCTGCTGCTGCCGACGCTCGAGTTCGACCAGCGCTTCCTGGATGATCTCCGGATTCTTAAGCAGAACCTCCTTGATGATCGCTTCGATCGCGCCTTTCTGCTCCGGGCTGAAGCCCTGCTGGGCAAAGGCCGGGCTGGCAACGGACATGCCAAGGAAAGCAGTTGCAGCCATCAGGCTGGTGGCAAGCGCACGGCGCATGGCAAGTCCTTTCAGAATCACACATCTGCATTTTATCACGACCTGGGTGGTCTGAAGTTCACGATATCATCAGCCCTGAGCGCACCTGGCGAGCCGGCGGGCAGTTTCTGCTTGGCGCGTGTCGCCTGGGTCTGCGCCGTCACGAGGTCACCTTCAAGGAACGCAGCCTGGGCGGCAGACAACTCCGCCATGCCGACATTGCCCTTGCGCGCATAGGCGCTAGCGAGGTGTCGGTGCGGGTCCGGCAACTCCTTTTCGCGTTCGGCGGAATAGGACAGTTCCCGGATAGCCTGATCCAGCGAGACTGGATTGCCCGCTGCGAGCAGGGCATGGCCGAGCATGCCGCGGATGAGGCCGGAGGTGGGCGCTGCCCGTGCAGCGCGTTGCAGCGGCTCGATGGCCGCACGCGCCTGACCGCTTTCGAGGAGTACCTGGCCCCTCAGTTCATGGAAATACGGATTGCCCGGCTGTTCGCGCAGCAGCGTCTCGATGCCGCCCAGCGCCTCCTGAAGTCGGCCGGAGCGATGTGCGGCGATGGCCCGCGCATAGCGCGCCGGCGTCGACATGTCATGGCCCGGATAGCGCCGGCTGATGCCGTCGAAGCGCTCGAGGAAGCCGTAGAGCTTGGCGCGGGCGAGATTGTGTCGGGTCTGCAGCGCCGCTGCATCCCGCTTCTCGAAGTTCGGACTGGCTTCGGCCAACGTCTGCAACTGAGCGATCCGCTCCTGCGGCAAGGGATGGCTGATCTGATACGGGTCAACCGCACGCGACGAGAACATGCCGGACTCGGCAAAGCGCGCGAAGGTCCGCAGCATCCCGCGCGAGCTTTGCCCTGTGGCGTCCAGAAAGCGGACGGCGGCCCGGTCGGCGGCCTGTTCCTCGGAGCGTTGATAGGCGAGCAGCGAACGGCGCGCGATCTCCGCTCCGCCGCCGAAAACCCCCATCGCGCCAATCCCGGCATTGCTGCCCCGGTCGCGGCTGGTAGCCGCTCCGACAGCAGCGCCGGCACCAGCGATCATGCCGATCGCGGCGATGATCTGCGCGTTGGAGATTTCCTGACGAAGCCGCGCCAGATGGCCGCCCGCAATATGTCCCGTCTCGTGTGCGATCACGCCGATGACCTCGTTGGGCGTCTCGGCATCCATCAGGATGCCAACATTCATGAAGATGCGGCGGCCGTTGGCGACGAAGGCGTTGAAGCTCCGGTCCTGGATCAGCACGATGTCGGTCTGGCTGGCGTTGACGCCCGCCGCGCGGAAGATCGGGCCGGAATAGTCGCGCAGCAGTTGCTCGATTTCCGTGTCGCGGATGATCGACAGCCCCTTTCCGCCCTGCGCCTGCGCCATGACCGGCCGGGGAGCGAGCACGGCGACAAACCCGAGCGCGAGCGCCAGTGACCGCAAGGCGCGGCGCAGGAAGGTAACGGGCTGCGGCGTGGTCAGAAAGCGGGACATGTTTGCGCCAGGAGACAGGGCAGGGAGTGAAATGGGCCTCGTCACTTATCCGCGTAGAAACACTTGAAGGCAAGATTGCGACCGGGCTATGCGAAGGGCCATTCTAGGGGATCGCCATGTTGAAGCCTGTCCTGACAGCCACGACGCCCCGCGTCTCGCAGCGATCGGCACTGGTTTCGCCCTTCATCGTCATGGATGTGATGACGGAGGCCGCGACCATCGAGCGGGCTGGCGGCTCCATCGTCCACATGGAGGTCGGCCAGCCCGGCCACCCGGCACCGCGGGTGGCGCGCGAGGCGGCGGCGAAGGCGCTGGCGGCAGGCAGCGTCGGCTATACCGAGGCTCTGGGAATCTGGCCGCTGCGCGAGCGCATAGCGCGCCATTATCGTGACTGGTACGGCGTCAGCGTCGAGCCTCAGCGCGTCGTCGTCACGACCGGCTCGTCCGGCGGCTTCACGCTGGCCTTCCTGTCGATGTTCGACCCCGGCCAGCGCGTCGCGATCTCGTCGCCGGGCTATCCGGCCTATCGCAACATCCTGAAGGCGCTCGGGCTGGAGGTGGTGGAAATCCCGACCGGGGCTGACACGCGCTATGCCTTGTCAGGCGCCGCGATCGCCGCTGCCCATGCCGAGAAGCCGCTGGCGGGCGTCCTCGCGATGAGCCCGGCGAACCCGACCGGCGTGGTAATGGCGCCCGAAGCCATCGCCGACCTCAGCGCCACCTGCCGCAAGCTTGGTATCGCCTTCATTTCGGACGAGATCTACCATGGGCTGACCTATGAGCGGCCGGCCGAGACGGCGCTGCGCTTCGATGCAGACACAGTCATCATCAACTCGTTCTCGAAGTTTTTCTGCATGACTGGCTGGCGCGTCGGCTGGATAGTGTCGCCGCCCGCGCTGGTGCGCCCGATCGAGCGGCTGCAGCAGAACCTGTCGATTTCCGTGCCCTATCTCAGCCAGATCGCGGCGCTCGCCGCCTTCGATGGGCACGAGGAGATGGTACAGGTCCGGCAGGGCTATGCCCGCAACCGCGCCATCCTGATGCAGGAACTGCCGCGCCTCGGGCTTGGCAGCTTCCTGCCCATCGACGGCGCGTTCTACGTCTATACGGATGTCTCGGGCCTCTCGAATGACAGCATGGACTTCTGCCGCCGCGCCATCCGCGAAGCCGGCGTCGCCATTACCCCCGGCCTCGACTTCGACCCCGAAAACGGCCACCGCTTCGCGCGATTGTCGTTTGCGGGAACGGAAGCGGATATGATCGAGGCCGTAAAGCGGTTGGGGGCTTGGCTGGGATAGCGCGGGCTCATCGCCGGCCTTGCGCGATGATTTCCGTGCGACTGGCATTCACGCTATGCGCCGAACGTCATGGCCGCCCCGGTGACGGCCATCTCGGCTCGAGACATGCCGTGGCCAATCCAACAGGGATCACCGGTGCAGCCCAGATGATGGCATGTGTCGAAAATCTCTGACCGCAATCATCAGATCTCGCCCCACCAACAAAAATGCCCGGCTCATCACCAGGCATTTTTCAGTTCATTCCATCCCATGCCTGATCGCGGGATCAGCGACGGCTCCACCAGCCGCCGCGCTTGGGGCGGTTGGGGTCGACCTCGCTGAGCACAATGGCGACCGGCTCGGGTTCCGGCACCGGCGGTGCGACGGGCTCTGGCTCCGGGGCAGGGGCGGGCGGCTCGGCAACCGGCTCGTCCATGGCGGCAGATTCGGCGAAAGCAGGGGCCTCTACAACCGCATCGGCAACCTTCTTGCGGCTGCGGCTGCGCTTGGGCTTCTCGGCCGGTGCGGCCTCTGGCTCCGGCTCGGAGCCTGCCTCGACGACCGCTTCCGTCACAGGCTCCTCGACCAGCGCAGGCGCCTCGCCTGCGGCGGCATCGGCTGCGTCATCAGCGGCGATCTGCTCGCGGGTACGGCGACCGCCACGGCGGCCACGGCGACGGCCAGGACGGCCACCGCGCTCCTCGCCATCCGCTGCGCGCTCGGACGGAGCGGCGTCGCCATCCGTCTCGCCTGTCGGGTCGGCCGCTTCATCTTCTCCAGCGTCGTTGCCAGACTGCGCCACGCCATTCGGGCGCTCAGCGCCAAACTCGCGTTCGCCACCCCTCCCGCGCCGGCGACGACGGCGCCTGCGGCGGCGTCCTGCTTCGCTGTCATCATTGCGCTCTCGCTCCTCGCGCGTGCCACGGTCCTCATCTGAACCGGAGGCGGCGCGATCGGCCTCGTCCTCGGCCTCGTCGTTATCGGCCTCGACGGCCACATCCTCGTCCTCATCCTCGACCTCGACGGCCTCGATACGGACGCCGGTGATCGGCGCACGCGGCTCAGCCTGCACGAACTCGCCGCGCTCGAGCACGTAGATGGTCGAGCCCATCAGGTGGTCATCAACCGCCAGCGTGACGCTGACGCCGAACTGGGCTTCCAGATCGGTGAGGTGGCCGCGCTTCTGGTTGAGCACATAGAGCGCGACCTCGGTGCGCGTCTTTACGATCAGGTTGTGCGTCGAGGAGCGGATCAGGAATTCCTCCACCGCGCGCAGGATCTGCAGCGCCACCGACGGCGTCGAGCGGACAAAGCCGGTGCCGTCGCAATGGGCGCACTTGACCGACGAGCTTTCGAGCACGCCCGTGCGGATGCGCTGGCGTGACATCTCCATCAGGCCGAAGGCCGAGATGTGGCCGACCTGGATGCGGGCGCGGTCGTTCTTGAGGCAATCCTTGAGCTTCTTCTCAACCGAGCGGTTGTTTCGCCGCTCCTCCATGTCGATGAAGTCGATCACGATCAGCCCGGCCAGATCGCGCAGGCGCAGCTGGCGGGCCACTTCCTCGGCGGCTTCCAGGTTGGTCTTGAGAGCCGTGTCCTCGATGTTGTGCTCGCGCGTAGACCGGCCCGAGTTGACGTCGATCGAGACCAGCGCCTCAGTCTGGTTGATGACAATGTAGCCGCCTGATTTCAGCGTCACCTGGGTCGAGAACATCGCGTCGAGCTGGCTTTCGACGCCGAATTTCGCGAACAGGGGCTGCGCCTCGCGGTAGGGCTTGATGCTCTTGGCGTGGCTCGGCATCAGCATCTTCATGAAGTCTTTGGCTTCACGATAGCCGCCATCGCCGGCGACCATGATGTCGTCGATGTCCTTGTTGTACAAATCGCGGATGGAGCGCTTGATCAGCGAGCCTTCCTCATAGACCAGCGCCGGGGCGGAGGAATTCAGCGTCAGTTCGCGCACGCTCTCCCACATGCGCATGAGGTATTCATAATCCCGCTTGATCTCGGCCTTGGTGCGCGAGGCGCCAGCCGTGCGCAGGATGATGCCCATTCCGTCCGGAACCTCCAGCTCGCCGGCAATTTCCTTGAGCCGCTTGCGGTCCTCGGCGCTGGTGATCTTGCGCGAAATGCCGCCGCCGCGCCCGGTGTTGGGCATCAGCACGGAATAGCGCCCGGCCAGCGACAGGAAGGTGGTCAGCGCCGCGCCCTTGTTCCCGCGTTCTTCCTTCACAACCTGCACCAGCAGGATCTGGCGGCGCTTGATCACCTCCTGGATCTTGTACTGCCGGCGGCTCTGGAAGCGCGGACGGTCCGGCACATCGTCGAGCGCGTCGCCGCCGCCCATCATCTCAGGCTGTGGCCGCTCGTCCTCGCCGTTTTCCGAACCATTGTTTTCTCCGTCGCCGTCGCTCTCGGCGCCCTCATCCCGCTCATTGTCCTGCTCGGCGGATTCCGCAGCTTCGTCGTTGCCCACCTCATCGGCGGCCTGCGCTTCGGCTTCCGAAACGGGAACCGGGTCGCCGTTCTCGTCAAGCACGGGGGCCGACACCTTCGCGTCGCCGGCGGCGCGCTTGTCCTTGCCGCCCCGGCGGCGGCGGCGGTTGCGGCCGCGTTCGCGCTGCTCGCTTTCGCCCTCGGCGTCTTCCTCGTAACGCGCCTGTTCGGCCAGCAGGGCCTGACGGTCCGCGACGGGGATCTGGTAGTAATCGGGATGGATTTCCGAGAACGCGAGAAATCCGTGCCGGTTACCGCCATACTCGACGAAGGCGGCCTGAAGCGAGGGCTCAACCCGCGTCACTTTCGCCAGATAGATATTGCCCCTTAGAGGGCGGCGGGACGCCGATTCAAAATCGAACTCTTCAACCTTGCTTCCGCGAACGACGACGACCCGGGTCTCTTCCGGGTGCGAAGCGTCAATGAGCATCTTG
The DNA here is from genome assembly GCA_026400555.1 of Hyphomicrobiales bacterium. Taxonomy (GTDB): domain Bacteria; phylum Pseudomonadota; class Alphaproteobacteria; order Rhizobiales; family Beijerinckiaceae; genus Allobosea. The sequence continues at coordinate 14,248 of JAPLOW010000160.1, forward strand.
TTAGCCATGGTGCTGAACCTTGATGCGCCGCAGCGCGCGCCGGATCTGCAGCCGCGAAGGGCTGAAGTCGACGCAACGAACTGGGGCGAGGCCGGACGGAGCCGGCCAATGTTGTGGGAAAAAACAGGGTCGCGGCAACATCGCCGCAGTCGCGCGGCTCATGCTGTGTCTTCAAACGGGAAAGGTGGCGCGGCTGCGCCAGGACCCTCGACATTTCGACCCAAACCTGAAGGATCCCGCATCCGCGGAACCCCGAATTCACGATTGCAGCAAGGCGGAGGCACGGACAAGTTCCGTTTTGCAGTCTCCGCCACAGCCACGCACGATCTGTTTGACTACGGCTCACCGGGCAGTCCCAGCCAGAACGAAAGACTTCGTCCCGCTGCGATGTCGCGATCAGGAAACGTCAGCCCAACTTGTGCTTGGACGTTTCAGGATCAAATGACGCTGCACAGCATCCAAGAATCCCATACAGACAGAGCATGGTGATTGGCAAGCTTTTACGACATTCAGCCGGTTCAGGGCAGGCAGCGAAGGTGACGCACGTGCGGCCGTGGCCTTGCAGAGTGCTGTTGCCCCTCACGCTTGCCGTCATCGCCGGCAACCCGTTCTGGTCCGCTACAGCGCAGGCGCAGGCCGGCACGCGGCTCGACCACCAGGCACTGGCGTCCCAGGCTTCCGGGCCGGTGGCCGGAGTCGACCTACGCCTTGACAGCGCCGAGCGCACGGCGCGGTTCCAGATCGCCTTGTCGCAGCAGGTGGCGACGTCCATCTCGGTTCTTGGCCAGCCGATGCGCATCACCATCGACCTGCCGGAGGTGACCTTCCAGGCGGCGCAATCGACAACGCGCCAGCGCGGCCTCGTCACCGGCTTTCGCGCCGGTCTTGTCGCACCGGGGCGCTCGCGGCTCGTGTTTGATCTCGGGGCTGCGGCACAGGTTGGGGCCATCCGGCAGACGAAGCGCGCCGACGGCATCATCGACATGGTCATCGATTTCGTCCCGATCGGCGCCGAAGAGTTCGAGCGCGCCGTCCTGCGGGGCGTGGAACAGCGGGCGACGGCCGCGCTCGCGCCGCTGCAGGGCGAGCCCCGGTCGCCAAATGACACAAGGCCTCTCGTCGTCATCGATCCGGGTCATGGCGGCATCGACTCCGGCGCGGTCGCTTCCGGCGGCATTGCCGAGAAGACCCTTGTGCTCGCCATTGCTATGCAGCTGCGGACGCAACTGGAATCCAGCAGCGCCATGCGCGTGATCATGACGCGCAGCGACGACCGCTTTCTCAGCTTGTCGGAAAGGGTACGGATCGCGCGCGAAGCCCGGGCGGACCTGTTCATCTCGCTGCACGCCGACTCGCTGTCGGCCGCGCAGGAGGTGAGGGGAGCCACGGTCTACACCGGCTCGGATCGGGCGACCGACGCCGAGTCAGCCCGCCTTGCGCAGAAGGAGAACGCCGCGGACGCGTCCGGCGGCGCGGAAACGGTTCAGCCCAGCGAGGAAGTCATCGACATTCTGATGGACCTGACCCGCCGCGAGACCCGGGCCATGTCCGGCGCGGTGGCCGCGAGGCTCGTGACCGAGATGAGCGGCAGCGTCAGAATGCACCGCATTCCGCAACGGTCGGCAGGGTTCAAGGTCCTCACAGCCCCGGATGTTCCGTCCCTGCTGATCGAACTGGGATACCTCTCCAGCAAGGGCGACATGGCGCTGCTCACCTCGCCGGAATGGCAGCAGAACGCAGCAACGGCGATCGGGCGCGCGGTCCACGGCCATTTCCGCTCCAGTTTGCAGGGCCGCCGCAACGGCGCCTCGTTTTCACCGTAAAGATGATCCACCTGTGGATTCGCGGGCGTACGCGTGTTAGCTGGTTACGAAACCATTCATAAACCATGACTAGTGTTTTCGAACGGAATTGCGCCACGCGGCGGGTGGCTCCGGGGTCTGACACCACGGTTTGAGCAGAGGCCAAGATGCGGTTTGTCCTGAGATTCTTCGGCTGGCTGTTTGCTGTCGGTGCGGTTGTCTTCCTGCTCGGCATCGGAGCCGTGGCCCTTGTGATCTGGCATTATTCCAAGGATCTGCCGGACTATGCCCAGCTGAGGAATTACGAGCCGCCGGTGATGAGCCGCGTCCATGCGGGCGACGGCAGCCTGATTGCTGAGTACGCCAAGGAGCGCCGGCTTTATCTGCCGATCCAGGCCGTCCCGAGGCTGGTGATCAACGCCTACCTCGCGGCCGAAGACAAGAATTTCTACAAGCACGCCGGCGTCGACCCGGAGGGGCTCGTGCGCGCTGTCGTCGCCAGCTTCCGTAACCGTGGCTCAAATCGTCGCCTGCAGGGCGGCTCGACGATCACCCAGCAGGTCGCAAAGAACTTTCTCGTCGGCGATGAGCGCTCATTTGACCGCAAGATCCGCGAGGCGCTGGTCGCGATGCGGATGGAGGCAACCTATTCGAAGGACAAGATCCTCGAGCTCTATCTCAACGAGATCTATCTGGGAGCCGTCACGCCAGGGCGTCTGAGCCATGGCATCGCTGCGGCGGCCCTCGATTATTTCGGCAAGTCGGTGCACGAGCTCCAGCTGCACGAAGCGGCCTATCTGGCCGCGCTGCCGAAGGCGCCGAGCGAACTGCATCCGTTCCGCAACCGCGACCGGGCCATCGACCGGCGCAATTACGTGCTGGAACGCATGGCCGTGGATGGCACCGCCAAGCGTGAGGATGTCGAGGCGGCCAAGAAACTGCCCTTGGGCGTGCAGCCGCGGAACATTTCACCGAACAATATCGCTGCCGGCTGCTTCGCAGAAGAAGTGCGCCGCGACCTGGCGGAGCGCTACGGCGAGAAGAAGGTCTATGAAGGCGGCCTGTCGGTCCGCACCACGATCGACCCCAAGATGCAGTTCATGGCCCGCAAGGCGCTGGTGGACGGTCTGGTGCGCTATGACGAGGCGCGCGGCTGGCGCGGCGCCACCCAGAAGATCGACATCACCGGCCGCGACTGGGGTCTGCCGCTTGCGGCGCTTGCTTCGCTGGCGGATGTCCAACCCTGGCGTCTGGCCGTTGTCACGGAGGTCACGAATGACAGCGCGCGGGTCGGTCTGTCATTTCCGAACAGCGCGACACGCTGACGATCAATCCCGACGGATATCGCTGGACGCGCCGCAATGCGCGTCAGGTGCTCAGTGTCGGCGATGTCGTCTATGTCGAGCCTGTCGAAAATCGTCCGGGCCTTGGCCGCCTGCGGCAGTTGCCCGAGGTGAATGGCGCCATCGTCGTCATGGACCCGCATACGGGCCGCGTCTTCGCGATGGTCGGCGGCTTCTCCTACGACCAGTCCGAGTTCAACCGCGCGACGCAGGCGTTGCGCCAGCCGGGCTCCTCATTCAAGCCGTTTGTCTACGCCACGGCGCTCGACAATGGTTATACGCCGTCCAGTATCGTGCTGGATGGTCCGATCGAAATCGATCAGGGCGGAGGCCTCGGCGTCTGGAAGCCCGAGAACTACGACGGCAAGCCGGCCGGCCCACGCACGCTGCGCTTCGGCATCGAGCATTCCAAGAACCTGATGACCGTGCGCCTCGCCAAGGATGTCGGCATGCCGCTGGTGGCCGAGTATGCGCGGCGGTTCGGCGTCTACGACGACATGCTGCCCGTGCTCTCGATGGCGCTCGGTGCAGGCGAAACCACCGTGATGCGGATGACCACCGGCTACGCAATGCTGGCCAATGGCGGCCGCCGCATCAAGCCGACCCTGATTGACCGGATTCAGGATCGCTGGGGCGCAACGATCTACCGGCACGACGAGCGCGTCTGCGAGGGTTGCTCCGCCCAGACATGGGCGAACCAGCGCGAGCCGCGCCTCGTCGACAACCGCGAGCAGGTGCTCGATCCGCTGACGGCCTACCAGATGACCTCAATGCTGGAGGGCGTGGTTCAGCGCGGCACGGCAACCGTGATCAAAGATGTCGGCAAGCGTCTTGCGGGCAAGACCGGCACCACCAACGAAGCCAAGGACGTCTGGTTCGTCGGCTTCTCCCCAGACCTCGCGGTTGGTGTCTATCTGGGCTTCGACAAGCCAAAATCGCTTGGTGATTCGGCGACAGCCGGACAGTACGCCGCCCCGGTGTTCCGGGACTTCATGCGCCAGGCCCTGCGCGACAAACCGGACACACCGTTCCGTGTGCCGGCCAACATCAAGCTGATTCCGGTTGACCTGAGGACCGGCATGCGCAGCAGCGGGGCAGGGAGCTTCCTGGAAGCCTTCAAGCCCGGAACCGCCCCGCCTGACAGCTACTCGATCATCGGCCTGTCAGCCACCGACGGCCGGCGCGGCATCAGCGTCAGCCCCGAAGCGGACCGCAATGTCGGCTCGGGGACCGGCGGCCTGTACTGATCCGTTGGTTCGACTTTACAGGCGGGCCGCAGCAACCTAAGTGAGCACCGACCGGGTCGTTCGTCGATCCGGTCGATTTTTTTGATCACGGGAAGATCCACCGGACCATGCGCCCTGAAATCGAATCCCTCGCGGAATCCGCCAAGCAGTCGATCGGACTGCTGAGGAGGCATCTTTGACTACGATGCTGCGGTCAAACGGCTGGCAGAACTGAACGCCCAAGCCGAGGATCCCGATCTTTGGAACGACGCTGAACTGGCGCAGAAAATCATGCGCGAGCGCACCACGCTCGATGACCAGATCACTGGCATCGGCAAGCTCGAGCGTGATCTCGACGACGCCATGACACTGATCGAACTGGGCGAAATGGAAGACGACGCCGCGACCATCACCGAGGGCGAGGAATCGATCAGGGCAGTCAGCACGGAGGCGGCGCGCCGCCAGGTCGAGACCCTGTTGTCAGGCGAAGCCGACCAGAACGACAGCTACATCGAGATCCACCCCGGCGCAGGCGGCACGGAAAGCCAGGACTGGGCCGAAATGCTCGTGCGCATGTACAGTCGCTGGGCCGAGCGCCGCAAATACAAGGTCGAACTGCTGGAAAGCCAGGCCGGCGACACAGCTGGAATCAAGTCGGCCACGCTGCTGGTCAAGGGCCACAATGCCTATGGCTGGATGAAGACCGAATCCGGCGTCCACAGGCTGGTCCGGATCTCGCCGTTCGATTCGAACGCGCGCCGCCAGACCAGTTTTGCCTCCGCCTGGGTCTATCCGGTGATCGATGACCGTATCGTCATCGACATCAAGGAATCGGACTGCCGGATCGATACCTTCCGCGCCCAGGGCGCCGGCGGCCAGCACATCAACACAACTGATTCCGCGGTGCGCATCACCCACATCCCAAGCGGCATCGTCGTGGGCTGCCAGCAGGAGCGCTCGCAGCACAAGAACAAGGCCAAGGCATGGGACATGCTGCGCGCGCGACTGTACGAGATGGAGCTGAAGAAGCGTGAGGAAAAGGCCAACGCGGTTGCCGCCTCGAAGACGGACATCGGCTGGGGCCACCAGATCAGATCCTACGTTCTGCAGCCCTATCAGTTGGTGAAGGATCTGCGCACGGGCGCCACTTCAACCAGCCCGTCCGATGTACTGGACGGCGATCTTGACGCCTTCATGGAGGCGTCACTCGCGCAGCGGGTCTATGGAACGACGATCGGCGACGTTAGCGACGTCGACTGATCCTTCTGCGCCGTCAGTTGCTACCCAGAAAGCGCTGGCCGGCCCTGAGAAACCGCTGCGGATCGACCGCCTCGCCGTCGATCCGGGTCTCGTAGTGCAGATGCGGGCCGGTCGAGCGGCCGGTAGAGCCCACGCGTCCGAGGGGAGAACCGACCACAACCTGCTGTCCTTCGCTGACGGAGATGTGCGACAGATGCGCATAGCGCGTCGAAATGCCGTTGGCATGTTCGATCTCGACCATGTTGCCGTAGCCGCCCGAATACTCGGCCGCCACGACGCGTCCCGGCGCCGCAGCCTTGACGAGCGTGCCGTGCTCCGCCCTAAAATCGAGGCCGGAATGCATTGCAAGGCTGCGCGTGAATGGGCGACGGGGCGACGCAGCGGCAAACCATTCACGGTTGACCGCAGGCGCTCGACGGCGGCGAGGCGAGGCTGAAGACGCACCACCGAGGCTTCGAACGCGCCAGCCTTCGGATCGACGATTGCCGGAATGAAAGGTCCGCCCTGGCCCGGGCGGGGGTGCATGCCCGCAATCCGGTCGGGATCAAGGCCAACCTCAGCCACAACGGTGCGGAGCGAGGAATGTGCGCCGAGAACTGACGCTTCGAGGCGGTTCAGCGCCCTGATCTGTTCGGCCTGCACGGCGGCCAGCCGGCGGTCAACAAGGGCGAGGGTATCATCGACTTTCGGTGACGATTCAACCGCACCCTGTTCCCAGCCCGCCGATGTCAGATTGCGACGATCGCTTTCGCGCCTCAGTCCCGGCATGTCGGGAACGGGCATCGGCCGCGGGGTCGGGGCAAAAGTGGTCACGCTCGATGTCGTGTCCGCCGCCACCGATGGCTGCGGCACAATCGGTGTGCGGGCAGGGCGTCCGGCGGCGATCTGGTTGGCGCTGACGCTGTCGGTGAGCGCGGCAACGATCGCCTGCCGCGTCTCGAGTTGGGTCTGCCGGGTCACGAGTTCGGCGACGCGGGCCTCCACACTATCCTGGTCAACGAGTTGCCGGCTGGAGAGCTTGTCGATTTCCGTCTTGAGAGACGCGATCCGATCCTCATAGGCGTACTGCCTCGCGGTCTCTCGCTTGATCATGTGAGCGCCAAAACTGTCCTTGGAGAGCAGGAGCCACGTGGCGCCTGCACTCCAGCCAGTCAGCATGGTCGCCGCAAACAGGCTCACGACAATTGTCGACCGGCGCAAAGTGACAAGGCCGGTATCGTATCTTGAAGACGGAGGAACTTTTGCCACGCGAGTCACCACACACAGTCCGAGTGTGATGATTAGGCATCATTAGGGTTAATCAAATCCAAACATCGGCTTGCCACCCCATGCTCAGGCAAGATCCATGGCAACAGCGACAATGCTAGAGATTCTGCGCGGCTGCGAGGACCTCTTCGGCGTGACCATCGACCTTGACCTTGTTCCAGATGGCAGCAACCTTGCCCGTCTTGTCGATCAGCACTGTTGTGCGCTCGATTCCCATGTACTTCTTGCCGTACATGCTTTTCTCGACCCAGACGCCATAGGCCTCAAGCGCGGCCTTGCCTTCATCGGACGCCAGAGCGAACTCCAACCCGTATTTCTTCTTGAACTTGTCATGGCTGCTGATGCTGTCTGCAGAAAGACCGATAATCTCGGTGTTGGCGGCAGCGAAGGCAGCTTTCAATCCGTTGAAGGCAATCGCTTCCTTGGTGCAGCCGCTCGTGTCGTCCTTCGGATAGAAGTAGAGGCAGACGTTCTTTCCCTTCAGACCGGACAAGGAGATTGAGCCGCCGCCGTCGGTGGGCAGGGAGAAGGATGGAGCCGGCTGGCCGATGGTCAAAGGCATGGTGCCTTCCTTTCGTCGGGTTTGTGTTGCTTCACAGTGACACCGTTATAGTGCACATCGTTTGCGCGTGAAGGCCCGATTCATCCGGATCGTCGGGCCTTGCGTGCTCATTTGGACAGTTCCTTGGCAAGCAACCAACCGACAGCGCCATCACACTCGGCTCCCTTGACCGTTCCAGCCGGACAAGGCCCGAAGCGTCGGCGCAAGCGCGACCATGTCGGGCTTGTGGCTGGCGTTTGCACCGCTGTTTCCGTCGTTGTGCTGGTTCTGGCCATGGCCGTTGGTGGGCTGTTTGTCTCCGGGGTCGTCCCGCTTGCAGGGCTGCAGCGCTACGTCGCAGCTGACCTTCAGGAGCGGCTCGGTTCAACCTGGACCGTGACAACCAGCAAGGCGGCGATCGTCAGGGTTGATGGCAGTCCGGTGTTGCAGATCAGGAACGCGGAGTTCATCCATGTCTCCGGTCTGCGCCTGAAGGCCCCGGAGGCCGAGATCCAGTACGATCCCTGGGCAGCGCTGCGCGGCAACATCCGGCTTCGCTCGATCGACATCCATGGCGTCAACCTCCGGCTGGCAGTCGACAAGAACGGCGCCCTGACCATCGCGACAGAGGGTTCGAGCCTCGCCTTTCCGGCAACCGGCGAACTGGACCGGCCAGCCCCGCTCGACACCCTTGCTGCCATGCTCACCGAACTGCTCGACGACAACAGCCTGTTTCCCGGCCTCGACCGTATTGCCCTGTCCGGCGGACGCATGACGCTGGTGTCACCGGCCGGAGATGAGCGCATCGGACTGGAAAATGTCGCCATTCGTCTTAATCGCCGGCAGGGCACGCGCGAGCTTACGGTGTCCGGTCGCTCCGCTGCCGGGGCGCAGGATATCAGGATCGCGAGCCGCTCTGATGACAGCGGCAAGCGGCATCTCGATGTCTCGGTTTACGCCTTTCGTCTCGACAGCCTGGAGAGGCTGCTGTTCGGCCAGAGCGGCGCCATGCTGGACGGCTTTCCCGTGCGTGGCGAGCTGGAACTGATGGACGTTGGAACCCCATCAGCGCGGCTTCAGGGGAGCCTTGCGATCGGCGCGGGCCGCCTGCGCTCCCCCGATGGCGGGACCGAGACGATTGGGTTTGAGAGCCTGCGCGCCAGTTTCAACGGCGACCTGGCCCTCTCCAGGCTTCTGGTTCCCGCTGTATCGCTCCAGCAGGGGCAGACCGCTCTTTCGCTGGCTGGCGAGTTCCGGCGCGGGGAGGGGCCGGCCTGGAGGTTTGACGGCACCGGCTCCGGCGTATTGGCCGGCGAGGGCAATGACCCGTCCTTTCCGCTTCAGGGCGCCAGTGTCAAACTGTCGGGGGAAGGGATCCGCAAGGCGGTTCTCGACGAACTGACGCTGAAGGGCCCGCAATTGACGTTGACGGGTTCGGGCCGCGCGGCACAGACGCCCGAAGGGCCGGAGGTCTACGCGCATCTCACTGCCCGTCAGACCTCGGCGAGGGTGCTACTGGCGGTCTGGCCGACGGTGATTTCACCGATCATCCGGAGCCTTCTGGTGGAACGCATCGAAGCGGGCGAGATCGATACCATGGATCTGGCGCTCGACATGTCACCGGCAGCGCTGCGCGCGGCCCGTGCGGGAGACCCGACGCCGGATGAGGCCGTCAATGTCTCGGTCGCTGGCAAAGGGATTCGTTTCGTCATCGGCGACGGGGTCCCAAAGCTCCTGGATGCCGCCATCGCGGCCAGGGGCACGGGGCGCACGCTCGATGTGGCGGCCAGCTCCGGCCGGCTTGATCTCGACAATGGGCGGGTGATCCAGCTCAGCGAAGGCTCGTTCAGCATCGCTGACACATGGGCAAAGCGGCCGATCGGCCGGTCGAACTTTCGTGCCACCGGCGCCGTCGATGCATTGGCGGCGCTCCTGGCCATTCCGGCCTTTCGCGAGGCGAGCCCCGGTCAGGTCGATCCTGCGCGCGTCAAGGGCCGATTCGATCTGAGGACCACGGTGAGCCTGCCGCTGATTGAACAGATCCGGCCCTCCGATGTAGTGGTCCAGTCCTCGGGATCGATCAGCGCGCTGGCTTCGGACAACCTGCTGGGTGATGACAAGCTGGAAGCGGGGACCCTTGCCGCCGCCTATGACCGTGGCAACCTCACCTTGAGAGGCGATGCCAGGATCGGCGGCACCCCGGCCCAGATCGATCTGAGGCAGGACCCGCGTGCCGTCGGTGAGGCCACTGTCACCATGACGATGGATCAGGCTGCCCGCCAGCGGCGCGGTCTCGATTTCGGCAACACCATCACTGGCGCGCTGCCGCTCAGGGTCGTCAAGCCGCTCGGCCGCAAGCCGGATGCGCCCTTGAGGCTGGAGGTCGACCTGACGCGCGCCGCGATCGACGGGCTTCTGCCGGGCTGGGTGAAGCCCGCGGGCCGTGCCGGCAAGCTGAGTTTTACGCTGGCTGAGCCGTCGGACGATTCGCGCCAGATCAGCGAGCTTGTTCTCGACTCGCCCCCCGTCCTCGTGCGCGGCCGCATGACGCTGTCCGCCGCAGGCGCGGTCCAGTCGGCATCCTTCGCACAATTCCGCCTGTCAGCCGGTGATGACATGCGTATTGAGGCGCGCCGCGATGGCAGCGTCAGCAAACTGGTGATCCGCGGCCAGGTGGCGGACGCCCGGCCGTTCCTGCGCAAGCTGACCGCTACAGGCGCTCCTCCCGGCACGCGTCCAGCTCTGGGGGAACCGCCTGCTGACCTTGATGTTGATCTCGCGCTGCCGATCCTTACCGGGTTCAATGATGAGGTCGTCGGCAACGCCGCCCTCAAGCTGTCGGTGCGAAGCCGGGAGATCCGCACGGTGGATTTCAGCGGACGCATCGGCCGCGAACCGATCAGTCTGCAGCACACGCGCGATGGCGACGGGCGGCGTCTGAGGGTTTCATCCAGCGATGGCGGGGCGCTGCTGCGCTATCTCGACATCTATCGCCGGGCCTATGGCGGCGATCTTGTCCTTGACGCACGGCCTGCTGCCGAGAGCGCGATCGGCGAGATCGCGTTTCGCAACTTCCGGGTTCAAGGAGAGCCCGCCTTGCGTCGGGTCCTTGGCGAACAGTTTGTCCAGCAGAGCGCCGACGGCGTGCGCGTCAGCAGGCCCCGCGATGCTGGTAACAATGTTGAGTTCTCGCAGCTCAAGGCCAATTTCACCCGCACACCAACCCGCATTGACATCCGCAATGGTGTCATTATCGGCAACGAAATCGGCGTCTCGGGCCAGGGCTTCATCGATTATGGGCGGGATCGCACTGATATTGCGGGCACCTTCGTTCCGGGCTTTGTCCTCAACAATGCCTTCGCGCAGGTGCCGATTCTCGGACCGCTGCTCGGAGGCGGCCAGAACGAAGGAATGTTCGCCGTGAATTTCCGCGTCAGCGGGCCGGCGAGCGCTCCATCCATGTCGATCAATCCATTATCGGCCATCGCGCCGGGAATCCTGAGGCGTTTCGTTGACCCGCTTGGCGGTGCCGTAAACGGCACGGGCACCGTTCCACAGAGCCCTGCGCCCTGACAGGAGCCGCCCGGTTGCGCCCCGCGCGCCAATGCCTTAACGCGGGCCCATGACCCAGCACGACACCATTCTGATCATCGATTTTGGCTCACAGGTCACGCAGTTGATCGCGCGCCGCGTCCGCGAAACCGGGGTCTATTGCGAGATACATCCCTTCCAGTCCGCCGACGCCGCGTTTGCGCGCCTGCGGCCCAAGGGCGTCATTCTCTCCGGTGGGCCGGCTTCGGTCACCGAGGCTGGCAGTCCCCGGGCACCGAAGGCCGTGTTCGAGTCCGGATTGCCGATCATGGCCATCTGCTATGGCCAGCAGACGACGGCCGTGCAGCTTGGCGGCACGGTGGAAGGCGGCCACGCCGCCGAGTTTGGCCGTGCCGATGTTGAGATCCTGGCGCCGAGCGCCCTGTTTGACGGCATCTGGCAGGTCGGGCAGCGCTACCCGGTCTGGATGAGCCACGGCGACCGGGTCACGGCTTTGCCAGGTGGCTTCTCGGTCAAGGCGACGTCGGAGAATGCACCCTTTGCCGTCGCCACAGACGAGACGAGGCGGATCTACACAACCATGTTCCACCCCGAGGTGGTCCATACGCCTGATGGAGCCGCCCTGATCCGCAACTTCGTCACTGGCATCGCCAAGGCGAAGACGGATTGGTCGATGGCAGCCTATCGCGAGGAGATGATAGCCAAGATCCGCGCGCAGGTCGGCAAGGGCAGGGTGATCTGCGGCCTGTCCGGGGGCGTTGATTCCGCGGTGGCGGCGATTCTGATCCACGCAGCGATCGGCGACCAGCTCACCTGTGTCTTCGTCGATCACGGCCTGATGCGCCAGGCGGAGGCGGAGGAGGTCGTCAGCCTGTTCCGCGGCCACTATAATATTCCGCTCGTGCACGTGGATGCATCCGATCTGTTCATTGGCGAATTGCAGAAGTGCGGTCCCGACCCGGAAGCCAAGCGCAAGGTCATCGGCAAGCTGTTCATCGATGTCTTCGAGGCGGAGGCCCGCAAGATCGGCGGCGCCGAATTCCTCGCCCAGGGCACGCTCTATCCCGACGTCATCGAGAGCGTCTCGTTCTCCGGCGGCCCCTCGGTCACGATCAAGAGCCACCACAATGTCGGTGGCCTGCCCGCGCGCATGAACATGAAGCTGGTCGAGCCGCTGCGCGAACTGTTCAAGGATGAGGTGAGGGCGCTGGGCCGCGAATTGGGACTGCCGGACGCTTTCGTCGGGCGTCACCCTTTTCCCGGCCCCGGCCTCGCCATCCGCTGCCCCGGTGAGATCACACGCGAGAAGCTGGACATCCTGCGCAGGGCGGACGCGATCTATCTCGACGAAATCCGCAAGGCTGGTCTTTACGACAAGATCTGGCAGGCTTTCGCCGTGCTCCTGCCGGTAAAGACCGTTGGTGTCATGGGTGACGGACGCACCTACGATCACGTTCTGGCGCTCAGGGCCGTCACCTCGGTCGATGGCATGACCGCGGATTTCTATCCGTTCGAAATGGCCTTCCTCGGCCGCGTCGCCACGCGGATCATCAACGAGGTCAAGGGCATCAACCGCGTGACCTACGACATCACCTCAAAGCCGCCCGGCACGATAGAGTGGGAGTAGCTCATATCAGCTAAGTTTATGATATCAATAGTTAAAATTGTTACACAAAAGTTTCACGCCCAATTTAGGCGATTGAAAACGCTGAGCTTTCCTATAACGGTTGCACACACAGTTACGCAAACGCGTGGCTACTGAAAACCATAGTCAATCAGAAGATCAGAGGCGTAAATGGCGCTGAAAAAGCAGAGTTTCAGCGAAGATGAAATCGGCATCTTCGACGACGCCATCATCTACAAACGTGGTGACTATTGGCACTTTAGCATGTGGCGCGCTTGAGCCAACTGCCACCAGTTCCGCCACGACATCCTGCGGGTGCACGCCGTCCATGAGGGTCATGACCAGGACTTCGTCGTCCGCGTCCTCAAGGTCTCGCTCAACACCTACAAGAAATGCATCACGCCCTGCGACGCCTCGCTGCGCCTCAAGCGCCACACGCTGACCATCCTTTTCCAAAACGCGGGCCGCGATCCCGCCCGCGACGACCTGCCGATTGCGCTGCCTCGAACGCCTGGTCCGCAGGCTGGCTACACCCGCCAGGGTCAGTCTCTTCCGCATGCCCAGCCGCAAGGCCAGCCCCGGCGCCCCCCCCTGTTGAAGCTGCGGGGCGTGCAGCTCACGCATGCCTTTCCGAAGGGCTTCTTCCAGCCGTTTGTGACACTGCTCTACCCAGAGGATATCTGCGACCGAGTGCCGGCGCCGTCGCGCGGCACGTTGCAGCCCAACGACCCCGACCACCGCAACGCCACGAACGAGCTTCGCCGGATCGAGGAGGACAGCGAGGTCTTCACCCCGCTTCTTGCCTGCCGCCTCGACGGGCTCCACCAGGTCGTGCCGTTCCGTTCACCGCGCGACGCAGCGCCGGACAATCGGCTGCGGATTCCGACGATCCCGGCCGTCTATTCCGATTTGAAGCCGGCCATCATTCCGAGATGATCCCGGCCGGGGGCCTGAACGTCGGTTGGGTTGATGACACTGGTCTTGGTTCGGGGTCAAGCGGGACGCTGGGTTGCTGCTTTTCGCAAGGAGTCACCAGAGAGCTCG
>JAPLOW010000020.1 GCA_026400555.1 Hyphomicrobiales bacterium
ACGGACCCCTTGCCGCGATTCTTCGCTACCCAATCTGAGCCAAGGGGGCGGAAATCCTTCTGCACGTCTGCTTTCGCCTATCTGATCAGCATCGACTGTTGGGGCGCGGAGACGGCGAACTGGAGGCGGAGGAATGAGCGAAGCCAAGCCGCCGACAATCCCCTGGTTTCGGCGACTTGGCCCAGGCCTCATCACCGGCGCAGCGGACGACGATCCGGGCGGCATCGCCACGTATTCGCAGGCGGGCGCGCAGTTCGGCGTCAACATGCTGTGGACGGTGGTGCTGACCTTTCCGCTCATGGCAGCGATCCAGGCCATCTGCGCGCGGATCGGGCGCGTGACCGGCGAAGGGCTTGCCGCCAACATGGCCCATGTGCTGCCACGCTCGCTAGTGCATGTCATCGTGTTCCTGCTGTTCGTCGCCAACACCGTGAACATCGGCGCGGATATCGCCGCCATGGGCGCAGCCGCCCGCCTCGTGCTCGGCTGGGGCGAAACCCTGTTCGCGATCCTGTTCGCAGCGGGCTCGCTCGCCCTGCAGGTTTTCGTTCCGTATCATCGCTATGTGCACGTGCTCAAATGGCTGACGCTGGCGCTTTTCGCCTATGTCGGCGTGTTATTCGCGGTTCAGATCGACTGGCGCGCGGTGGTGATCGGCACGGTCTGGCCGCAGATCGCCTAGACGCAGGATACGTTCATCATCGTGGTCGCGGTGTTTGGCACCACGATCAGCCCCTATCTTTTCTTCTGGCAAAGCGCCGAGGAGGTGGAGGACGAGACGCTGGCGGGATCGGGTTCTTTGCTCGACCATCCCGCGGATGCTCCCGCTGAATTGAGCCGTATCGGCTTTGACACCTACATCGGCATGGCATTCTCAAACCTGATCGCCTTCTTCATCATTCTCACCACGGCGGTGACGCTGAACAAGGCCGGGATCACCAATATCGCGACATCGGCGGATGCTGCGCAGGCGCTGCGGCCGATCGCGGGCGAGTTCGCCTTCCTTTTGTTCAGCCTCGGCATCATCGGCACCGGGCTTCTGGCGCTACCGGTGCTGGCGGGTTCCGCCGCCTATGCCATCGGCGAATTGCGCGGCTGGCGCATCGGGCTCGAACAGAAGCCGGAGGACGCCAAAGCCTTCTATGGCGTCATCGCGCTGGCGTTCGCCCTTGGCCTCCTGATGCTGTTTCTGCCGATAGACCCAATCAAGGCCCTGTTCTGGAGCGCCGTTCTGAATGGGGTGATCGCGGTGCCGCTGATGATCGCCACGATGATCGTTGTCTCGAACCGCAAGCACCTCGGCCCGTTCGTCGCGCCGCTCGGGCTCAAGATCATGGGCTGGCTGGCAACGGCGGTGATGGCGGCAGCGACGGTCGCCATGTTTGCTTTGTAATGGGGGGTACCGTCTTGCCCACCTTCAGCCGCCATCTCGGCATCGACTCTTCCGGCGCGGAGACGCCCAACGCGAGCTTCAAGAGTCTGCGCGCGCCTGTCAGGCCAAGGGCGATGGGCATCCTGTGGACGTTCGACCGCCGCCTAACTCGCGCACAGACTGGCCCCGCAAGGACATCGCCAAGTGGCTGGTTTAGCTGCTGGCCGAAGATGTTCCCACGCTGGTGGACATCGACGCCAAGTGGCTGGTTTAGCTGCTGGCCGAAGATGTTCCCACGCTGGTGGACATCGATCACGGCTTCTCTTGCCGCTGCGCTACTTCGAAATGCATGGGCCGTTGCCTGACTGGCCGCGCTTCCTCGACGAGGTCCAGCGCCACTGGCTGACCGACGACGATCATGTCCATGTCGGTTTTGTGCGCGACGGCAGCGAGGCCGCCAACGCGCTAACCGTTCAGCCGGTCTTCTCGCATGCCACGGCATGAGCCTCCCGTCGCGGGCAGAACCAGCCACGCACCTGATCGGTAAAGGCGACGCACAAATCCGGATTGGTCCGACGGCTCCGCAATCGCGCCATGCCGCATGCTGGAGATGATCCGTCCGTCAGCCATGGCCACAATCCCGAGCGCCTGTCCCGCGCCTGGGGCGATGACGATCACG
>JAPLOW010000250.1 GCA_026400555.1 Hyphomicrobiales bacterium
ATTCCTGCCTCCGCGATGCCCTACAAGACCGGGTTCGTCTTCACCTATGACAGTGGAGCCTTCGAGACCAATCTTGACCGGACGCTGGCGGCGTCGGACTGGCGCGGCTTCACGAAACGGCGCGCTGCGGCAGCCAAGCGGGGCATGCTCCGCGGTATCGGCATAGCTTATGCGATCGAGATAGCCGGCGGGCCGGCCGGTTCCCCCAACGAAGAATTCGCGGAGGTTCGTTTCGACGCCGAGGGCTGCGCGACGATTCTGACCGGGCTGCATTCGCATGGCCAGGGGCTGGAGACCGTTCTGCCGCAGGTGCTGCATGACGAACTCGGCATCCCAATGGACAAGGTCCGGACCGTCTTCGGCGATACCGATCTTGTCTATCATGGCAGGGGAGCAGGCGGCTCACGCTCCGCAGCCGTGGGATCCATGATCGTCCGGGAAGCAGGGCTGCGTATCATCGCAAAGGGCCGACGAATTGCTGCGCATGTGCTGGAGACGAGCGAGGAGGACATCACTTTCGCCGATGGCCGGTTCAGCGTGGTGGGAACGGACCGCGTTCTTCCCCTCGCAGAGGTTGCGCAGCTTGCGTTCGACAAGGCGCGGCTGCCGCGCGGCTTCGAGGTCGGGCTCTCAGCCGCCGTCACGCTTGCGCCCGCTGAGGCCAATTTCCCGAACGGCTGCCATGTCTGCGAAGTCGAGATCGACCCGGAGACCGGCGTCACAAGGATAGCCGGTTATTGGGCCGTGGAGGATGTCGGGCGCGTGCTCAATCCGCTTGTGGTGGAAGGCCAGGTTCATGGCGGCATCATGCAGGGCCTTGGGCAGGCGCTCCTTGAGACCATCAGCTATGACCCGCAGACAGGCCAGATCCTCAGCGCCTCCTTCCAGGATTACGCCATGCCCCGCGCCGACAATGCGCCGGGATTCCACACGCAGTTCAATGAGGTCCTCACCGAGGCCAACCCATTGGGGGTCAAGGGCGCGGGCGAGGCCGGCACGGTCGGCGCGCTGCCCGCCGTGATGAATGCGGTCAATGACGCGCTGGCCAGCGCCGGGGCACCCGAGATCGACATGCCCGCCACCCCCTTGCGGGTCTGGGGCGCGCTGAGGAAAGCGGCACTGTTGCAATAGATTATCCCGCATTGAAATGTCATCCATCTCAATGCGGAAAGATGATCGATCATAATCGTTTAGAGCATTGCGTGTTCACAAAACCGGTGCTGTGAACGGCTTTGGTGCAAGGATGCCCATGTGCGGAACCTGGACCACGCAAGATCAACTTCACCCTCGGTGAACACGCTTCATCTTGATGAAGGTCGGCGTTGATGATGATGGATGCCGACGGGCGGAACCCTGGCTTTGTAGGGCAGCGTCAGGTTGACGAAGTGTCGACGAACATCGGCTATTCGAGCGCGATCATCACGAGTGCGAAATCCATTGATCGCGGCGACCGGTTCCCAGGATTGAGCAACCTGACGTCTGGAAATTTTGCTGAGAGCGGGTCACGCATCCTGGCATTCCCACTTGATGTA
>JAPLOW010000054.1 GCA_026400555.1 Hyphomicrobiales bacterium
CAATAGCGGTGGCGTCATCACCATCAGCGTTCCCGCCATGGCGATGTGCCAGCGTGGCGGCTCGCCGAACAAGGGGCCCGGCACGATGCGCTGGAGCTGCATGACGGCAGTGCCATAGTTGGCGATATCGGTGACGATCAGCAGCGGCCAGAGATACTGGTTCCACGCGTAGACGAACATGATCGTGCCAAGCGCCGCCATGTTGGTCTTGGAGAGCGGCAGGAGCACATCCCAGAAGAACCGCAGCGGCCCGGCGCCATCCATCTTTGCGGCCTCGGCGAGTTCGTCCGGCACGGTGAGATAGAACTGGCGATAAAGAAAAGTGCCGGTCGCGGTGGCGATCAGCGGCAGGATCAGCCCGGTGTAGCTGTTCAGCATCGACCATTGCGGCAGGCTGACCGTGATCCCTGTGAGCGTCGCCAGCACGGCGCTGATGCCGGTTGCGTCGAGCATCTCCTGATAGGGTCGCAGGACATTGGCGGCCACTGCGTAGGTCGGCACGATGCGCACTTCGAGCGGCAGCATCAGTGTGACAAAAATCATCCAGAAGAACAGGCTGCGGAAGCGGTATTTGAAGTAGACGATCGAGTAGGCCGAAATGGCGGCGATCGCGATCTTGCCCGCCGTGACTCCAATCGCGACGATGAAGGAGTTGAGCATTTTCGGGCCGAAGCCCGACTGGTTCCACGCAAGCGTGTAGTTCTCAATCATGTGGCTGCCGGGCCACAGCGGCATGGGCACGGTGTTGACGGTCCGAAAGTCATGCGTCGATGCGACAAAGACGATCCACAGCGGCACCAGCAACATGATCAGCCCAGTCAGGAGGATCAGGTGGGTCAGGATGTTGAGGATCGGCGTGCGTTCGACCATGGCAGCCTCAGGTGTAGTGAACGCGGCGTTC
Organism: Hyphomicrobiales bacterium; assembly: GCA_026400555.1. GTDB lineage: Bacteria > Pseudomonadota > Alphaproteobacteria > Rhizobiales > Beijerinckiaceae > Allobosea. Next base: position 902 of record JAPLOW010000054.1, read on the forward strand.
GACGAACCTGAACTGGATGAAGGTCAGGCTGACCACCAACAGCATCAGGACAAGGGATTGGGCTGCGGCGAGCGAATAGTCCTTGCCCTTGAAGCCATCGGAGTAAATCTTGTAGACCATCAGGTCAGTCGCACGCGCCGGCCCGCCCGCGGTGGTGATGTCGACGATGCCGAACGAGTTCACGAAGCTGTCGGTCAGATTGATCACGACCAGAAAGAAGAAGGTCGGCGCCAGCAGCGGAAACTGGATGTCGGCCATGCGGCGCAGCACGCCGGAGCCATCCATGGCGGCGGCTTCGGTCAGCGTGCGCGGGATGGATTGCAGGCCGGCCAGGAAGAATATGAAGTTGTAGGCCACCATAGACCAGGCATTGGCCAGCGTGATCAGGATCACCGCATCGACGCCGTCGCGCGCCGGGTTCCAGATGCCGGGATACCACTGATTGAGCGCGGAGACGAAACCCGCATCGGGCGCGAAGATGAATCGGAAAGCGAGGCCTACCGCCGGCGCAGCCACCGCATAGGGCCAGAAATACATGAAGCGATAGGCCTGATAGCCAGGCAGCCGACGGTCGACAAAAACAGCGAGGACGAGCGCGATGCCCATCGCCAGCACCGTCGACGACAGGGCGAAAACGACCGAAATGCGCACCGAGTTCCAATACAACGGATCCTCGAACACGGTCTTGAAGTTCTGCCAGCCGACCCACTGGTTCTCGCCGCCAAAGGGCGGCTCAAGCGTGAACGACCAGTAGAGCGCTTCTCCTGCCGGCCAGTAGAAGAAGGTGAACACGAGGACGAGCTGCGGCGCGATCAGCAAGGCCGCCAGCCAGGTGTTGGAGAAGGTGACGCGCTTTCCGGTCATGTCGTGGTCCCGGCGGCATGGAGCGCCGCGTGCGAGAATGCCAAAACAGCCGGGCGCGGGGCGCCCGGCTGCAGCAGACCATGGCGCGGTCAGGGCAGCGTGCGGCCGCGGAAGGTCTGTTCGAAGCGGCGCAGGATATGGTTGGATCGCGCGACCGCATCGTTGAGGCCGACCTCGACGGTCTTCTGGCCATTCATGATCGCCTCCAGCTCCGAGCGGACTTCCGAGCGGATCGAGGTGAAGTTGCCAAGGCGGATGCCGCTGGTGTTCTTCGTCGGCGGAGTGAAGGTCAGCGACTGCATCGCCACTTCGCGGCCCTTGAACTTCGGCTGGGCATAAAAGCCCTCGTCCCGCATCTGGTTGAAGGCCGGCACCGTGATCGGAATGTATCCCGTCACATTCGGCATCCACTTCACTTCGGCTGGCGTCAGAACGAAGTCGAGGAAGGCGGCAGCAGCCTCGTACTCCTCTTTGGACTTGTTGGCCATGACCCAGAGGGACGCCCCGCCCACCAGCGAGTTGTGGCGGCTGAAGCCCTCGTAGACCGGGATCATGGCGACGTCCCATTCGAGGCCAGGACGCCCTGTGTCACCGACAACGCCATGGTTGGCGATCGACGACAGCATCGAGGCGCAGGTGCCGTCGGCGAAGGCCTGAACGATGGTCTTGCCGGTCTGGGCGGTCTGCACGCGGGCGAGGCCCTCGTCCTGCCACGTCTTCAGATTGGCGACATGGCGGGGAAACAGGCCCTGGTTGATCACCAGTTCCGCACCCAGCCCTTCATAGCCGTTGCCGAGCGTGGCGACCGGCTGATTGTGGATCGCGGAGAGCTGCTCCATCGACTGCCAGGTGTCGAAGTCAAAGGCGTAGGCGCACGAATGCCCGGCTGCCTTGAGCGCCCGCATGTCGCGCTCGAATTGCTCCCATGTGGCTGGCGGTGTGGTACGGCCGATCTTGGCCCACTCGGCCCGGTTCCAGTACATCACGGCGCTGGAGGAGTTGTAGGGGAAGGACCACATCTCGCCCTTTGAGGTGGCATAGTAGGAGCGGATGCCCGGGAAGTAGTCGTTCCAGTCGATCTTCATCTTGAAGTCCTTGGCGAACTGGACTGCGTTGTAGGTCGCCTGGGACAGCATGAAGTTGACGGTGCCGGCGTCATAGATCTGCACAATGGTGGGGTGCTGGCGTGCGCGGAACGCGGCGATGGTGTTCTGTTCGGCGCGGTCGTAGCCGCCCTGGCCGACGCAGACCGCTTCGAACTTCGGCTGGGACTCGTTGAAGCGCTTGCAATGCTCGGCCATGACCTCGCCGAGTTGGCCGGTCAGGCCGTACCAGTATTCGAATTTGACCCGTGGTGTTTGGGCCTGCGCGGCGCCGATGGTGGCAGCCAGCGCAAGGGCTGCAATGCTGAGACGGTTTCTTGCCATGGGATGACCCTCATTGGCCGGGCGCGTCTGCCCGGCGACGCGCATCCCTAGAGCCCCCACATGACGGGAACGTTGAGGATTGATGGCAGTTCGGATTCAATCCGATGAAAGACTTGCAACAGACAGGGCGTCAGCCGCTGCCGATGATGCGCCCGGCGTCACCCATGCACGCCAGCCGACCGCCGATCATGGTGCCGACGATCCGGGGTGGAAGCGGCGACCGATCCTCGATCAGAACAAGATCGGCCCGCAGCCCGGTCTCGATGCGGCCCCGGTCGTTCAGGCCAAGGGCATGGGCCGGGCCGCTTGAAACCAGACCCCAGGCTTCGGCGAGGGGCACAATGCCTTGCGCAGACAGCCGGAATGGCGCCAAGGGGAGCGCCGGATAGTAGTAGTCCGAAGCAAGGATGGTGCAGAAGCGCTGCGCGGCCATCTCTGCTGCCGACGGACACCCCGTGTGCGATCCGCCCCGGATGACGTTTGGAGCACCGAAGACGATGGGATCGCCGGCATCGGCGGCGGCCTTGGTCGTTTCCACATTGATCGGAAACTCCGCGATCGCGCAGCCGAGATCGCGATACCACCCGCGCATCTGCGGCGTCATGTCGTCATGGGACAGCATGGGCAGTCCGGCGCGGCGCGCGGCGGCGGCCAGCCGCGCGATCGAGGCTGGCACCTCGTCGGACCTGGCGTGCACGCGCTCGATCAGGTGATGGAACTCCGCCTCGCTCAGCCCCGAGCGCGTGATCATCCCAGCCATCTTGTCGGGGCGGTGACGCTGCTTGATCGTGCCGGCCATGTGGTCGTTGAAGGCAAGGCAATCGATGCGCCCCTCGGCGATCCAGTCGAGGATGACATGCTCGGCATCGAGATTGAAGGTTTCGTGGCGCAGATGATAGCGCGTGTCAGTCAGCAGATGCGGCCTGAGAGCGGTCATCGCCTCGAGGATCGACAGCGCCGCCTGCGCTCCGCGCGTCCCGCCTTCCCACGACCAGGTGACCGAATGGTACGCCGTGGTGATGCCATTCGAAATGAATTGCCGGTCGGCCTCCAGCAGCGCAGTCAGCGGATCGACAGCCACACCGGGACGCGGATGGATCAGCCTCTCGAAGCCATCGCCATGGATGTCGATGATGCCGGGAAGGATATAAAGTCCATGTGCATCGATGGTCAGCACATCTGGGTTGGCCCCGAGCGCGTCGCTGATCCGGCCATCGGCGATCGTCACATCCGTGCTGCTAAAGGCGCCGCCGGTCAGCACAAGCCCACGCACGATTCTGATCGGGCGCAGCGGCCGCCCTTCAGCAGAGCGGCCCTGGGTCAGGTTGCGGGCTTCGATGTTCATCGCATCAGTCCATCCGGTCAGGTGAACACCGCCATGAACCGGTCGGGTGACATCACCATGACACGCAGATGTCATCAGTGCGTCATGCCGTGATGATGACACGTCTGGTGACATTCCGATCCTCGTCAGTTTCAGGAGCCGCTCCATGAACCGCCGCGACTTCATCGCCACGACCGCCGCCTTGACGGCCGCCGCTGCGGCTCCAGCCTTCGGCCAGACCCGCCAGCGCCTGCGTTTCGCCGTCACCGATGTCGATGGGTCCGAGAACCTTCAGCGCGAGTTCGGGCCGTTCAAGGCCGCGTTCGAGAAGGTCATGCCCACTGTCGAGATCGCGCTGTTCCCCGTGTCCGGCCGAACCTCAGCGGTTGAAGCGATGAACGCCAATCAGGTCGATCTGGTCCTGACTGGTCCTGCTGAATATGTGGTGTTCAAGGCCCGCATGCCGGCCGTCCAGCCTGTCGTGATCTGGCAGCGACCAGACTATTTCTCGCAGGTGGTGGTGCTGGCGGAAGGGCCGTTCAAGCAACTCTCCGACCTCAAGGGCAAGAAGATTTCGTTCGGCGAGATCGGTTCGACCTCCCAGCATCTCGGTCCGGCCCAGATCCTCGCTGATGCCGGCCTCGCTTACGGGCGCGACTTCGAGGCACTGTTCCTGCGCCGCAATGTGGCTGTCGAGGCGCTTCGCCGAGGAGACCTCGCAGCCATCGGCATGAACCTCACCCATATCCAGCAGATCCGCCGTGCCGTGCCGGATGTGAAGCTCGCCGTCATCGGTCGCGGCCGTGATTTGCCGGATGATCTGATCATCGCCTCGCCGGGCGTCACCGCGGACATGGTCGGCCAGGTGCGCAAGGCCTTCATCGACCATGCCGGCTCTCTCCTGCAGGCCGTGCTGCAGGTCGAGGCCAATGCCCGCTGGAATGGTGGCACATTTCTGCCGAATGTCGCGGACCGTGACTATGATGTGATCCGCCAGATGTACCGTGCGGTCGGCATCAACGAGTTTACGCGTTTCATCGGCCAGTGAACGTTGACGCGTTTCAGAAGACCGCTCCGGGCGGAGCGGTGACGCGCGCCGGAACCGGTGCCGCAGTCATATCGGTCCGGGGCCTTAGCAAGCAGTTCGGCACCGGCCCGATTGTGATGTCGGGGCTCGACCTCGACGTCCAGCAAGGGTCAAAGGTCGCGATCATCGGGGCCAACGGGACGGGCAAGTCGACCCTGATCCGCATGCTCGTGCGGCTTGTTGAACCCGGCGGCGGCGATATCCGCCTGCTTGACGAGGATGTGCGAAGTCTCGGCTCCGCAAGCCTCAAGCGCCTGCGCTCGCGCGTCGGCTTCGTGTTTCAACGACACAACCTGGTCACCCGGCTGAGCGCCCTCACCAATGTGGTTCATGGCGTCCAGAGCCGGAGGAGCGGGCCGCGCACCTGGACGCAGCTGCTCGCTCCGCAAGAGGTCCGCGCCGAGGCGCTGCACTGTCTTGAGCGGGTGGGCCTCGCCGACAAGGCGATGGCGCGTGTGGACACGCTTTCCGGCGGTCAGTCACAGCGCGTCGCGGTCGCCCGCATGCTGATGCAGCGGCCCGAGCTCGTTATCGCTGACGAACCCGACGCCAGCCTCGATCCGAAATCCGGCGAAGAGGTCATGGCCACCTTGGCTGCTCTCGCCAGCGAGCAGAACGCCACGCTGATCTTCGTGTCGCACCGCATGGAACATGCGATCCGCTTCTCTGAACGGATCATCGGTCTTGGTGGCGGACGGGTGGCGCTTGACAAGCCGTCACACATGGCCTCGGAGGCAGAGTTGACCCGGTTCTTTCACCATGACTGACGCAAAGAAGTCCATGGCGGGCCATCTGCCGCCCCGCATCGAGCGCGTGAACCCGCTCACCTTCACTCTGACCTTTGCCGTCGCGGCCTTCATCATCTGGTCACTGACGACGGCCGGACCATCCATCGACCAGCTGGCACGCGGGCTGCCCAACATCGGCAATATCCTGTCCCGCATGTTTCCGCCCGATCTTGAACGCCTCGACCGCATTCTGTGGTCGCTGTTCCAGACCTTCCAGATGGCGGTGGCCGGCTGCGCGATCGGGCTGATCCTCTCGGTGCCGCTGGGTATTCTGGCTGCGGAAGGCCTGTCGCCGCATCCCGCCATCCGGACGGCAGCGCGGTCCCTGATTGCCGTGTTCCGAACGGTGCCGGATTTGGTCTGGGCGCTGATCTTTGTCATTGCAGTTGGGCTCGGCTCGCCGGCTGGGGTGCTGGCCATTGCCATCGATGTCATGGGCTTTGCGGCCCGTTTCTTCGCAGAGGCCATGGAGGAAACCGACAAGGGCCCGCGCGAGGCGCTGTCAGCGCTCGGGGCCAACAAACTTGGCATGATCATGTCTGCCGTGCTGCCCGCGGCCTCGCCCGCGATGATCGCCACATCGCTATACTGCCTTGAGAAGGCAACTCGCGCGTCCGTTGTGTTGGGGCTTGTGGGCGCTGGCGGAATCGGCGTCGAACTCAAGGTTGCCTTCGATCTGTTTGCCTATCAGACCGCCGCGACCATCATCCTGGTGATTCTGACGCTTGTGATCACCGTCGAGCAGACTGGCGGCTGGCTCAGACGAAAAATCATCTGAGAAGGCTCCAGGAACGACGTGTCCTGTCATCTCCACGTCATCCCGATGTGGATTATCGTTCCGCAGGGCAGCAGCGTCCCGCCGCAACGGCCCTGCTCGAACCGCCACTTGATTGTCAACTCCAGTCACTCCGGACAAGCCCCATGACCGCACATCAGACTTTGCCCGTTCTCGGCGTCGCCCTTCCGATTGCCGGCGTCCGCCTGCATCGTGACTGGATCCTCGACAGGCAGCGTGATCTGGAGGTGCAGGATTTCTGGCCCGGCGACGTGCTGAATGGCGACTGGAAGCCGCTGGCGGATGAACTGAAAAAGGTGCTGGATGGCCACACCGGCCGGCTCGGCATTCATGGCCCGTTCTGGGGTTTCAACATCGCGTCCAAGGATCCTGATGTCCGCGCCGTCGTGCACAAGCGGATGCACCAGGGCCTTGATGTCTGCGCCCATCTCGGCGCAACCCAGATGGTGATCCACTCGCCCTATTCGACCTGGGATTACAACAATCTCGACGACAATCCCGGTGCGCGCCAGCTCATGATTGAACTGTCCCACGCCTCGATCGGCGATGCCGTGAGACGGGCCGCCGACATGGGCGTCGTGCTGGTGATCGAAAACATCGAGGACAAGGACGCCCATATCCGGGTCGACTTGGCCCGCTCGTTCGAAAGCCAAGCCGTGCGTGTCTCGATCGACACCGGCCACGCCAACTATGCCCATGTCTGGACGGGCGGCCCACCGGTGGATCATTTCGTGCACGCGGCCGGCGATCTGCTGCACCATGTCCACCTGCAGGATAGCGACGGCTATGCCGACCGCCACTGGAATCCGGGCGAAGGCAACATCCGCTGGACCGCCGTGTTCGGCGCGCTTGCCCGGTTGGGCAGCAATCCTCGCCTGATCCTCGAAGTGCGCAACAAGGATACCGTCAGGGGAGGGGCCGACCACCTGATCGCGCTCGGCCTTGCTCAGTAGCACCTGTCCAACGCACCAGCCGCTGCCCGCAGCCGTTGTCACGACCGTGCTGTGCTGATCGGGCAGTCTTCGGGTCGTGGCGCAGCCCGGCCCGGACAGCGGCAGGAAACCTTCAACATTCCACGTGTTTGAACGAACGGAGAAACGATCATGACGGCATTTACACGACGCAGAACGCTTCAGTTCGGGATCGCGGCGGCCGGCGCCTCCGCCATCCCCAACTTCGCCATCGGCCAGTCCGACACGCGCCCCTCGATCACCATCGCGGTGCAGAAAATCTCCAACTCCAACGTGCTGGATGTTCTGCGCGAGCAGTCCAATGTCGGTGAACGGGTGTTCTTCACCTCGATCTGGGAAGGGCTGATCAGCCGGGATTGGTTGGGCAACCTGTCGCCGCGACCAGGCCTAGCCTCCGAATGGCGCCGCACCGACGAGCAGACCGTTGAGCTCAAGCTTCGTCAGGGCGTCAAATTCCACAACGGCGACGAGATGACGGCAGAAGACGTGGTCTTCTCGTTCTCGCGCGAACGCATGTTCGCCAACACCGAGGCCAAGAACCGCTCGACCATCGCCGCCTTCGAGCGGATTCCGCAGCCGCGACCGGGGAAGGAACTTCCGGCCGAAGTTCCGGCCGCCGCACGCCGCGCCTGGCCGGACCTGCTGCGTGTGGAGGCCGTCGACAAGTATACCGTGCGTTTCTACAACGCGACTCCCGACGTGACGCTGGAAGGGCGCCTCGCCCGCTACGGCTCTGACATTATGAGCCGCAAGGGTTGGGACGATGCCGCGAGCTATCTCGACTGGGCCCGCAAGCCAATCACCACCGGCCCCTACAAGGTCGTCGAATTCCGGCCCGACAACTCGCTGACGCTCGAAGCCCACGAAGAATATTGGGGCGGCCGGCCGCCGCTGCGCCGGATTCGCTTCGTCGAGGTGCCAGAGGTGCCGAGCCGCATCGCCGGGCTCTTGTCAGGCCAGTACCAGTTTGCCTGCGACATTCCGCCGGACCAGATCAGCGACATCGAGAAGAACGCCGCCTTCGAAGTCCAGGGCGGCACCATTCTCAATCATCGCCTGACCGTGTTCGACAAGAACCATGCGCAACTGCAGAACCCGCTCGTGCGCCGTGCGCTGACCCATTCGATCGATCGCCAGGCCATCGTCGACTCGCTTTGGGCGGGCCGCACCAAGGTGCCGGCAGGCCTGCAATGGGATTATTACGGCGACATGTTCCACGCCGACTGGACGGTGCCGGAGTTCAACCCGACGCTGGCGCGCGACCTGTTGAAGCAAGCTGGCTACAAGGGCGACCCGATCCCATATCGGCTGCTCAACAACTACTACACCAACCAGAACGCCACGGCGCAAATTCTCGTCGAGATGTGGCGCTCGGCCGGCATCAACGTCCAGATCAACACTGTGGAGAACTGGACCCAGATCATGGCGCGCGGCGAAGCCCGGGCGATCCGCGACTGGTCCAATTCCGCTCCGTTCAGCGATCCAGTGTCGTCCATCGTCGCCCAGCATGGCCCGCAAGGCCAACAGCAGCAGATCGGCGAATGGACCAATGCCGAGATGAACACGCTGTCCGAGTTCCTGGAAACGTCGACGGACCGTGTCAAACGAAAAGCCGCCTTCCGCCGCATGCTCGAAATCTGCGAACGCGAGGACCCCGCCTATACCGTGCTGCACCAGAATGCGACCTTCACGGCCAAGCCCAAGGCCTTGCGCTGGAAAGCCTCGCCGGCCTTCGCGATGGATTTCCGGCCGGGCAACTATGTTTGACGCTGCCAGCGTGATGGTTCCGTCCACGCAATTCACCCTGTCGGGGCTGACGGTCAGCTTCGACGGGGTGACGGTGCTGCACGGCGTCGACCTGTCGATCGGCAGGGGGGAAGCGCTCGGGCTCGTCGGCGAGTCAGGCTCCGGCAAGTCTGTGACCTGGCTGGCGGCGCTCGGCCTCTTGCCCGCCAAGGCGCGCGTCTCCGGAAGTGCCAGGCTTGACGGAACGGAACTGGTTGGTGCCTCGCCCGAAACGCTCGACAAGGTGCGTGGCGGGCGCGTCGCGATGATCTTCCAGGATCCGACCAGCGCGCTCAATCCGGTGCTGAAGGTCGGCACGCAGATCGGCGAGGCGCTGTCCCTCCATCGCGGTCTGTCCGGCGCAGCCATCAGGGCCGAGGCGAAAAGACTGTTCGATCTCGTCGGCATTCCGGACGCCGAGCGCCGGCTCTCGGCCTATCCGCACGAATTCTCGGGCGGACAGAACCAGCGCGTGATGATTGCCATGGCGCTGGCGGGCAAACCGGACATCCTGGTGGCCGACGAGCCGACCACCGCGCTCGACATAACCATCCAGGCGCAGATCCTTGATCTCATCAACAGCGTGCGCCGGGAGATGGGCATGGCGCTGGTGCTGATCAGCCACGATCTTGGTGTCATCGCCGAGACCTGCGACCGGGTTGCGGTGATGTATGCCGGCCGGATCGTCGAGGAGGCGCCGGCCGCCCGGCTTTTCGCAGAGCCACGCCATCCTTACGCGCGCGGCCTGCTGCATTCGCTGCCGCCGCTTGGCGGGGTGCGCCGCAAGCTTGTCTCGATTCCCGGCGTGGTGCCCGATCCGCGCGCGCTGCCGAAGGGCTGTGCCTTCGCGCCGCGCTGCACCCACGTGTCCGATGCCTGCCTGGGCGCCTCGCCAACCCTGCGCAGCCCCGAGGCAGGCCGGCGGCTTGCCTGCGTGCTGGAGCCTGAGAACACTGATCAGCGCCAGTTCGAGGCGGCATGAGCGCCACACTGCTCACCGCCGCGGACCTGTCGCGGACCTATGGGTCACGGCGGGGCCTGTTCGGGGCCATCACCAAGGTGCGGGCGGTCAACCGCGTCAGCTTCAGCATTGGAGCCGGTGAAACACTGGGGATCGTCGGTGAGTCTGGCTCCGGCAAGTCGACCATGGGCCGCATGGCGCTCGGCCTCGAGCCGCCGGACGAGGGCGAAGTGCGCTTCATCGGCCAACCGATCCCGCCATCGGGAACGCCAGCCTGGCGCACCCAACGCGCCCGCATGCAGATGATCTATCAAGATCCACTCGGGGCGCTCGACCGCCGCCTGCCAGTGATCACGCAAGTGCAGGAGCCACTCGACATCCACCAGCTGGGCGATTCCGCGAACCGGCCCCAGCGCGCGCAGGAGATGCTGGCCCGGGTCGGTCTCTCGGTTGAGCAGATGGGCCGGTATCCGCACGAGCTGTCGGGCGGTCAGCGCCAGCGTGTCGTGCTGGCGCGCGCGCTGATGACAAGGCCGGATTTTCTGGTCTGCGACGAGCCGGTCTCGGCGCTCGATGTTTCCATTCAGGCCCAGGTCGTCAACCTGCTGGTTGAGCTGCAATCCGAGTTCAGCCTCGCCATGCTGTTCATCAGCCATGACCTGCGCGTGGTGCGGCAGGTCTCGACCCGCGTCGCCGTGATGTACCTCGGCGATTTCGTCGAGGAGGGCGATGCTGACGACCTGTTCGCCGAACCGCTGCATCCTTACACCCGCGCACTCGTCTCGGCTGCGCCCGTAACGCAGCGCATGCCCGGTCATCAGCGCATCGTGCTCAAGGGTGAGCCGCCAAACCCGGCCAACCGGCCCGGCGGCTGCAGCTTCCATCCGCGCTGCCCGCTCGCGCTGGCACGCTGCAAGGTCGAGGCGCCGACGCTCGTGCCGGTCGATCAGGGCTCGGGCCGCCGCGTCGCCTGCCATCTGGTCGAGCCATCCATGTCCACGTCAAACAGGGCCGCTTGATGCTCCGCTTTCTCACCATCAGGATCGGCCGCGCCATGATCACCATCGCGCTGGTGGTGACCTTCGCCTTCATCGTGCTGCGCATGTCGGGCGACCCGGCGCAGATCATCATGGGGCCGGAAGCGCCGCCCGAAGTGATCGCCGCCTTCCGCAAGGCCTGGGGCCTCGATGATCCGATCTGGCTGCAATACTTCCATTATTTCGGCGCGATCCTGCAAGGCGAGCTTGGCCGTTCAATGCGCGATGGTCGCTCGGCGATCGAACTGGTGGCCGAACGGATTCCCGTGACGCTGGCGCTGACGCTGCCCGCGCTGGCGATCAAGATCGGACTTGGCATCCCCGCTGGCATCTATGCTGCGCTGCATCGCGGCAGCCTCGCCGACCGCGTGGTGATGATGTTGTCTGTGGCTGGATTCACCATTCCCAGCTTCGTGCTTGGCCTGACGCTGGTGCTGATCTTTGCGGTCAAGCTTGGCTGGCTGCCTTCGGGCGGGCAGGACAGCTGGCGGCACGCGATCTTGCCGGTCATCACGCTCGTGATCGGCGGGGCGGCGGTCCTGGCGCGCTTTACCCGCAGCGCCATGCTGGAGGTGCTGGGCCAGCCCTTCATCCGGACCGCCAGCGCCAAGGGCGTGCCATGGCGCGATGTCATCGTCGGGCATGCCTTGCCCAATGCGGCCATTCCAACCGTGACAATCGTCGGCTTTATGATCGGCACGCTGATCGCCGGAGCGGTCGTGGTGGAAAGCGTCTTCTCCTGGCCGGGTGTGGGACGGCTGCTCGTGGTCGCCGTGGCCAACCGCGATCTGGCGGTGGTGCAATGCATCCTGCTGCTGGTCGCCGCCACGATGGTCACCTCGAACCTGATTGTCGACTTCCTCTACGGCTTCCTTGATCCGCGTCTGCGGCAGAATGCGGGGAAGGCGTCATGAGCGAGCAAGCCCTTGTCCCCGTAACGCCTGGCCGTGCCGCGAGCGACCGCAAATGGCCAGGTCATGATATGCCGATTCTGGTCAAGATCGCGCTGCTCTGGCTGGTTGGCATGTTTCTGATCGCCATCTTTGCGCCCTTGATCAGCCCGTTCGTCTACACCTCGCCGAACCTGCGTAACCGGCTGGTGCCACCCGGTACATTCCCGCATGTCCTCGGTACCGACGAGTTGGGCCGAGACGTGCTCTCGCGCCTGCTGATCTCGATCCGCATCTCGCTGCTGATCGCCTTCGGCGCCTCGATCATCTCGGCGGTTCTGGGCACAACGCTTGGCTTTCTCGCCGCCTATTTCCGTGGGCTGATTGAGCAGATCGTCCTGATGCTGGCCGATTTCCAGGCTTCTATGCCCTTCCTGATCCTCGCGCTTTCGGTGCTGGCCTTCTTCGGCAATTCGCTGTTGCTGCTCATTGGCCTGATGGGCCTGTTCGGCTGGGAACGCTATGCCCGCATTTCGCGCGGCCTCGCCATCTCGGCGAGCGCGCAGGGCTATGCGTCCGCCTGCCGCCAGCTGGGTGCCTCGCCCATGCGGGTCTATCTGCGCCACATCCTGCCGAACATCGCCTCGACGCTGATCGTCTCGATGACGCTGGTTTTCCCCGAAGTGATCCTGCTCGAAAGCGGGTTGTCCTTCCTTGGGCTTGGCGTCCAGCCGCCGATGACCAGTCTCGGCAACATGGTCGGCTACGGCCGCGAATATATCACCCGCGCGCCGTGGATCATGCTGAGCCCGGCCTTGACCATCGTGGTCACCACCCTTGCGGTTTCCGTCCTTGGCGACTGGCTGCGCGACCGGCTCGATCCCACCTTGAGGTGAAGTGATGAAGATTGCCTCACGTGTCGTCGTTGTTGTGTTCGATGGCCTGAGGCCCGACATGGTCACGCCCGCGCACATGCCGCATCTAGCCGCTTTTGCGGCCGATGGTCTGTGGTTCCGTCAGGCACGTTCGGTGTTCCCGTCCATGACGCGGGTGGCGACCTCCTCGATCTCGACCGGTGCGCCACCTGTTGTCCACGGGATCGTGGGAAACAGCTTCTACTATCCGGAGGTGACGCGCGACTTCGTACTCGACACCTCGCTTGCCGAAGATATCGCCTTGGCCGAAAGCCGGCTGAGCGGCCCCCTGATCGCAGCTGAGACGCTGGGCGACAGACTGGCCGCCCATGAGAAAAGCTTCGCCGTTGTGCATTCCGGGTCGGCCGGTTCGACCTACGCGATCAACCCGCGCGTTGCCGCCAATGGCCACTGGACCTTCTCGGTGATGGGCCGCGAGGCCACACGTACACCTCACGCCGTCGATGAGGTGGTTGAGCGTTTCGGACCTTTGCCGCCGCGCACCTTGCCGCGCTTTGAGGAAACCGACTACGTCACCCGCGTCTTCACCGAGCATGTCCTTGGCGAGATGGACCCCGATGTGGCGCTGATCTGGTTCAACGAGCCGGACACCTCGTTTCACTACAGGCTTCTCGCTTCCGCAGAGACAAACGCGATCATGTCCGCTGTCGACGTGGCCCTCGCGCGCATCCTGACCGCAATCAAGAGGCGGCCCGATGCGGACGAGATCGCCATCATCGTCGCCTCCGACCACGGCCAGATTTCCAGCTCCGGCGTAGCCGACTTAGCCACGCTGCTCACCGAGGCCGGGCACAAGGCGGCACGCGCCTCGTCACGGGCGATCAATGGCGCGGACATTACCGTCACTGGCGGCAACATGGGCGAAATCCGCATTGTCGATGGCGATATGGCGCGCCGGGACCGGATCGCGCGCTGGCTGATGCAGCGCGACGAGATCGGCATGGTGTTCACACCCTCCGATGATCCTGTGCACGGTGCAGTAGAGGGAACGTTCTCCACGGCGCTGGTGGGGCTTGACCATCCCCGTCAACCCGAACTGGTCTACGTGCTTCGATCTGGCACCGGAGCGGATGCGCATGGCCTGCCGGGGCTTGGCCTGATCACCGGAGGCGTTCCGATTGGCGGCGGCATGCATGGCGGGCTCAACCGGCATGAACTCAACACAGTGCTCATTCTCGGTGGAGCCGCGCGCGGCGGAACGCCTGGCTTGAGTGAGGCACCATCCGGGATCATCGACATCGCACCGACGGTTCTTGGTCTGTTGGGCAAGGCCGTACCAACAAGCATGCGCGGTACCAACCTGGCGGAAATCGAGGCACGCCGACAGCCAGCTTCAGTCAGTACCCTTGAAACCGGCGTTGGGGCGTTTCGTCAACAACTCAGTATCGCGCGCCGCGGCAATCAACTGTTCCTAATCCATGGCGGGCGTTTGAGCACTTGAGCTCGGTCCTGTCCACGTTCGTGGTGTCGCTTCTGACCATTGACCGCTATCGGGGTTGGCCCGGACGGTTGATGTCAGGCGGTCACAGCGGGCATGCCGACGAGGGGATCACGCTCATTGTGGCCAGAGTTTCCAGTGTCATGGAGCGGGTTCGCTGGACAGCCCCTTCATCGTTCTGCTCAAGCAGGATGGCGCCGACGAGGCGTGTGATGGCAGCCTCGTGGGGAACGATTCCGGCCACGTCTGTCCTGCGCTTGATCTCGCCGTTGAGGCGTTCCAGTGGGTTGGTGCTGTGCAGCGTCGACCGGTGCTGGGCTGGAAAGCTCATACAGGCGAGCACGTCAGGCTCGGCGCCGTCCATCAGAACGGCAAGCATGGGCAGCTTCGGCCTGCGCTGATCGGCAACGGCGCGCCACTGCCTGGTGGCATTCACCGCATCATTCCGGCTGCTACCGCGCTGTTGAGGGCGCGCAGCCGGGACGATGGCTACAGTCGGGCGACACCACGTCCCTGGACGTCAGCGCCACCACCCCCACCCAACCCAGCCGAAAAGAAACATCATTCTCTTTCTGCAAACTGAAAGGCCCAGATTTTGCGTTGCGTGCCAAATCGAATTGATCAATGCTCCATTCACAGAGCGGCTAGAAAGGTGGGAGTTTACGGGATGGCTAAGGATAACGAACCACGGGGCGGACTTGACCGGCGGGCTGTCATTCAGCTCGGGGGCGGACTGGCAATGATGGCCGGTACGGGTGGCGCGGCATTGGCGCAGGCCAAGACGAGGCCGCTCAAGGTTGCGTCGATCTACACAGTGCCGGTCGAACAGCAATGGGTCAGCCGTATCCACAAGGCACTGAACATCGCCAAGGATCGCGGTGACATCACCTATAAGTGGTCGGAAA
>JAPLOW010000170.1 GCA_026400555.1 Hyphomicrobiales bacterium
AGCTTGCCGAGGTCGACGCCTTCTTCACCAAGGTCGGTGGTGTAGACGTTGAAACTCTCCGACTTGAGCATCAGCTCAATGCTTTGAGCGGTCGCGCTGTCATCTTCAATTAGCAGAACGCGCATGTCCCATCGTCCTCGTTTTCGTCCTTGTGGAAGCCGCCAACCCGCCCATGCCGCGACCACCCCGAGGATCGCAAACACCGAATCGCCAACCGTTCGAACACCACGCGACACGCTACGAACACAGTGGTTATCAAAGTGTGAGTCGCGAGCGCAAGCCCTGTTGTGCGGATTGAGTCAAGTTGAATCAAATTGCTTCAACCGATTTGATTTGACCCTTCCACGCAACCAGCCGAGCTGGTGATCTTGGGGCCACGACACGCCGCGCTTTCGCATGGACACATGGACCTTCGACATGCTCATTGTTAACCAAGCGGGTAAACGAATCGTTTACAGCGGGCTGTTCCTCAGAAAATCTCACAATGTTCTAAAGCGGTTCGCGGTCGAAGCGGTTCCTTTTGACGAAGTCCGGGCATGAGTGCTGACAAAACACCATTGCTGACCTCGCTGGATGCGGCGCTCGACGGGATCGGACCGGTCAATGTCTATGGGCGCGTGGCTGCTGTGCAGGGGTTGCTCGTGGAGATTGCAGGGCCGGTCGGCGCGATGAGCCTTGGCGGGCGGCTCGACATCGAGATTGGCTCCGGCCTGACAGTGCCCTGCGAAGTCGTCGGCTTTGACGGAGAACGCGCGCTGGCCATGCCCTTCGGCCCTCTCGAGGGCATTCGGCGCGGCTGCCCCGCGCATGCCCGGCGCTCGCATCCTGGCATCCGCCCGTCACAGGGCTGGCTCGGACGCGTGATCGACGCCTTCGGTCGCCCGATCGACGGCGGCCCGCCGCTGCCCGAGGGCGACCGGCTCTATCCGTTCCGCCCCGATCCGCCGCCCGCCCATGCCCGACGGCGGGTGGGCGCCCCGCTTGATCTTGGCGTCAGGGCGATGAACGCCTTCCTGACCTGCTGCACCGGTCAGCGCATGGGCATCTTCGCCGGATCTGGCGTGGGCAAATCCGTCCTGCTCTCGATGCTGGCCCGGAACGCGGCCTGCGATGTGTCCGTGATCGGCCTGATCGGCGAACGCGGGCGCGAGGTGCAGGAGTTCCTGCAGGATGACCTCGGCGCGGAGGGGCTGGCACGCTCCGTCGTGATTGTCGCCACCTCCGACGAGCCCGCATTGATGCGCAAGCAGGCCGCCTACATGACCTTTGCCCTGGCAGAATTCTTCCGCGATCAGGATGCGCAGGTTCTGTGCATGATGGATTCGGTCACGCGCTTCGCCATGGCCCAGCGCGAGATCGGCCTGGCGGCGGGCGAGCCGCCCACCACCAAGGGCTATACGCCGACCGTGTTCAGCGAGTTGCCGCGCCTGTTGGAACGGGCCGGCCCGGGCACGGGCGCAGGCGCCATCACGGGGCTGTTCACGGTGCTGGTCGA
The DNA here is from genome assembly GCA_026400555.1 of Hyphomicrobiales bacterium. Lineage (GTDB taxonomy): Bacteria > Pseudomonadota > Alphaproteobacteria > Rhizobiales > Beijerinckiaceae > Allobosea. The sequence goes on from JAPLOW010000170.1 coordinate 1,496, forward strand.
CGGCGACGACCACAATGAGCCGGTGGCGGATGCCGTGCGCGGCATTCTGGATGGCCACATCGTCATGGAACGGGCCATCGCCGAGCGCGGCCGCTACCCGGCCATCAATATCCTCAAATCCGTATCGCGGACGATGCCGAAATCGGCCGATCCTGCCTATTGGCCGACTGTCCGGAAGGCCCGCCAGACCCTCGGCACCTATGCGGACATGGAGGAACTGATCCGGCTTGGCGCCTACCGTCCCGGCTCCTCGGCGGAGGTCGACGAGGCCATCCGGCTCAATCCGGCGCTGGAGGGCTTCCTCACCCAGGGCAAGGATGAAGCGTCGTCTCTGGACGAGAGCTACAGAATGCTCGCCGAAATCATGGAAAACTGACGTCGCTCTTCAAAAAACCGCATATTCGGTAACGAAAGATCAACCAGCTTCAGTCAGGTTGGGGATGTCTCGCGAAGGTCTTTGATTGTGGCCGCTCAGTCCAAGGACGGGCGGACGGCCAGCGTTTGGGGAGTAACAGACCATCATGAAGTCGCGAGAGACCCTGATCCGTCTCAAGCGCTTCCAGGTAGACGAGAAGCGTCGCCGGGTTGCGCAGATCGAGATGATGATCGCTGATTTCGAGCGCATGGCCAACGAACTTGATCGCGAGATCAAGGCCGAGGAAGCGCGTTCAGGGATCAACGATACAGCACATTTCGCCTATCCGACCTATGCCAAGGCCGCCAAGGGCCGCCGTGACAACCTTCAGCAGTCGGCGGACAACCTGCGCGGCCAGCTCGACGAAGCCAAGGCCGCCCTGGCCGAAGCCTTCGAGGAGATGAAGAAGGTCGAGATCCTCGATGACCGCGAGAAGACCGCCGAGCGCGCCGTGCAAGGCGTGCGCGATCAGGCGGCCATGGACGCCATCGGCCTTCGCATGACGCGCGGCTGACCGCGATCCTCAGCTCTCGTAAACCGGAATATGCGGCGCAGCATCGCGCCGCATTTTGCCGTTGAGGCGCGGATCGTCATCGACCTCAATGGCGCATTTGTAGGGCCGGAATCCGGAGCGCTGATAGAAGGCCAGCGCGCGCGGATCATCGAAATGACAGGTGTGGACCCACACCCGGCTGATCCCCGGGCGCCAGCCAAGGGTCAGCGCCCGGTTCATCAGCCAGCGGCCGGCACCGCCGCCGACCTCGCTGTCAAACAGGCCGAAAAAGGCGATCTCGCAGGCGCCTGCCTCGCGGAAGTCGAGTTCAAGCAGGCCACAATCCACGCCATCGCGTTGCAGCGCATGGACCTCAACGGCCGCATGCCACAGGATCGCGTCGAGACGCGATCGTTCCAGCACCAGCCGGCTGAACCACATCCAGCGTTCGCCCAGCGTCCGGTAGATTGCAAGGTAACGCTCCGTTTCGCCCTTGCTCAGCCTGCGAAGCGCCAGCCCGTCGGTGCCCGGCGGGTCCGGCCGAAGCGCAGGCTGCGCCTGCATCTCCAGGAAGGTAACGACTGTGGCCATCTTGCCCGACGGAACAAAGGTGTAGCCCTCAAGGTTCAGAGTGATGCCCTGCGCGGTCATGGTCATTGTCTTCGTTACGAATCCAAGCTCAATTGAATGACATTGCGCGCGCCTTGCCCTGCGCGGCAACCGCTGCGACTGTGCCACGGGCACGGTCGGAGCCCAACACAGGAGACGACAATGTCCAGGCCCGCAATCATGATGGCGTCAGCTTTTCTTCTGGCGATGCTCGGACCGGGCGCGGCCCAGCATGCCGGCCACAGCGCGCCTGCCGCGCCATCGGCATCTGCTGCGACAAAAGCCTATCAGGCCGTCAACGCCAAAATGCACAAGGACATGAACATCCGTTTCTCCGGCGACGCAGATGTCGATTTCGTCCGTGGCATGATCCCCCATCACATCGCGGCGGTCGAGATGGCGAAGATCGTCCTGGAACATGGCAAGGATCCGGAGCTGAAGAAGCTCGCGACCGAGATCGTTGCTGCCCAGGACAAGGAGATTGCGTTCATGCGCGAGTGGCTGAAGAAGCGCGGCAACTGAGGGATGCTCGCACGCCTGAAGGACTACCTCTGGCCGCTGGTGGGCATCGTCGCGGTGATCTGGTCCGTCCGGCTGCTCTATTTCAAGCTCGAGGCCGAGGCCGCGACCAACCCGCTGGTCAAGGCGGCGCTCGACAAGGGCGATATTCTCTCGAACATCGCGACCATTGCGCGGGTCATCGGTGGCAAGGTAGCCGCGATACCGCCCGATGGCTTCGCCCTCGCGACGCTGTCGGCGATCCTCGCCTACCTCGCCCTCGGCTGGTACGACAAGCTCGCGCTGATGCACCTGAAGAAGGACAGGGGCATTTCGTTCCCCTATGTCGCCACCACGGCCTTCGTGACCTATGCGATCGCCCACAACATCGGGGCGAGCGTGCTGTCCGGCGGCGCGGTGCGCTACCGGGCCTATACGGCCAAGGGGCTGACGGGTCCTGAGGTCGCGATTCTGGTCGCCATCTGCACGCTGACCTTCTTTTACGCCACGGCCCTGATGCTCGGCTTCGCACTGATCGGCGCGCCGCATCTGCTCGAGCCGATGGCGCAACTGTCAAGCTGGTTCGCTGTCTCGGAAACCACGGCGCGGCTGGCCGGCCTCGCGCTGCTGACCGCCTGCATGTTCTACATGATCGGCGCTCTGCTCGCATTGCCGGCGTTCACCATCAAGGGCACGGAGGTGGCCTATCCAAAGGCCCGGATCGTGGCGATCCAGACCGTGATCGCCCCGCTCGAGATCATCGGTGCCGCCGGCATCATCTACTTCGCCCTCCCCGCAGAGAACCACCCCGGCTTCCTCCTCGTCCTCGGGGCGTTCCTGCTGTCGTTTTCCGCCGGCCTCGTCAGCCAGGTGCCGGGCGGCGTGGGCGTGATGGAGGCCATCTTTCTTGCCCTGATGCCCGATGTGCCGGCCTCCTCGGTGTTCGCGGCCCTGCTGGTCTGGCGGCTGCTCTATCTGATCCTGCCGCTGGTCGTCGCCATCCCCATCGTACTGCTGTTCGAGCGGGCGCGTTATGCGGCCGGGCACCCCAAACCCGTATGACGCCTGTTGTCCGTCAGGAGATCGCCATGGCCTTCGTTTGCGACATTCCCGCCGTGCCCACCACCCAGACGGATGATGACGCCGTCCGCATCACGCGCTGGGATTTCGCGCCCGGCGCCGTCACCGGCTGGCACAGCCACGGCTGGCCCTATTTCGTGATCATGCTGACGCCGGGCATCCTGCGCGTCCACAACGGAACGGCCCACGACGTGATGAACGGCTCGGACCATCCGATCGCGTTTGTCGAGATCGAGGTGAAACGCCCTGACAGGCTGGTGATGCTGCCGGAGGGGTAAATGGCGCGCATATGCATGGTCTCGATAATGTCGTCAGGCGCTTACGGGTAGTTTTGCGAAGAGACTATTCGCACTGACGAAATTGATACCATCTCTCCACCATTCTACCATAAGTCAAAAAGACAATATAAAGGTCATGAATATGTCATTTTGTACGGCGATATGCGATGGAAGGGGCGAGGATTGACTAAACCAATCTGTTGTACAGAAATCATTGCCATCAGTGGGCCGTTTCTTCTGCGCCTCTTGCGATAGCCTGCGCTGTGCCTTTCCATGCTGATGGCTTTGACAGCCTGCGCTTCGCCGAATTTCATGACGCGGGTGGTTGAAGGGTCAGTGACGACGACACTGTGGGACAACGAGCCATGCGAAGCGCGGTTGGACGACATTCGAGGGGTTGACATGCGCATGGAAAACGGCGCGCGATTGAGGGGAAAAACCAGAACGATGCGCTTCTTTCGGAGCTGCGAAATATTGGTGCGCAATGTTCGGAGGCTGCAAGCCTGACGCGATGCGTCATCAACCGCCAGATCGTCAAAGAGGACTGTGGCCGCGGCCAATGCAGCCGCACGTCACGCGAATGGACGTTGACCGTCTCATGGAAGCCTGGACCCAGGCTTTTTGATCCGCGCATCCGGCTGGACCTGAAGATTTCACCGCTCGGCTAAACTGCTGCTTTAACAGTCATTTTTGAGTTGCGGTGACATGAAATCAACTGCCTAGATCTCTCGCCCTGCCTCCCAGCATACGAGAACAGGGTCACTTTTCGTGCGCTGCAAGAAGCGATCCTGTCCCTGAAATGCTGACCGCATGGGACGCCCGATTCATCAGCGCCACCGCCCCTCACACACTCCCCACCGTCTTCAGCCGCGCCCTTGGGTGGATTTCGGCCTGCGCCAGAACAGGGGTTTCGCGCCGGAAGCGTTCGATGATCTGGCGCACAAAGGGCCTGGCGTGGCCGGAGCAGACCAGCACGGGCATCTCGCCCATGCGTGCCGCTTCCTCGAAGCGCTCGCGCGTCGTCTTGACGAATTCCTGCAGCTTGGACGGCTGCATGGCGAGGTGACGGTTGTCCTGTTCGCCGACGATCGCCTCGCCGAACGCGCCTTCCCAGGCCGGTGACAGGGTAATGATCGGCAGCGTGCCGTTGGCCTGCGTGTACTGCGCGCAGATCTGGCGGCCGAGGCGCGAGCGCACATGCTCAACGATGTCGCGCGGGTTCTTCATCGAGCCCGCCGCTTCCGAAATGCCCTCGATGATGTTGCCAAGGTCGCGGATCGAGACGCGCTCGGCCAGCAGGAGCTGCAGCACACGCTGGATGCCGGTGGTGGAAATCTGCTGCGGCACGATCTCCTTGACCAGTTCGGCATGCTCCTTGGGCAGTTCGCGCAGCAGCTTCTGGGTTTCGACATGGCTGAGAAGTTCAGGCATGTTGGCTTTGAGCACCTCGGTCAGGTGCGTCGAGATCACGGTCGCTGCGTCGACGACCGTGTAGCCGCGCAACTGCGCCTCGTCGCGCAACGAGCTGTCGATCCATGTGGCGGGCAGGCCGAAGGTCGGCTCCAGCACATGCTGCCCGGGCAGGTCCACCTGTCCGCCCATCGGGTCCATGCACATGAACTGGTTGGCGTAGACCGTGCCCTGCCCCGCCTCGATCTCCTTGACCTTGACGATGTAGAGCGACGCATCGAGTGCCACATTGTCGACGATCCGCACGCTCGGCATGACGAAGCCGAACTCGCCGGCCAGCTGGCGGCGCAGCGCCTTGACCTGCTCGGTCAACCTGTCTTCGCCGAGGCTGCCGTCGACCAGCGGCAGAAGCCCATAGCCGATCTCGATCTTGAGATCGTCCATCTTGAGCATGTCGGTCATGGTCTCCTCGCGCGAGGCGTCCACGCCGCCTGCCGGGGTCTTGCCTGAGGCGATGTCCTGCGCGATGCGCTGGGCATCCTTGTCCGTGCCGAGCGCCTTCTGGATCTTGCCGAACTTCCAGGCGAGATAGGCCGATCCGGCGGCCAGCGTCGCGAACGGGATGAACGGAATGCCGGGCAGAAGGGCCATCACGCCCATCACGCCGGCGGACATGCCGAGCGCCTTGGGATAGCCCGACATCTGCTTGATCAGCGCCTTGTCGGCGGCACCGCGCACGCCAGCCTTCGACACCAGCAGGCCGGCCGCGGTCGACACGATCAGCGCCGGAATCTGGCTGACGAGGCCATCGCCGACCGACAGCATGGTGTAGCTGGTCGCAGCCGCGCCGAACGACATGCCGCGCTGCGCCACCCCGATCAGGATGCCGCCCACGACGTTGATGAAGGTGATGATGATGCCGGCGATGGCGTCGCCGCGCACGAATTTCGAGGCGCCGTCCATGGCGCCGAAGAAGGCCGCCTCGTCTTCCAGCGCCTTGCGGCGGCGGCGCGCCTCGTCCTGGTCGATCAGCCCGGCGGAGAGATCGGCATCGATCGCCATCTGCTTGCCCGGCATCGCGTCAAGCGTGAAGCGCGCGGCGACTTCCGCGATGCGCCCCGAACCCTTGGTGATGACGATGAAGTTCACCAGTACGAGGATGACGAAGACGATGACACCGATGACGAAGTTGCCGCCCATGATGAAGCCGCCAAAAGCTTCGATGACATGGCCCGCAGCCTGCGGCCCCTCATGGCCATGGGTCAGGATCAGCCGGGTCGAGGCGATGTTCAGTCCCAGCCTGAGCATGGTCACGACCAGAAGTACGGTCGGAAAAGACGAAAACTCGAGCGGCTCCTCGATGAACAGGGCTGTCATCAGCACCAGCACCGACAGGATGATCGAGACCGCCAGCAGCATATCGAGCAGCAGTGGCGGCAGCGGCATGACGAACACGACAAGGATGCCGATGACGCCGAAAGCCAGCAGCAGGTCCGGACGGCGCGCCAGCGCGCCGATCTCTCCGAAGCTCGGCAGCGCAAATCCCCCACCGGCCCGCGGGGGCAAGCCTGGCGCCTGCGGGGCCCGGCCCGCCGTCGCATCACTCATTGTCTGCCCCAGCCCGAAAGATCACGTTGCTTCGACACCCACTGCCGGCATCGTGCCAACAGATCGCTAGGCAAATCTTGCCGGGAACGTGGTTAACGAAGACTGAAGATCGGGGCTGGCAAGGATGTCACAGCCAGCGGCTTCACCGCCTCACCCCTCCATGATGAAGCCGCCATCATAGGCGGCGGCGATCCGCCCGAGCGCAGCCCGGAAGGCGTCAGTGGCGATCATGGCCTGAAGGGCCTCCTGGAGCGTCTGCCCGACGCCGCTCGCGGGCTCATAGCCGTGCGGCTCGCCGCCGAGCCAGAGATGCGCGAAGCGGTCGAGCATGGCGCTCGAGGCAGGCGCGTGCAGGTCGTCGGCGCCGACATTCTTGATCAGGAAGCCGAAGATGGTGGCCCTGTCCACAAGGGGCAGGCCGGCGGGATCGAGCCCCATCAGCGCGCTGGCCAACGCGTGATCCGGATGATCTGCCCGATCTCGCGCGAGCCCGTGGTCATATAGGTGCCGGACGCTTCCCCAGTCGCGGTAAGCGGCGGGAAAGCGCGTGGCGAGCGCGGCGGCCTCTTCAGCAACGTACCAGCGGTTGAGGCCATCAAAGAATGCGAAGCTGTAGCCAGCGCCGAGCAGGATCGGCTCCCAACCCTGATGCGACGGCTCCATGGTACCGGGCGCGATGGCCTCGATCAGGACCACGCGCGGCCGGTGGCGCGACCAGTCATGGCCCGCCAGCACGGCCTCCTCCGCACCTTCGACATCAATCTTGAGCCAGTCGATGCCTCCGGCCGGTGCGTATTGCCTGCAGAGGGCAGCCAGCGTCGTCATGGTTCTGGTCTGCGTGTCGTAGGACGTCCCAAACCCGGTGGCACCAAGGGCATGCGCCTCGACGGTCGTTGAAAATCCATGCAGCTTATCGACCACATGGAAGGGGGCGCTTCCCGCTTGGCGCCCGACGAGCACGTCGAGTGCGACGTCGCGCGGCCGCACCGGGGCATAAAGCCGGTGCAACTGGGTCTGCGGTTCGATGACGAGGCCCTGCCAGCCCGCCAGATAGGAGCGGAACGACACATTGTCGGCGACCGGATGACCGCCGCCGACGTCGATGTAGAAACCCGGGCCATGGTTGGCAAAGACCATGTCGAGGTGCATGTCTTCCATGTTCTGCGCGTAGGACAGGTCCATCGATTCAGGATCTTTCGGTTTCACAACTGGACTATGTGTTTTCACGTATATGACCTTTCGGCAAGGCGTCATACGCTGCACAGAGGGGACATGGTAACGGAGGATAAAATGGAACGCAGAACTTTCCTGATGGGGCTGTTTGGTGGACTGGCAGCAACAGCCATTGGACCAAGCCTTGCCGAGGCCGCAACCGAGACGACGCCGACGCAGCCGGTGGCGCAGGTGCCGGCGACCATTGAGGTCGCCGCGGACGACAAGAAGGCCCTTGACGAGACCGACAAGGAGTTCAGCCAGTACTACTATCGCCGCCGCCGCATCGTGCGCCGCCGCGTGATCTATCGCCGCCGCTATGTGCGCCGCGTCTACTATCGGCGTCCGGTCCGGCGCGTTTACTATCGCCGCCCTGTCCGCCGCGTCTTCTTCTACTGATCAGGACCGGATCCGACATGGCCCGCCCCTTGCCGGGGCGGGCTTTCTTTTGGCCGGACAACCGACGGCCCGACGCGTGAAACTCCGGCTTAGACCTTCTCAGAGGAATGAATCGGGAAGCTTCTGCTGCGACCTGTCATTGATGCGCCGGTACCAGAGAGTCAGCAGCGTCGCATTGATCACGATGAACAGCGAGTAGAGCGCAGGAACAGCAACAATCTGCTGTTGCTGGATACCAGCGAAGCTGAACAGCACGATCGCCATGGCAAGCGGGCCATTCTGGATGCCGATCTCCATCGAGATCGTCTGCGAGTTGATGGGGTGAAGCTTGAGCAGGGCGCTGAAAACATAGCCCGCCAGGAAGCCCAGCAGGCCTAGCCCGATCACCGCCGCATAGACTGCAGGCGATGTCGTCACCAGAAACTGCCAGTTGCGCGGAACCCATGACACCATGATGAACAGAATGAAGAAGATACCGAGCGCGCCGCCCGCCAACTCAACGATCGCGCCCACATTGGCATTCCAGCGCCTCAGTGCCATTCCGATCAGAACCGGCACCAAGAGCACGATCAGCGTACGGACAATGTTGTCAGCTGGCACCGTGATCCCAAGACCGGCAGCATACAGCACGATCAGCAGCGGAATCAGCACCACACCGAACACCGTCGAATTCACCGTCATCAACATCGACAAGGCAAGGTTGCCCTTGGCGAAGTAAGTGAAGATGTTCGAGGTCGTGCCGCCGGGCATGCAAGACATGATAATCAGGCCGATCTTGACCTCGGGGCTCAGCGGCAAAAGCAGCGCCAGCGTAAAGCCGATCAGTGGCAGGAAGCCGTATTGCGAGATCAGGCCAACGAAGAGGCCGAAGGGCCGCCTCAGCGAGCTCTTGAAATCCTGAGGCGTCAGGGCCGCCCCCATGCCCAGCATAATGAAGGCCATCATGATGGCCAGCAGCGTCTGTTCGAATGCGCCAACCATGATCAGGCCGCCTTCCGGGTTGCGATCAAGGCCAGTTCTTCCGTGCGCAGATCCTTGCGCAGGATCTTGCCGACATTCGACTTAGGCAGTTCGGTGCGGAACTCGATCTGCTTGGGGACCTTGTAGCCGGTGAGATAGGTCTTGCAGTGCGCCCTGACCTCCTCGTCGGTCAGGGTCTGGTCGATACGGACGATGAAGGCCTTGACCGCTTCGCCCGCCGCCCCGTCCGGTACGCCGATGACAGCGGCCTCCTGCACGCCGGGAAGGCGTGCGAGACACTCCTCGACCTCGTTCGGGAAGACATTGAAGCCCGAGACCAGGATCATGTCCTTCTTGCGGTCGACGATGCGGAAATAACCGTCCGGATCCATGGTGCCGATGTCGCCGGTGCGGAAGAAGCCATCGACAGTCATCACCTTGGCTGTCTCGTCATCGCGGCGCCAGTAGCCGGCCATCACCTGCGGGCCGCGCACGGCGATCTCGCCGGCCTCACCGGCCGGGACCTGCTGGCCATCATCATTGATCAGGATGATCTCGGTGGAGGGCACGGGGATGCCGATCGAACCGTCGCGGGCCTTACCGATCGGGTTGCCCGTCACCACCGGGGAGGTTTCGGTGAGGCCATAGCCCTCGATCACATGGGTGCCCGTCATCTTGAGCCAGCGCTCCGCCACCGCGCCATGCAGGGCCATGCCGCCGGCAAACGAGGCCTTGAGATACTTCGGCGGATTCTCGACGAACCAGAACTCGTTCATCAGCCCGTTGAACAGCGTGTTGACGCCAACGATCCAGGTGATCCTGTAATTCTCGAAGGCGCGCTTGAGATTGGCCAGCGGGCGTGGGTTCGGCACCAGCACGTTGCGGTTACCGAGCCAGAAAAAGCCCAGCAGATTCAGTGTGAAGGCAAGGATGTGATAGGTCGGGATGGCCGTCAGGACGGTCTCTTCGCCCTTCTTCACATGGCCTTCCATGAACGTCATGGTCTGCGCCATGTTCATGACGATGTTGCCATGGGTCAGCATCGCGCCCTTGCTCACGCCCGTGGTGCCGCCCGTATACTGCAGCGCGGCCAGCGCCGTTCCATCAAGCGCCGACGCATAGGTCTCGACAGCAATGCTACGGATATGTCGCTGGCTTTCGCCCGCTGCGAGCACATCCGGCAGCCGGATATGCGGTACCTGGACCTCCGGGATGGAGCGGTCCCAATAGCGCTGCACGAGCCCTATCACGCCCTTGACCATGGCCGGCATGAACTCGGCCACGCGCGTCACGATCACGTTGGGGATCGGGCAGATCTTCAGTGCTTCGGGCAGCTTGTCGGCAAACATGTCGACAATCACCAGGGCCTTCGGCTGGGCGTCGGCAAATTGCCGGCCCATCTCCTCGGCGGTGTAGAGCGGGTTGACGTTGACCAGCACACAGCCCGCTTTGAATACGCCGAAGGCAACAACCGGAACCGGCAGCGAGTTGGGGGCCTGAAGGGCCACGCGGTCACCGGTTTCGAGGCCGGCCACTTCGCGCAGATAGACGGCGAACGCGTCCGACATCCGGTCGATTTCGGCGAAGCTCAAATCGCCGTACATGCCGTTCGGCATGACGACGGTGAAGGCCGTCCGTTCTCCGTAAAGTCTCGCCGAAGCGCTCACCAGTTCGGCGACGGTCCGGAACGGAGCGGCATCAATGGTCGGCGTGGCGCCCGGCGGATAGAAGGCCAGCCAAGGTCGAGCAGCATCTGGTGGTGTCACGATTGTTAGCCTCCCAATCATGGTCTTGTTAGGAGGCTCCATAGCACAGACTATTTGCAGCGCGAGATAACAGAATAATTATGTAAATTACTGCGTTCCTTCGGCTTTCTGGACCTGGCTCAAGCCTTCTAACTGACGGCGCCGGGCGGGGGCGAGTGTACTGCGCCGATCCCGCACGATGGCACAGCGCGGTTACAATGCGCCGGCCCGCGCCTGTCCCGGTTCGGCGATGGCGACGCCGACCGCCGTGTACTCGTTGAGCTTGTTGCGCAGGGTCCGGATCGAAATTCCCAGGATCTTGGCGGCGTGGGTGCGGTTGCCCAGGCAATGGTCGAGCGTGTCCAGAATGAGATCACGTTCCACATCCGCGACCGTGCGCCCGACCAGAGAGCGCGTCACCGCCTCCGCTGTCAGCGCCGCCCGTTCGGCGACGCTCCCGACATTGCGCGTGCCGAAGGCTTCGCCATCAGGGGTCTGAAGGGCCTCGATGCCGATCTCCATGCCGCTCGCCAGCAAGGTGGCCCGATGGATGGTGTTCTCCAGTTCGCGCACATTGCCCTGCCAGGCGTTCAGCGTCAGCGCACGGCGCGCTTCGGCATCGAGCGGGCGCACCGGCAAGCCGTTGAGTTCGGCGTACTTGCGCGCAAAGTGATCGGCCAGCACCAGCACATCCTGCGGCCGCTCGCGCAGCGGCGGCATTTTCAGATGCACGACGTTGAGCCGGTAGAGCAGGTCTTCCCGGAAATTGCCCTTGCGTACCTCATCCGTCAGGTTGCGGTTCGAGGTGGCGATGATGCGCAGGTCGACCTTCACAGGCGCAGAGCCACCGACCCGGTCGATCATCTTCTCCTGCAGCGCCCGCAGCAGCTTGGCCTGCAGCCGCACGTCCATCTCCGAGATTTCATCGAGCAGAAGCGTTCCGCCGCTGGCTTCCTCGAACTTGCCGATGCGCCGCGCCACTGCCCCGGTGAACGCTCCCTTCTCATGGCCGAACAGCTCGCTTTCCAGAAGGTTGTCGGGGATCGCGGCGCAGTTCACTGCCACCATCGGACGGTCGCGGCGGCCTGACTTCTGGTGCAGGAAGCGGGCGATCACCTCCTTGCCGACCCCGCTTTCGCCGGTGACGAGCACCGGCGCTTCCGAGCGCGCCACCTGTTCGGCCAGCTTGACCACGCGCTCCATCGCAGGATCGCGCCAGACGAAGGTCTGGCTGTCATTGGCCACCGCCTCCAGTACGGCGGCGATGAGGTCCGGATCCGGCGGCAGCGGCACATATTCCTTGGCGCCGGCCTGGATCGCGGCGACAGCGGCGCGCGCATCGGTGCCCGTCCCGCACGCAACGATCGGCGTGCGGATGCGCTCCGCCTCCAGCGCGTCGACAAGCGTCCTGATCGACAGCGCGACATCGACCATCGCCAGATCCGCGCCCTTGGTGCGCAGGACCGACAGTGCCTGTTCGATCGTGTCGGCCTGGGCGACCGAGGCGCCCCGCGCCACCGCGATCTTGGCGGCCGCGATGAGTTGCCCCTTGAGGCTTCCGACAATCAGCAGTCTCATGGCTCATTCCTTCCAGCTGGGACGCCCCGCTACATTGCGCTCGCCGGCACGTGGCGGCTCACCGCTCGGCCTTGATGATCTCGGTCATGGTCACACCAAGCTTGTCCTCGACAATCACGACCTCACCGCGCGCGACGAGGCGGTCATTAACGAGAATGTCGATGGCTTCGCCGACGCGACGGTCGAGTTCCAGCACAGCACCGGGCTGAAGCTTCAGCATGTCGCCGATCGGCATGCGATGCGATCCCAGGATGGCGGCAACCGTGACAGGGACATCGAAGACCTGCTCGAGATCCTCCGCCATCTTGTTCGCCACAGGCCCGGACCTGTGATGTCCGGACGACGGCGACAGCACTCCGGCGTCGGCGGTCAGGGGCGGAAGCGGAAGGTCTGCATTGGACATGGTTGGCGTTCCTTCAGCTCAGCAGGGTGTCAGGGCGGACGCCCAGCACCTTCTCGGCGGCGGCATCGATCATGGCGTCGACAGCCTCGCGGTTGATAACGACCCCGCCATCGGCCCATTCGAGGCGCGCGTCGCCCTCGGCGATCTCGGGCTCGCCCAGGATGATGACCTTGCCGGCATAGCCGCTTTCATGCGTCAGCCGGCCGAAGAGGCGCTCTGCATCCTCGACGAAACCGGCATGGACGCGGACGGCCAGATGCGGAGCGCTGCGGGCATGCACAAGGCATTCGCGCGCGGCCTGCTCGATCACGGCCTGCGGCTTCTCGGACAGCGCCGCGCCGGCCATGCGCCGCGCCATCTTGACCGCCAGCGCGGCGGCGGAAGCTTCGATCAGCGCCATGCGGTCTTCATGGACAGCAAGGAGCCTTTCGGCCTGGACCGAGATGAGCCCGGCCATGTGCGTCAGCGCGGCGCTCGCCTTGGCCTCCGCCGCTTCCTGGCCCTTGGCATAGCCGTCGCTGAAGCCCTGCTCGCGCGCCGCCGCCACATCGACATCGGTCGCACGCCGGCCACTGGCCTCGGCGCGAAAGTCCGTCTCGAAGGTGAATCTGGCGGCATTCATGCTGTTTTGCTCAACTTCAATAGATCAGTACGTCTTCGGCATTGTTCTTGGCGATCATCAGTTCGCCCTTGTCGGCGAGCTCCTTGGCAATCTGCACCATCCGGGACTGGGCCTCATCGACCTCTTTCAGCCTGAGTGGTCCGAGGCTCTGCATGTCGTCCTGCATGTTCTTGGCGGCGCGTGCCGACATGCCGGAGAAGAAGAACGCCTTGGCCTCGTCATTGGCGCCCTTGAGCGCGCGGGAGAGCGTGTCCTTGTCCACGACCCGCAGCAGGGTCTGAACGCCAGCCGGATCGAGCTTCTGAAGGTCCTCGAAGGTGAACATCAGGGCGCGGATCTTGCGCGATGCGTCCTTGCTGATGGCGTCGAGCGAGGACAGGAAACGCCCTTCGGTGTGGCGGTCGAAGGAGTTGAAGATCACCGCCATGATCTCGTGCGGATCGCGCCGCTGGGTCTGGGCCAAAGTCGCGACGAACTCGGACCGCAGGGTCTGCTCGATATGGTCGAGCGCCTCTTTCTGGACACTCTCCATGCGCAGCATCCGCTGCACGCAGTCGATCGCGAAATCCTCCGGCAGCATGCTGAGCACCTGCGCGGCATGGTCCGGCTTGATCTTCGAGAGCACGACCGCGACGGTCTGCGGGTATTCATTCTTCAGGAAGTTGGCGAGGACGGCGGCCTCGATGTTGGCCAGCTTCTGCCACATATTGCGGCCTGCCGGACCCCTGATTTCCTCCATGATGGCCGAGACCTGCGCCTTGGGCAGGATGCGCAGCAGCAGCGCCTCCGTCCGGTCATACGAGCCTGTCACCGAGCCCGCATTCGACAGTTTGGCCACAAAATCGACCATGATCCGCTCGACTGTCTCTGCTTCGACGGTGCCCAGTTCGGTCATCGATCGCGACAGGATGCGGATTTCATGGTCCTCCAGTTCGGTCCAGATCGGCTTGCCGAACTCCTCGCCAAGCAACAGAAGGATGACGGCTGCCTTCAGCGGGCCGGTCAGCTCCTTCGGCTGGCCATTGGCCGTGGCGGCAGCGTTGCTCGAGCGAGGTGCACTGGCCATGGCTCAGGCCCCCGATGGCTGTTCATGAACCCATGAGCGCAGCACGGCGACGGCGTCAGACGGGTTCTGGTTGACCATGCCACCGATCTTCTCGACGGATTGCGCCTTGATCTGACCCCTGATCTGCGCGAGCGCCAGCATTCGCTCTGATGGCGTGTCCGCAGACGAGGGTGCGGCCAGCATCTGCTGCCCGTCGGCGGCATAAGGCAGGGACTGCATTCCCCCGCCGCCACCAGCACCGCCCTGCGATTGGTCGCCATCACTGTCGCGGCCCTTCGGCTTGTCGGGCGCGAGGACCTGCTTGAGGAGCGGTCGCACGACCGTGATCAGGACAATGAGCGTCAGGAGCGCAATGACGCCAAGCTCGATGGCGCGCAGGACGTCCTCCTTGGTGAAGGAAAGCAGCTGCTGCATCAGCGTCTGTTCCTTCAGCTCGATCTGTTGTGGCGCGTCGGCAAAGCGCAGGTTGACGACCTCGACCTGGTCGCCGCGCTGGCGGTCAAAACCGATCGCCGTGCGTACAAGCGCGCCGATCCGGTCAAGCTCCTCCTGCGGACGCGGCTGATAGATGGCGTCGCCCCCTGCGGCGGGACGGGCATAGACACCGTCGACCAGTACGGCGACCGACAGACGACGGAGGCGGCCGCCCTCCAGCACCTCGGTCCGCGTCGTGCGCGAGATTTCGAAATTCGTGATTTCCTCGTTCTTGCTGCTCTGCTCACGGGTCTGGGCCTGTCCGCCCCCCTGCCCCTGCGCACCCGGCAGTTCATTGCCGACCGTCACGCCCTGCGCGCCCGGCTCGCTGTTGGCGGAGCTTTCGGTTCGGCTTTGGGTCGAGCGCGCCACCCTGCTTTCGGGATCAAAGGTCTCGGAGCGGCTCTCGACGCGGTTCATCTCAAGCTGGGCGCTGACCTGAACCCGCGCCCGGCCAGAGCCGACCACGCTCGCCACGATTTCCTCGATCTGGGCCTTCACGCGGCGCTCGATGGTGGTCTGGCGGTCGTCGCCGACGGAACCTGCCATTCCGGCCGCGTCGCTCTGCGCCCCGTCGGCCAGAAGCCGACCGCCCTCGTCGACGATCGACACACGCTCGGGCTTGAGGCCTTCGACGGCCGAGGCGACCAGGTGGCGGATCGCCCTGATCTGACCCGCTTCGAGGTCCCCGCGCAGCCTCAGCACGATCGAGGCGCGCGGCGGCTCGCGGTCACGCTCGAACAGCTTGCGTTCGGGGATGACCAGATGGACGCGCGCGTTCTGCACGCGGCCGAGGCCACGGATGGTGCGGGTCAGCTCCCCTTCCAGGGCGCGCAGATGGTTGATGTTCTGTACGAAACTCGTGGACGAGAATGCGTCTCCCTTGTCGAAGATCTCGTAGCCCACACCGCCGCCCGAAGGCAGGCCCTTGGAGGCGAGCTCCATCCGGACGCGCGGGATGTCGGCACGCGGAACCAGAATGGCCGAGCCGTCGCCGCGCGACTCGTACTTGATGTTCCGCGTTTCGAGGTCCTTGACGATCTGCGCCGCGTCCTGAAGCGACAGGTCGCTATAGAGCAGGCCCATCGTCGGCTGCGAGAAGCGGAACATCACGAAGCCGAAGAAGACCAGAAGCGCAGCCGTCACCGTCAGCATGGCGGCTAGCCGGCCCGCACCCAACTTGCTGAACTGCTGAACCAGGCTGTTCACGCCATTGCCTCGCACCAACCAAAGGACCGTTTGCCGGCCCGCATCGTGCGGACCCAGGCGAACAGGTAGGCAAGTTTTTCCCGGTGCGTGGTTAGCGGGTGGTTAACAGAACGGGGTTGCGCAAAAAAATAAGCCGCTTTCGGCGCAACTGTGCTGAAAACGGCTTAGCCAATCGTTAACGGGCTGAACTGTTGTGCTTACTGCCGGTAGTGCTGGATGCGCGTTGTGCGCAAACCGGCGAGGCCGTGCTGGTCGATGGAAAGCTGCCAGCTGAGAAACTCCTCGGTGGTCAGCGTGTAGCGCTGACAGGCATCCTCAAGGCTGAGCAAGCCGCCGCGCACCGCCGCGACAACCTCGGCCTTGCGGCGGATCACCCAGCGATGGGTGCCCGGAGGCGGCAGATCGGCGATCGTCAAAGGGCTCCCGTCGGGACCGATGACATACTTCACTCGTGGTCTAAGACCCTCGGTCATTTTACGCTCACACAACTCTACAGACCAATGTCCGAGGCAATGTACGCGCATGCCGCTTAAAATTTGGCTAAGGCCATCCAGCCCGCAAGAATCAGCTGATCCGCTCTCTGCTTGTGCCGTCACACGCGGCTCCCGCACGGCTAGAGGCGGCTCACGGATTTCACCTTGTCGACCGGAATGCGGGACGTCCCGATCACAAGGACCGGGGTGTCGCCGCTGAAGTCGGCTCCGTCGACAATGCCGGTAACCTCGGTCTTCACGTCGATGCGATTGCGCTGTGCGTCGGATGCGTCGACGACAATCGAGTAGTCGCCGTCCGGCGCTTTGAGGCCGGTCGCCTTGCTGCCATCCCATTTGAAGGTCTGCGCACCAGCTGTCAGGGCGACCGTCTTCGTCTGCACGATGTTGCCGCTCTTGTCCTTGATCGTGATCGTGGCGTTGCCCCCGCGCGGCGCGTCCAGACGCCACTCTGCGGCGTTGTTCTTCAATTGGCTGGTCGAACCGTCCATGGTCACGCGGTTCCCGACGAAGCTCATCGCATTGGCCGTGCTCGTGGACTTGCTCATGTTGAGCAACGAGGTCAGCGTCTCGTTCTGCTTCAACTGCTGCTCGACCTGCGCGAACTGGACAAGCTGCTGGGTGAACTGGTTTGTGTCGAGCGGCGCAGTCGGGTCCTGGTTCTTCAGCTGCGTGGTCAGCAACTGCAGGAACTGGTCGAAGTTGCCGGCGATCTGGGCGCGATTATCCTTCTTGCCGGTCGACGTGGTCGCAGCGGCGTTTGAAGCGGATTGTGCGGCTGCGATCGTGGTCATGGCCTTGTCTCCTCAGATCGAGCGGTCGAGCGCGCCGACATGCAGCGAGCGGCGGACGGGAATGTCGGCAGGCAGGATAGTCGGCGCGGCGGCAGCCTTGCGCGCACGCCCACCGATTTCGTCGGTGAAGGCCTCGCTGCGCTGCTGGTTCGATTGCTGGCCGTGATCGCGCAAGGTGATGTCGATGCCGCTATCGCTTGACTTGAGGCCGGCCTGCTCGAAAGCACGTTCGAGCGTCCTCGCCTCGCGTTGCAGCAGGTGCAGCGTCTCGACACGATCAACAACGACCTTGGCGCTGACGGACTTGTCGTCGCCGATCTCGAGTCGCACGTCGACGCGACCCAACTCCGCCGGGTCGAGCCTGATCTGGAACTCGCGCGCGCCCTGCAAGGCCCGCAACCCGATCTCGATCGGCACAGCGCTGGGCGGGATCGCCTTGGCGAGGTGCGCCTCCGCCCCCTCCGGCCTCGGCGGCTGAAGGATGGATGCCGGCGGCGCGGATGGGTTGGCCGCGACCTGCAGGTTCGACAGGAGCGTGTCAAGCTGGGAGCCCTCGGCCGGACGGTGCACGGCGGCTTGCGCTGCCTGCGCCTGCTGAGGTTGTTCGACGCGCTGCGCCAGTTCGGACGCGCCCTTGTCGCCCGCAATCAGCTCGGCTGGGAGCCCGTCTCCCGGCTTCTGCGCCTTGACACCGGCCTTGAGGCCAGACTGCGCGACCACTGCCGTGGCGGGCTGTTGAGACAAGGACTCGCTGGCAGCATCCGGCGCAGGCAACCCGGACGGGAGCGGCGCAACAACCGTCTTGTCCGGAACGGAAATCGCCGGGGTAGCAACAACCGCGTTGCCTGCCGGCGGCGCGGATGGGTTGGGTGCGGAAGCTTCTCCACCCTCCACTGGCAGGATGATGGCAGCCACCGCTTCAGCAAGCGGAGGGACCTGGACCAGGACAGGTGTTGCCAAGTCCTGCGCCGCAGTCTCGGTCTTGAACGCCGCGTCTTTATCCGTGGCTGGTTTCTCATCCACAGTCACCGCGACAGCAGGCCCGGTTGCGTCTTCAGTTTTGGAGGCCGTCTCAGCTGGCCGTTGGTCCTTGGGCTTTTCAGTCGATGGCGAAGCATCATCGCGGCCGGCTTCGGGAACGTCCATCGCAGGCGCCTGCGTTGTGGATTTGCCGATCTTGACCGGCGCGCGCGAGGGGGCCTCGTCGCGGGGAGGCTCCGGGGGCAACGCGAATGCCCGCTCCTGCGCGGAACGGTCTTCGGCGCGTGACGGCGCAGCCGGGCGTGCCGGCAACGGATTGGACAGGCTCAAGGCAGCGGCGCTGATAATCAACTGTTACTCTCATTCTGAAGGGCCATGCCACTTTACCAGCAAGCATTGCGCCAGCTCTTTTCGCTCCTCAAGCCATTGTCAGAAAAGGACTTTCTGTAAGGAAGCTCTCATCCGGGAAGGCCGTACAAAGCAGTTTGTGCTGGCAGTGCGGCAAAATCTGCCGCCTGCGCCGCATTTCCGTGACGCGCAAACCGGCTGGCATCGCCTCATGAACCGCCCTATATGGTGCTTGCGTGTCATCTGACAGTGCCACAAACCAGGATCAGGAGCCTTTGCCGAACTCGCTGGACATCGCCAAGCCGCCTCACGAAACCCGCGTCGTCGTGGCGATGTCGGGAGGTGTGGATTCGTCCGTGGTTGCGGCGCTGCTCAAGTTCCAAGGCTATGAGGTCATCGGGGTCACGCTGCAACTTTACGATCATGGTGCAGCCGTGCACCGGGCAGGATCGTGCTGCGCCGGCCAGGATATCCACGACGCCCGCCGTGTGGCGGAAGCCATCGGCATTCCGCATTACGTACTCGACTATGAAAGCCGCTTCCGCAACGAGGTGATGGAGCGCTTCGCGGACAGCTACCTGTCCGGCGAAACCCCGATCCCCTGCGTCGATTGCAACCGCACCGTCAAGTTCCGCGACCTGCTCGGTCTCGCACGTGAACTTGACGCCGACGCGCTGGCGACCGGCCACTATGTCGTTTCCAAAGCCGGTCCGGATGGCCACCGCACGCTGCACCGCGCCGCCGATGAAGGCCGCGATCAGAGCTATTTCCTCTACGCCACGACGCAGGACCAGCTGGACCTCCTGCGCTTCCCGCTGGGCGAGCTGCCCAAGAGCCGCACACGCGAGCTGGCGGCCGAACTCGGCCTCGCCATCGCCGACAAGCCGGACAGCCAGGATATCTGTTTTGTCCCCTCGGGCCGCTACGCCGACGTCATCGAGCGGCTCCGGCCTGGCGCGTCCCGGCCAGGCGAGGTCGTGGACCTTAGCGGCCAGGTGCTCGGCCATCACGATGGCATTCTTCGTTTCACGGTTGGCCAGCGCAAGGGCATCGGCGTGGCGGCAAGCGAGGCGCTCTATGTCGTCAGGCTGGATGCCGACACGGCGCGCGTCATCGTCGGGCCGCGCAGCGCGCTCGCAACAAAGACCGTCCGGGTCCGGGACATGAACTGGCTTGGCGCGCCCCTGACCGGCGATGTTGTCGACGGCATCGAGGTCGCGGCCCGCGTCCGCTCGACCCGCGCCCCAAAGCCGGCGCTGCTGCGCCGCATCGGCGGCGAGTGGCTCGTGGAATTGCTTGATGCCGAAGAGGGCGTCGCGCCGGGACAGGCCTGCGTGCTGTATGACAGCGCCCGGCCGGATGCGCGCGTGCTTGGCGGCGGTATCATCCAGCCGGTCGCGCGGGTAGCGGCCAACCCGCCGGCCGCCGCGCTCGCCACCGGTGCCTGACATCCCCAGAACGGACCTCCCCTGCCATGCCGGTGACCTATGACCTTGAGGGCCAGAAGCGCGTCTATCGTGTCTGGGCGAAATTCTACGACCAGGTCTATGTCCAATTGCTGGCGCGGGCCCAGCGCGAGGCGGTCGATGCCGCGGTGGCCTGCGGGCGTGACATTCTGGAGATCGGCGTCGGAACAGGGCTGACCCTGCCCTATTTTCCCGCAGACAAAAAGGTTGTTGGCGTCGATCTGTCCGAAGACATGCTTCAGGTCGCCAGCCGCAAGGTTCGTGAACGCGGCCTTCGCGCCGTCATCGGGCTCAGCGTCATGGACGCATGCCGCCTGGGGTTTGCCGACGAGGCTTTCGATGCCGTCACCGCCCAGTTCGTGATCACCCTGGTGCCGGATCCGGAACAGGCGCTCGACGAAATGGACCGCGTGCTCAGACCGGGCGGCGAAATCGTGGTTTCAAGCCGGCTGGTGGCGTCGGAGGGTCCGGGCGCAGCGTTCTGGTCGGCGCTCGCGCCGCTCGCCAAGAAAGTCGGCTGGAGTACGGATTTCAAGGTCAGCCGCATCACGGACTGGGGACAGCGCACAGGGCGCTACCAGACGACCCATGTCGGAAAGGGCTACTTCAAGGTGGTCCGCCTCAAGAAGCTCGCGGCGCGGCCGTGAAGGATTGGTAGCAGTGACCAGACTTGAACTGGTGACCTACGGGTTATGAATCCGTCGCTCTAACCAACTGAGCTACACTGCTGCCGCTGGTGCGTATAGCCAGCATAGTGGAGGGTTTCAACCCCGCCCAGCAAATTCGCTCACTCGGCAAGCTGAATTCTCGACGCCGGCTCGACCGGAGCGGTGGCGCCGCGGCTGGTCATCTCGGCATACATCGCCTTGATCATGGTGCTGGCTGTCTTTTCGAACAGGAAGGGCAGCAGCGCGTGGGTGAAGGCCGCACACGATGCGAGAAACAGGCGCCCCGAATAGCTCATCGCATGGCCGAAGTGCTGGCCAAAGCTCTCGCCAAGGGCTTGCGGATGACGGGTGAATGGGTTGGACATCGCGCTCTCCTTAACACCTGCCCAACGATAGCCGGCTGCGCGGCAAAACTTATCCCGAATATCTTGATTGTTTGCGCAAAAGGCGAGATAGTTTTTGCCATCAACACATATTCAAGAGACAATGTCCCACCAGATCGACACGATCGACAAACGCATCCTTACCGAACTTCAACGCAATTCGGACCTGTCACTCGATGCACTGAGCGAACGGATCGCCCTGTCGCGCAATGCCTGCTGGCGGCGCATCCAGCAGCTTGAGGCCGCCGGCATCATCAGGGGCCGCGTGGCGCTGCTTGAGCCGCACGCGCTCAACCTCGGCCTCTCGGTCTTCATCGTGGTGCGCACCGGCCGGCACAATGCCGACTGGGCGCGGGCGTTCCGCACCGCGATTGCCGAGCTTCCCGAAATCATCGGGGCCTACCGCACGGCGGGCGACATTGATTACATCCTGCGCGCCCGCGTGCCGGATGTCGCGGCCTATGACCGGCTATATCAACGCCTGATTGCGCGGGTCGACATGACTGATGTCTCCGCCAGCTTTGTGATGGAAGAGATCAAGGACACCCACGAACTGCCGATGACCTATCTGCCCTGACGGCGCACTCAGAAGCTAAGCTGCACCTTCATGGCCTGCGAGCGGTCACCGGCGAGTTCAAAGGCCACTAACGCATCATCGACAGCCAAGGTGTGGCTGATCAGCGGTTTCACATCGACCAGCTTCCGGCTGATCATCCGGACGGCCAGCCCGAACTCCTCGTGGAAGCGGAATGTGCCGCGCAACTCGATCTCCTTGGCGACCACGGTGTTGAGCGGCAGGCTTACCTCGCCGCCCAGCCCCAGTGTAACGATCACGCCGCCCGGCCGCACCACGTCCAGCGCGGCGCGCAGCGCGTGGCCGTTGCCGGACGCCTCGAGACAGACGTCGAACTGTCCCTTCTCGGCCTTGTAAGGGTCCAGCGCCTCCGGATGCGCCGCCGTGTTCAGCGCCACATCCGCCCCGGCTGACCGGGCATAGGCCAGGGGCTGGTTGGCGATGTCGGTGACGACGATTTCCGCCGCCCCGGCCCGGCGCGCCGCGATCGCCGCCAGCACGCCGATCGGACCGGAGCCGGTGACCAGTACGCGTGCGCCCAGAAGCGGCCCGGCCCGCCGCGCCGCATGCAGGCAGACTGCGAGGGGCTCGGCCATCGCCGCTTCGCCGAGGCTGACATCACCCGTCACCTCATGGACCTGCACCGCCTCGCAGACCACCGATTCCCGGAACGCCCCATGCACATGGGGAAAGCGCATTGCGCTGCCATAAAACCGCATGTCGAGGCAGTGCTGCTGCAGGCCGCGCTGGCAGAAGCGGCAAACGCCGCAAGGCAGGCTGGGACTGACCGCCACCCGTGCGCCAACCGCCACATTCGAGACCCCCTCGCCCAGCGCCTCGACGGTTCCGGCGACCTCATGGCCAAGCACCATCGGCTCCTTCAGGCCAATGACCCCGAACCCGCCATGCTGGTAGTAGTGCAGGTCCGAGCCGCAGATCCCGCCCGCGCCGATCCGCACGCGCACCTGTCCCGGCCCGGGCGCGGCCGCCGCAAGATCGGCGATGCGCAGGTCGCGCGCGGCGTGGATCATGACAGCCTTCATCGACCTCTCCTTGTTGTTCAATCTTGCGCGTGCGCGACGGGTGACGAATCCGCGCCCGTCTGATTAGGATCGCGCGCATGGGGAAAAGATGATGACATCAACATTGTTCGATCTGAAAGGCCAGATTGCGCTGATCACCGGCTCAAGCACGGGGATCGGCCATGCGCTGGCGGCGGGCTACGCGGCGGCGGGCGTGCATGTGGTGCTCAATGGCCGCGATCAGGCACGCCTCGACAGCGCAGCGGCCAGCCTGCGCGCGGCGGGGCATGAGATCAGCACGAGCCGCTTCGATGCAGCCAGCAGCGCCGAGGTCGGACCGGAAGTCGAGCGCATCGAAGCCGAGATCGGCCCGATCGACATCCTGATCAACAATGCCGGCATGCAGAAGCGTGGCCCGCTGGAGGACTATGCCGAAGATGACTGGTCACGGCTCATGCGCACCAACCTCGACAGCGTCTTCGTGGTGTCCAAGGCCGTCGTGAAGGGCATGATCGCCCGCCAGCGCGGCGTGATCATCAACATCTGCTCCGTCCAGAGCGAACTTGGCCGCCCCGGCATCGCGCCCTATACCGCCTCGAAGGGCGCCGTGAAGATGCTGACCAAGGGCATGGCGATCGACTGGGGCAAGCACGGCATACGCGTCAACGGGATCGGTCCCGGCTATTTCGACACCCAACTGAACAAGGCGCTGGTGGCCGACCCGGCCTTCTCCGGCTGGCTCACCGACCGCACGCCCCTCGGCCGTTGGGGCAAGGTCGAGGAACTGGTGGGAGCGGCGATCTTCCTCGCATCCGATGCCGGCTCGTTCGTCACCGGCCATGTGCTCTACGTCGATGGCGGCGTGACGGCACGCCTTTGACGCTGCTCAGGTTCCGATCGCGTCCAGTTCGTCGCCAAGCACCTCACGCGCCCATTTGAAGGCATTGTTGGCCGCCGGCACACCGATATAGACGGCGGCCTGGATAAGCGCTGCGCGAAGCTCGTGCAGGGACACGCCATTGTGCAGGGCGGGCCTGAGATGGAGCTTGAACTCCTCCTCACGGTTGAGCGCGATCATCGTCTGCAAGGTCAGCAGGGAGCGCGTTTTCCACGGCAACGTCGCATCGCCCCAGACCTCGCCCCAGGCCGTGCGCATGATGAACTCCTGCCACGGGCCGCTGAACGCACCGGCATTGGCCAGCGAGCGCTCGACATGCGCGGCGCCCAGAACCGCCTTGCGGTTGGCAAGCCCGTCCTCCAGCGCCGCCGGGCGTTGGGCCGGCGCGCCAAGGCGGGCGCGGTTGAGATCAAGCCACGCCATCAGCAGCGCGTTGACCTGATCGGGCTGCTCGAGGTTCATGATGTGCGCAGCCGGACTGAGGCGCACGAGTCCGGCCCCGGGAATGGCGTCGCGAATGGCGTCCTGCAGCGCGGGCGGCGAGGCCGGATCGTCCGCGCCGGAGAACACCAGCGTCGGCGCCGTGATGCCCTTGAGGCCGGCCATCAGATCAAGGTCGCGGATAGCATCGCAGCAGGCGGCGTAGCCTTCGCGCGGCGTCGCCAGCAGCATCGCTTCGGTGCTGGCGAAAAGTGCGGGCTGCAGGGTGGCGAAGCCGGGTGTGAACCAGCGCTGCAGGATGGTCGACGCGAACGCCTCGACCCCGCCCTTGCGCACGATCGCGGCGCGCTCGACCCAGGACGCAGGCGCAGCCGTCAGGGCGAAGGTCGCCATCGGCGTCAGCGAGGCCACCAGATCGGGCCGCCGGATCGCCAGCGCCATGCCGGTCATGCCGCCCAGCGACAGCCCGACGACATGGACCGGTGTTTTGCCGAACACGTGCTCGATCAGACCGGCGAGGTCATCAGCCAGATCATTGATCGCCAACGGCCGCCCCGACACCGGTGACTGGCCATGGCCGCGCGTGTCGTAGCTGAGGCAGCGGAACCGCCCGGTCAGCGCCGCCAGTTGCGGCGCCCACATGGCGCGGTTTGTGCCCAGCGAATTGGAGAACACGACGGGCGGCGCGCCGGCCGGTCCTCGCACCTCGTAGCTGAGCGTCACGCCATTGATCAGGGCTTCAGGCATGGCAGGCTTTCCGATATGGTTGGGGCAGGTGGTTGATGCGTCGGCCCAAGGTCAGGCCTCAAAGAACACGGTTTCAGCGTCGCCGCCAAGGCGGATGGTGAACTCCCAAAGGCCCTTCGCAACGGCGGCTGCCAGGAGCGTGCCGCGCCGGTCTGGCGGCACCAGTGCTAGAACCGGGTCGGCGGCAAGGTCGTCGCGGCCGGCAAAATAGATCCGCGTGACAAGATGACGGGAAGGTCGGCACAATGCCCGGCATGATGGTGTCGAAGGCGAAGGCGCCGTGGGCGTCGGTCGGGCACCGGCCAAAGCCGCGAAAGCCATTGACGGCAGGTTTGGGCGAGGCGGGATGGGCGTAGGCGCCGTTGGCGTCCGCCTGCCAGATTTCCACCATGGCGTCGGGAATGGGTGCGCCGTCCGCATCAAGCACGCGTCCCTCGATGCGAAGCCTGTCGCCACCCGGTCCCTCCTGGGTCAGGTCAGCCATGAAGATCTCGCGCACGCCGTAGGCTTTCGGCGTCAGCATGAAGTGAAAGAACGGCCCGACCGTCTGCGACGGCGTCAACTCATGGGCCGGCGGCAACGGCTCAGTCATCATGGGGCTCCTCCATTGGCGTAGCCTGACGCCCGCGCAGGACGATGTCGAACTGGTACCCCAGCGCCCATTCAGGCTCGGTGACCGACAGGTCAAAGCGCGAGATCAGGCGGTTGCGCGCCGCCCCGTCCGGAATCGAGTTGAAGATCGGATCGAACGGAAACAGCGGATCACCCGGAAAATACATCTGGGTTACCAGCCGGCTGAGGAAGCTGTGCCCGAACAGGGAAAGATGGATGTGCGCCGGACGCCATGCATTGTGATGGTTGCGCCAGGGATAGGCGCCGGGCTTCACGGTCACGAAACGGT
Organism: Hyphomicrobiales bacterium; assembly: GCA_026400555.1. Classification (GTDB taxonomy): domain Bacteria; phylum Pseudomonadota; class Alphaproteobacteria; order Rhizobiales; family Beijerinckiaceae; genus Allobosea. Next base: position 27,269 of record JAPLOW010000170.1, read on the forward strand.
AGCGCCCGTCCGAATCGGTCAGGCAGCGGCCCGCGCCGGTGAAATTTGCATCGAGGGGCGCCGGATGCTGGTCCTTCACGTGGATGTATCGGCCGGCGGCATTGGCCTGCCACACCTCGATCAGCGTGTCGGGCACGGGGCGGCCTTCCTCGTCAAGGACGCGTCCGGTGACGATGATGCGCTCGCCCAGCGGCTCGCCGGCATGCTGCCGTGTCAGGTCGGCTTCACTGGGCACGACGCTGTCATGACCATAGACCGGACCAGTCACTTCGGTCAGCGAGTGCGGCAGCAGGATGAGCGGCTTCGACGGCGCGCGCCGGACAGTGCTGGTATAAGCAGGAGAGAGTGAGGGCGGATGCGCCTTCAGCCCGTCGAGCGGATAGATCAGCCTCGTCATTGCACCCTCCTTCACGCAGCGTGCGCCTGCTTGGTGCGCGCCTGAAGATCACGCAGGACGGCCAGCTCGCTGTCGGTTGGGGCCGGCGTCAGGCCGACCTGATCCGCATAGCGCACCGGCCAGCCGCATTGTGCCTGGATCATCTCCCGCGTCACCCCCGGATGGATGGCTGTGACGATCAGCTCGCTCGTCTCCGGATCGGGCTCGAACAGGCAAAGATCCGTGATCAGCCGCGTTGGTCCCTTGGTGGACAGGCCCAGCGCTTCGCGCGAGCCCTTGCCGGCGCCGTGCCCCATCGAGGTGATGAACGGCAGTTTCGCCATGAAGGCCCGCGGGTTCATCGCCATGATGATGAAGACCTCGCCGCAGCTCGACGCGATCTCGGGCGCCCCGCCGCCGCCGGGGAGGCGGACTTTCGGATTGCCGTAGTCGCCGACCACCGTCGTGTTGAGATTGCCGAAGCGATCGATCTGCGCACCGCCCAGAAAGCCGAGCGTGATCCGCCCGCCCTGCAGCCAGTAGCGGAACATCTCCGGCACGGACACGGTGGTCAGCGCCGTGTCGCACAACTCTCCATCGCCGATCGAGAGCGGCAGGACGTCCGGCCGCGTACCGAGCGTACCGGACTCGTAGATCAGCGTGATGCCCGGCGCATGGGTCAGCCGCGCCAGATTGCAGGCAGCCGACGGTGCGCCGATGCCGACGAAGCAGATGTCGCTGTTCGTGAGGAAGCGTGACGCGACGATGGTCATGATTTCGGTGGCGGAATAGGTCATGGCCCTGTCCTCACGCGCTCTTCCTGGACCCGAAGGCCAGGCTTGCAAAACTGTCCGGCGATCCGTCCAGCACGTTCGCCTTCATCCAGGCGGCGAAGCTCTCACGCTCGCGCGCGATCGCGTCCCAGCCGATATAGAAGGCGTTGGCCCGCTTGTAATAGCCGTGGGCGTAAGAGGGATACGCCCCGCCCGGAACATGCACGATCGCCCCAACGGTCCAGCTCGGCAGGATCACGGCATTGGCGCTGCGCGGCCCGAAATCATCGACGATCTCCTCGATGGTGACGATGGACGACCTCGCTGCCAGAACGGCCTCCTTCTGCACGCCGACGATGCCTTCGAGCAGCACATTGCCCTGCCGATCGGCCCGCAGTGCGTGGATGATCGCTACATCGGGCCGGATCGCGGGAACGGTGGCCAGGACTTCGCCGCTATAAGGGCAGGTGACGGAGCGGATGTTCGGGTTCACCCTCGGCAGATCCACGCCCTTGTAGCCGCGGAACACCGCGAAGGGGAGGGTCGACGCGCCGGCCTCATAGGCATTGGCCATCGCGGCATGGCTGTGTTCCTCCAGCTCGAGCCGTTGCGGGAAGCCGTTCTCGACCGCGTCGCGCATCCTGTGCAGCGAGCCGACGCCCGGATTCCCGCCCCAGGAGAACACCATCTTGCGCACCAGCCCCATGCCGATGAGCTGGTCATAGAGAATGTCCGGCGTCATCCGGATGATGGTCAGGTCGCGCTTGACCTGGCGGATCACCTCGTGGCCAGCAGCATAGGGGATGAGGTGCGTGAAGCCTTCCATCGCCACGGTCTGGCCATCGCGCAGATGATGTTCGACCGCAGCGCTGAGGGACATGAATTCGGCCATCGATACGTTCTCCCGCCTGTGGCCATGCTGCCCAAGCGCACAGCCGCCGTCCGGGCACCATGCCGATCCCGCCGGGGGCGCGCAATCATTTGTGCGTTCTGCGGCTTGATGTTCGTTCTTCGAACAATTACGGATCACGGCAAGGTTGCCCCGTTGGGATGACGAAACACGCGCATGGTCCTGAAGCTTGAAACGGTCGAATCCTTCAGCCGGGGCCTCGCTGTCCTGCGAAGCTTTGCCGGGGTCCGCAGCCTCACCATCACTGATGTTTCGGACAGAACGGGTCTGACCCGCGCCGCGGCCAGGCGCTTTCTCTACACGCTATGCGGCGAGGGGTTGGCCCGCACCGACGGCAAGAACTTCGAACTGACGGCCGGCGTGCTTGAACTCGGCCACGCCTATCTGTCCGGCATGTCAGAGCTGGAAACCGTCCGCGACATCCTTCAGGACCTGACGTTGGAGATCGGGGAGTCCGCCTCAGCGGCCACCCTCGATGGCCACGACATCGTCTATGTTGCCCGCTCGCCGGCCCGCCACCGCATCATGACGGTCGGCCTTGCCGTGGGCTCGCGCCTGCCGGCCCACGCCGCATCCATGGGACAGGCCCTCCTGGCGCGGATGCATCACAACGAGTTGGAGGCCTTCCTGCAGACCTCCCCGCTCCGGGCGCTGACACCGAAGACCCTGACGACCAGGGCGGCCTTGAAGGAGCGCCTCGCGCTGGTCAGGGCGCGCGGCTACGCCATCGTCAGCGAAGAGCTCGAGATCGGGCTGCGCTCGATCGCAGTATCGATCGAAGGCCGGCCGCGCAACGCCACGCTCGCTATCAATCTGAGTGCGCAGTCGGCGCGGATTTCGGAGGCCGAGATGATCGATATCTACCTACCCCGGCTGATGCATGCCGCGCGCCGTATCCAGCTCAGCGGTGGCTGATCGGTCAGGTGCCTGACACCAGATAGCCCGAAATGGCGGCCGTGAGCGCCTCGGCATGCGCGAGATTGCCCGGATTCGACGCCATCAGGGCAGCCATGACCGCCTCGATCACCAGCATCGCGGCGCTGGATGAACTCGACAGCACGGGATGGCTGGCTTCGGCGAGCAAGAGCACATCAGCATAGGCCGCGAGCGGCGAGGCTGGCGAATCCGTGATCGCGATGACCTGGGCGCCCTGATCGCGGCCATAGGCCGTAAGCTGCACCACATCGCGGGCATAGCGCGGCAGCGAGATGGCCACCAGAAGGTCATTCTGGTCGAGCCGCATGAGCTTGCCGGCGGCGATCTCAGTGCCGCCATAGTCGACGACATTGATCACGGACGGCAGAAAGGGCTGCAGGCCGAGCGTCAGGTAGCCGGCCAGATGCGCGCTGAGGCCGAAGCCCATCACATAGACGGCGCGCGCTGATACCAGCCGCGTCACAACATCGGCCAGCAGACCCGCTGTCAGCGCTTCAGCCGTCGCCCGGATGTTGGACATGGTCGACTCAAGCCCCTCGGCCGCCAGCGCTCCCTCCGGCCCGGCCCTGAGAAAGCTGTCTTTCAGCTTCTCGACGGGCTGCAGGACAGCCTGCAGCGTGGCCGCCAGTTCATGCCGGAACTCGGCATAGCCGGCATGCCCGACGCTGCGTGCGAAGCGGCTCAGAGTAGCGCTCGAAACCCCGGCCGCGCCGGCAACATCCTCGATGCTCGCCGCCGAAGCCCGCACCGGATTGCGCAACAGGTAGTCAGCAATCCGCTTGTTTGAGGCCGAACCAGTACGCTGTTCCTTCGCCAGGACCTTGCCCAGGGCGGATGCTGCAAAAGCGAGGCCCGGAGCCCGGCCGCGCAAGGTTTGAGGATCGGTAATTTTCATCACTTGTATTTCTGAAAATTTTCGATCATGGTCAAGCATCCATTTGATCACACCCGGGAGACAGCCGTGATCCGCAAGATTCTCATTGCCGCCGCCTTCGCCGCCCTCACGACCACATCCGCCCTCGCCCAGCAGGCGCTGCGCATCGGCGTTGAAGGCAACTACCCACCCTTCTCGTCGATTGCGCCGGATGGCAAGCTCTCCGGCTTCGACATCGACATCGCCAATGCCGTCTGTGCCGAATTGAAGGCCACCTGCACCCTCGTCCAGCAGGAATGGGACGGCATGCTTCCGGCCCTTAACGCCCGCAAGTTCGACATGATCGTCGCCTCGATGACGATCACCGAAGAGCGCCTGAAGGCCGTCGACTTCTCGGACCCCTATTATGACGTGCCCTCGCGCTGGGTCGGCAAGGTCGGTTCGTTCCCGGACGTGAAGCCGGAGACGCTCAAGGGCAAGAAGATCATCGTGCTGCGCAACTCGCCGCGCGCCAAGTTCGTCCAGGACAACTACAAGGACAGCGAGATCCTGCTCGTTGCCAAGGAAACCGAAGTCTACATGGAGCTCGCGGCCGGCCGCGGTGACATCGCCGTCGGCTCGTCCGTCGTGTCTTCCGAAGGCTTCCTCAAGAAGCCGGAAGGCAAGGGCTACGGCCAGATCGGCGACACCTTCCGCATCGGCACGGGCGGCGGCGTCGGCATCGCGGTGCGCAAGACCGATGGCGACCTCAAGGCCCGCATCAACGAGGCTCTGAAGACCATCCGGGCCAACGGCACCTACAAGGCGATGGCGGCGAAGTACTTCGACTTCGACATCTCCGGCAGCTGAACGCGCCAGCAACACTGTCATCACCGGCCTCGTGCCGGTGATCTCATCGGTTTGACACGCACTCTTGCTCACGGAACCGGGGTGGCCGGCACAACACCGGACATGACACTGGCGCACGCCCATGATCCTGCACGGCTATCTGCCCGCCATCCTGGGGGGCCTCAAATCAACGCTGAGCGTGGCGGCGCTGTCCTTGCTGGTGGCCTGCGTCTTCGGACTACTCGGCGCAGCGGCCAAGCTGTCGGAAAGCCGCGTGGCACACTGGATCGCCGACATCTACACCACCCTCATCCGTGGCGTGCCCGAGCTGCTGCTGATGCTGCTGCTGTTCTATGGCGGCCAGATCACCATCAACAATCTGGCCGACCGGCAGGGCTGGGGTTACATCGACATCAACCCGTTCATGGCCGGCGTGCTGGTGCTGGGCTTCATCTTCGGCGCCTACCTGACGGAGACCTTCCGCGCCGCGATCCTTGCCATCCCGCAGGGCCAGATCGAGGCGGGCCATGCCTATGGCCTCAGGCCCCTGCAGGTCTTCTCGCGCATCGTTCTGCCGCAGATGATCCGCCACGCCATTCCGGGCTTTACCAACAACTGGCTGATCATGGTCAAGGCGACGGCGCTGGTCTCGATCATCGGTCTCGACGACATGGTCCACCGGGCGAGCCTCGCGGCCTCTGCCACGCGTGAGCCGTTCACCTTCTACGCCACCATCGCCGTGGTCTACCTCGCCATCACCACCGTGTCACTGGTCTGCCTTCATCTGGTGCAGAAGCGCTTCTCCCTCGGGGTCAGAAAGGTCGATTTCTGATGTTCGACTGGCCCGTCGTCCTCGCCGCCCTGCCCGATTTCTTCAGGGGGCTGCGCGTTACCCTCATCCTGCTCGCCATCGCGCTGGCGACCGGCTTTGTCCTGTCGATCCCGCTCGCCATGGCGCGGGTGTCGAAGAACAAATGGCTGTCGATGCCGGTGTTCGTCTTCACCTACATTATCCGCGGCACGCCGCTGCTGGTGCAGATGTTCATGGTCTATCACGGCCTCGCCCAATTCGAGTGGATGCGCCAGAGCGCGGTCTGGTTCCTGTTCAAGGACGCTTGGTTCTGCGCCTGGCTGGTCTTCTCGATTTCCACGACCGCCTACACCACCGAGATCTTCGCCGGCGCGCTGCGCCAGACCCCGTCGGGCGAACTTGAGGCGGCCCAGAGCCTCGGAATGACGAAGCTCCAGATCTATGCCCGCATCCTCTGGCCCGGCGCGCTGCGTCGTGCGCTGCCGCAATACAGCAACGAGGTCGTCGGCCTGATGCACGCGACGGCCGTGGCCAGCACCGTGACGCTGGTCGAGATCACGCGCGTCGCCCGCGACGTCTACTACAATCACCTCAGCGTCACCGACTCGTTCGGCGTCGCGGCCGTCTTTTATTTCGTCCTCACCTTCACCGTGGTCGGAATCTTCAAGCTGCTTGAAAAGCGCTACCTGAAGCATCTCAACCGCAAGATTTCCGGCCCGGTCCCGGCCAGGTAGAGCATTGCACACACAAGTGGATACCGGCTGTGTGCATAGGCAATACTCTAAATTCTTATAATCGATCATCGTTCTGCATTGAGACAGATCCGATCTCAAGACAGTATGATGATCTAGCCGAACAAGGATTGCCCAGCGCGATGTTCACCACGATCCATCAGCTTCCACCGCTCGCACCCGGCTCGGCCCACAGCCTTGTCATGCAGAGCTTCGGCGAGGAAGGCGCGCGTCCAGAGGTCTACGTACAGGCCTCGCTGCATGCCGACGAGATCCCCGGCATGATCTGCGCCGTGCACCTGCGCGAACGCCTGCTGGCGCTGGAAGACGCGAGGCTGGTCATCGGCCGCATCAATCTCGTGCCCGTCGCCAACCCGCTCGGGCTCGGGCAGATTGTCTTCGGCCATGCCATGGGCCGCTTTGCGCTGGGTGACGGCGTCAATTTCAATCGGGACTATCCGCATCTGACGCCGGGGGTCGCTGCCCGCATCGATGGCAGGCTCGGCGCCGACCCGCACGCCAACAAGGCGCTGATCAGGCAGGCGATCGCTGATGAGATCGAAGCCTGGACGCCATCGACGCAGGTCGGCGCGCTGAAGAAGATCCTGGTCAGCCTCGCCTCCGGCGCCGACCTCATCCTCGATCTGCATTGCGACTCGGAAGGCGCCATGCACCTCTACACCCAGCCGACATCGGCGGATGTCTTCGCGCCGCTCGGAGCCTTCCTCGGCTCGCGCGCCACCCTCACGGCCGTCGAGTCGGGTGGCGATCCCTTTGACGAGGTGTTCAGCCGGCCCTGGGTCGAGCTGCGCGCGCGGTTCCCGGACCATCCTGTTCCGCTCGCCAGCCACTCGGTCACGGTCGAGTTGCGCGGCCAGGCCGATGTCGGCCATACCACGGGACGGGCCGATGCCGACGCCATCGTCGCCTTCCTGCGCCATTGCGGTGTTGTGGGGGGTGCGGCGCCGCCGATCCCCGCCGTCGAGGCCAGCGTAACGCCCCTGGCCAGTGCCGAACCGCTGACGGCCCCGTCATCGGGAATTGTCGCCTTTCATGTCGAGCCCGGAGCCATGGTGAAGGCGGGCGACGCCATTGCCGACATCATCGACCCGATCAGCGGCGCGGTCACGGTGGTGACGGCGCAGTCCGATGGCGTGCTGTTCGCGCGCGGCGCCAACCGCTTCACGAGTGCCGGCAAGCGACTGGGCAAGATTGCCGGAACGACCCTGAACCGCAGCGGCCGATTGCTGAGCCTGTGAGGATATGATGCAGGATGCACCCGAAAAACTCCGCGCGGACAACATCAGGAAGCGCTTCGGCGCGGTCGAGGTCCTGAAAGGGATTTCGCTGAGCGCAAGGGCGGGCGATGTGACAGCCATGATCGGCGCCTCGGGCTCGGGCAAGAGCACGATGCTGCGCTGCCTGAACCTGCTCGAGCGGCCGAACGAAGGACGCATTATTGTCGCGGGCGAAGAACTGAAACTGACCCCCAAGACGTCCGGCGAGTTGGCGGCGAGCGATCCGAAGCAGTTGCAGCGGATCCGGGCGCGCCTGAGCATGGTCTTCCAGCAGTTCAACCTCTGGGCCCACATGACGGCTCTGGAGAATGTCATCGAAGCGCCTATCCGGGTGCTTGGGCTGAGCCGGCCCGACGCGGTGGCGCGCGCCGAGCGCTATCTCGAACGGGTTGGCGTGGCCCACCGGAAGGCCGCCTACCCGGCCCACATGTCGGGCGGCGAGCAGCAGCGCGTGGCGATCGCCCGCGCCCTCGCCATGGAGCCCGAAGTCATGCTCTTCGACGAACCGACCTCCGCGCTCGATCCCGAACTGGTCGGCGAGGTCCTGCGCGTCATGCGCAGCCTCGCGGAGGAAGGCCGCACCATGATTGTCGTCACGCATGAGATGAGCTTCGCGCGCGAGGTCGCCAACAAGGTGGTGTTCCTGCATGGCGGCCTGATTGAGGAGCAGGGCGTCGCCCGTGAGGTGCTCAGCAACCCGCAAACCGAGCGACTGAAGGGCTTTCTGGCCCGCACGCTCGGCTGAGTGCTAGCGCTCTCCGGCGTAGCCGAACGCGGTCGCAGGATGCTCTGCGGTCTCGACCCAAACGCTCTTGGTCGTCGTATAGGCATGCAGCGCTTCAAGGCCGGACGAACGTCCATGCCCGGACGCGTGCAAGCCGCCGAACGGTGACATCACGGAAATCGACTTGTAGCTGTTGATCCAGAACGTCCCGGCCCTGACCTTCGCCGCCACCCGGTGAGCCCGGCCGACATCCCGCGTCCAGACCGCCCCGGCCAGCCCGAACGCGGTGCTGTTGGCAAGCGACACAGCCTCATCCTCGCTGTCAAAGCTCATGATTGACACAACCGGGCCGAACACCTCCTCGCGTGCGATCGTCATGCCCGGCGTCACCGCGTCGAGGACGGTCGGGGCGTAGAAATGGCCGCGCTCAAGGCCCGCCGGCCGCGCCCCGCCAGCCGCCAGGCAGGCCCCTTCGACCTGGCTCTCCGCCACCATATCACTGATGCGGATCCACTGGCGCTGGTTGCTGATCGGACCGATCTGTGTCGCCTCGTCGAGCGGATCGCCGATCGGAATACGACCGGCAGCCTGGGCGAGCCTGGTCACCCCCTCCTCGCGGATGGCGCGCTGCACCAGAAGCCGCGAGCCCGCCACGCAGGATTGGCCGGCCCCAGAAAAGATCGCCGCCTGAGCGCCCATGAGCGCGCGGTCGATGTCGGCATCATCAAAGACGATGTTGGCCGACTTGCCGCCCAGCTCGAGGATCACCGGCTTGAGGCCCTCAGCGGCGGCCGTCGCGATGACACGCCCCGTTCCGACCGATCCGACGAAGACCACCAGCCGCGTCAGCGGATGGGCCACGGCTGCGGCGCCCGCCGTGTGGCCGTGTCCCGCCAACACATTGACCAGGCCCCTTGGCGCATCGGTGCGGGCAATCAGCATGCCAAGCGCCAGCGAGGTCAGCGGCGTCAGTTCCGACGGCTTCAGCACCACCGCATTGCCGGCCGCCAGCGCCGGTGCGATCTGCCAGCCGGCCGTGAAGATCGGCGCGTTCCACGGCGTGATCTGGGTGACGACACCGTAGGCCTCGCGCCGGACATAGTTGAGATGGCTGGTCGGCACGGGAATGACCGAACCCTCGATCTTGTCGGCCCAGCCGGCATAGTACTCAAACATCTCGGCGACGCGTCCGACCTCGGCCCGCGCGTCGCGGATGGGCTTGCCCGCCGAGATGGCCTCCATCTCCGCCAGCGCTGCGGCATGCTGGCGTACCTGCTGCCCGATGCCCCAGATGATTCGTCCGCGGGCCGAAGCGGTCAGCGCTTGCCAGAGCGGAAAGGCAGCTTCGGCGGCCTGCACAGCGGCGTCCGCGGCGCCCGCACCGCCATCGGCATAGGCCGACAGCGGCAGCCCGGTGAAGGCGTCCGTAAGCATGATCTGCTCGCCCTCGCCGGCAAGGATGTCGCCCTTGATGACGCTGCCTATCTGCCCGTTGGGCAGAAACTGGGACAAGTGCTCGGCCAGTTGTGCCGCGCGGTCCGGGTGCAGCGTGGATTGGCCACTCATGAGGACGACCTCGGCCCAGGATGCCACTGCGTGATCCGGTTGAAATCCTCGCCATCCGCGAGCCCAACCGCGCTTTCGCTCCACAATCTGGCCGCCAGTTCCGACATCGGCAGGTTGGCCCCAACCTCCGCGGCAAGCGCCGCCGCTAGCCCGACATCCTTGCGCATCAGCCCCATGGTGAAGCCGGAGTCAAAACCGCCGCTCTCGATCCAGCGCGGATAATTGACCTCAGAGACCGCGCTGCGGCCCGACGCGGCGTTGACGACCATGAGCACATCCGCGGCCGGCACGCCCGCCGCTTCCGACAGGCGCATGGCTTCCGACATGGTCAACAGGTGAGACGCAACCAGCAGATTGTTGACAAGTTTGGCAACATTGCCTGCGCCGGACGGACCGACATGCAGCACTTTTGTGCCCATGGCGTCGAGCACGGGCCGGGCTGCGGCGACATGGCTCGCCTCGCCGCCGATCATGATAGCCAGCGTCCCGGCGCTTGCACCTGCCGGCCCGCCGGACACGGGCGCATCGAGAAAACCGATGGATCTTGCGGCGCACAGGGCTGCCAGGCGCCGCGACGTCGCCGCCTCCGAGGTCGAGGTGTCGATGATCACGGAGCCAGCCAAAGCATGGGCCACGAGTCCATCGTCGCCTTCGACCGTCGCCGCGACATGCCTGGCGAGCGGAAGCGAGAGCACCACGGTCGCGGCGCCGCGCGCCAGCGTGGGCAGATCGTGTGCGATCGTGACGCCAGCGGCCCCGGCGAGGGCGCAGCGCTCCGCCGACAGGTCATAACCAGCGACGGCAAAGCCCTGTCCCAGCAGGGTGGCGGCCATGCCAAGACCCATGTTGCCGAGGCCGACAACGCCGACGGCCCTGTCTTCGTTCGCCATGGGGTTACAGCACCAGGGATCCGGCGCCCGGCTTCGGATCGAGCGGATACAGTGGCCGCGTCACCCGCTTGTACGGGTGGGTCGCATACTTCTGCGTCGAGGGTCCCTGCGTCTCGCTGTACAGGACCCGCGAGGCGATTGGCCCGTAGGCGGCATGGAAATGCTGGGCCGACTTGACGACGATCAGGCTCTTCTTGCGCGGATCGACGCCGACCAGCGTGAACATCTCGAGGCCAAAGGCCTGCGTGCGGTGGCTGAGCACCACCACATCGATTTCGCCGCCGATGTGGAGACAGGCCATGTCGCCCATCGGGGTCTTGGCGTCCCCGAAGGACTGCAGGCCATCGCGTGCCAGACCGATCACCTCGACCTCGCAATCAACCGGCTTGTTGGACAATTCGGAGGTCTTGCCGCCAATGCGCACCCTGAAACGCGCACCCACGCCCATGGTGTGGGCGAAGGCCACCGCCTGCGGGTCCCACATCGGCGCGACGGCGCAATTCTTTACACCGCGCTTGATCAGCGCCTGCAGCCACATCGTGTTGTCGGACGCAGAGCCTCCGCCGGCATTGTCGGCGGGCTCGGCGATCACGACCGGGCCCTTGGAGGTGTCGACCGTGGCGGCCTGCTTCAGCGCCTGCCCGACGCTCAGCAGCTTCGGCGAGGTCTTGCCACGCAGCCCGACGATCTCCTTGCCGAGCCGCGTGGCCAGGGCGTCACCGGCCTTCTTGTTGTTGTCGGTGTAGACGAGCACCCGTGTGCCCATTTCCGGAACGTCGGCATGCGGGAAGCCGTGCCCGAGCGAGACCGACAGCACGCCGTCCTGGCCTTCCAGCGCCGACATGCGGTCAACGAAAGAGCGGGTCGGCTCCATCGTGGTTGGAAAGAAAGCGATCATCCGGCAGTCATAGAGGCTGGCCACCGGCTTGATCTCGCCGCGGATCGTCTTCAGGACGATGGTGAGGAGTTCCTCCGCCCGCGGCATGAAATCGGTGTGCGGGTATTCCTTGTACAGGATGATGATGTCCGCAAGGCTGACGCGCTTCTTCGTCAGGTGGCAGTGGGGATCGAGCTCCACGCCGATCACGCATGTCGGGCCGACGATCTTTCGCGCCCGCTCCAGCACATCGCCCTCGACATCGTCATAGCCCTCGGCAACGAAAGCGCCGTGCATGCCGAGCAGGATGCCGTCGAGCGGCATCGCCGCCTTGATCTCGTTCAGGATGGTGTCACGCATGTGCTCGTAGGCCGACTTGGCACAGGCGCCCGACGGCTCGGTGCCGAACCCCGATCCCTCGATCAGCGTGAAACCTTCCTGCCGCGCCCGGCGGCGACCGGCATGCAGCGGCGCCGTATAGTGATGTGGAATCTCGGGGGCCTGCCCCGGACCGTGGTGATAGGCACCCATGAAGCTCGAAAGGCCAGTGGGGATCGGGGAGAATGTGTTGCTTTCGGTGCCGAGCGAGGCGGTGAACAGGCGCATGGGTCACATCCGGATGGCGGGCTGCCGGTTGGCGGGGATCTGAAATGAAGCCCAATTCCGCGTTGATGACAACGGCGTGGGCCGCATGGCAGTTGTCCCTTGCGCTCTGCCACGACGGCATGCGTTAATCGGCGAGGTGTTTGTTGAAGCCAAGGTTCATCTGGGAGGGTTACCATGTCCACACGCCGCGAAATCCTGAAAGCCGCAACCGCCGCCAGCGCGCTGATTGCGTCTCCGTCACTCGTGTTCGCACAGGCCGCGCCAACCCGCGCCAGAACGCTGCGTGCCGTGATGCACGGCGATCTGGCCGCGTTTGATCCGATCTGGACCACCGCCAACATGGCTTCCTACCATGGCGGGCTGATCTACGACACGCTGTTCGGCATCGACAGCCAGTACCGCGCCCAGCCGCAAATGGTGCAGAGCTTCAACATCTCCGACGACAGGAAGACCTATACCTTCGTCCTGCGCGATGGCCTGCGCTTCTCATCCGGCGAGGCCGTGACCGCCAAGGACTGCGTGGCCTCGATCCGGCGCTGGGCAGCCCGCGACGGCGGTGGCCAGCACATGTTCCGGCGCGTCACCGACACGCCTGTCGTCGATGAGAAGACGTTCCGGATCGTGCTGCGCGAGCCCTACCCGCTGCTGATCGACTGGCTGGCCAAGGCCTCGACCAATGTCTGCTACATCATGCGCGAGAAAGAAGCGCTGACCGATCCGCAGACCCAGATCACCGAGTACATCGGCTCCGGCCCCTTCATCTACAATCGTACCGAAAGCCGTCAGGGTGCGCGCTATGTCTATGACCGTAACCCGAATTACGTGCCGCGCTCCGAGCCAGCCTCATTCATGGCCGGCGGCAAGGTGGCGCGCATGGACCGTGTCATCATGGAAAACATGGCCGACCCGCAGACCCAGGTCGCGGCGCTGCAGGCCGGTGAGATCGACTTCGTCGAATGGCCGTCGCTGGATCTGATCGATACGCTCGAGAAGGACCGCAACATCAAGCTCGAGGTGATGAACCAGTCCGGCACCATGGGCTGGTGCCGGCTGAACCACCTGCACGCGCCCTTCAACAATGTGCTCGCGCGCCGCGCGATGCTCTACCTCACCCACCCGACAGAGGTGATGAAAGCGACCTTCGGCAACGAGAAATATTATCGCGGCTGCGGCTCCATCTTCGCCTGCAACACGCCCACCGAGAACGACGCCAACACCGACTGGTTCAAGGGCGGTCAGAACATTGACCGCGCCCGGCAGCTCTTCCGGGAAGCGGGCTATGACGGGCGGCCTGTGGTGATCCTGTCGGCCTCCAATGTGCAGCACATGAGCAATGCGGGCCTGCTCTACCAGCAGTGGCTGCGGGCTGCCGGCGTCAATGTCGAACTGGTCACGTCGGACTGGGGCGGCGTCGTCGCCCGCCGTGCCAACCGCAATCCGCCGGATCAGGGCGGCTGGAACATCTTCTTCACCTCGGCCTCCGGCAGCGCCTATTCGAACCCGGTGTCACTGGCCGGTCACGCGTCAAACGGCGCCAATGCCTGGTTCGGCTGGCCGACCGACGAGAAGAACGAGCAGTTGCGCGACGCCTGGGCTGCGGCTGCCACGCCGGAGGAGCGGATGGCCGCCGCGCGGGCGATGCAGGAGAACGCCTGGAACTACGTCCCGCATGTCCATTATGGCCAGTGGCTGCAGCCATCCGCCATGCGCGCCAACCTGACCGGCATGATCGGCATGCCCGAACTGGCGCCGTTCTGGAACGTCGGCCGGACGGGATGACCGGGGGCTGGATCGCCGGACCGGTGGCACGGATCATGAATGAGCCCGCTTCATGCTCGCTTACGTGATCCGCCGCCTGTTTTCGACGCTGCTGGTGATGACGATGGTCGCCGTCTTCGTCTTCCTGCTGCTGCATCTGTCGCCCGGCGATCCGGCGGCCATCATCGCCGGCGACAACGCGACACCCGAGGCGATCGACGGCATCCGGCTAAAGCTGGGCTTGTCTGACCCGCTGCCGGTGCAGTTTGTGCGCTGGATCGGCCATGTCCTGCAGGGCGATCTTGGCGTCTCGATCTTCTCGAACGAACCTGTGCTGAAGCTGGTCGGCCAGCGGCTTGAACCGACATTGTCACTGGCGCTGACCACGCTTGTGGTGGCGGTGACGCTGGCCATCAGCTTTGGCGTCCTGGCCGCCTGGAAGGCCGGCACCTGGATTGACCGGGTCCTGATGGTGATCTCGGTCGTGGGCTTCTCCGTCCCGACCTTCGTGGTGGGCTATCTCCTGATCTACCTGTTCGCCATCGAACTGCGCTGGCTGCCCGTGCAAGGCTACACACCCATGAACGAGGGGCTCGATGGCTGGGCACGCAATCTGGTGCTGCCCTCGATGGCACTCGGCCTCGCCTATATCGCGCTGATCGCGCGCATCACCCGTGCTTCGATGCTCGATGTGCTCTCGGAGGATTATATCCGGACAGCGAAGGCGAAAGGTGTTGCCGATGAATCGATGCTGCTGAAGCACGCGCTGAAGAACGCCGGCGTGCCGATCGTCACGATCATCGGCATCGGCGTCGCGCTTTTGATCAGCGGTGTGGTCATCACAGAAACGGTGTTCAACATTCCAGGCATCGGCCGCCTCGTGGTGGACGCCATCGCCAAGCGTGACTATCCGATCATCCAGGGCGTGATCCTGATCTTTTCCGGCGTCTACGTGCTGGTGAACCTTCTGGTTGATCTCACCTATACCATCATCGACCCCCGGATCAGGTATTGAAGCCGTGAGTGTCGCCACAGCCCCGGCCCGATCCGTTCCACGTTTCCACCCATGGCGCTTCGTCCGGCGCAACCCGACGCTGGTCGCCGGCGCAGTCATCCTCATCCTCATGGCCCTGCTGGCGGTCTTCGCGCCGCTGATCGCGGGCGACCCGATCAGGATGCAGCCCGCACAGCGCCTGCGTCCACCATCGGCTGTGAACTGGCTCGGCACGGACAGCCTTGGCCGCGATGTCTTCGCCCGCACCGTCTATGGCGCACGTGTGTCACTCATGGTGGGTCTTACGGTCGCCTTCCTGTCGGTCGGGATCGGACTGATGATCGGCCTGCTCGCCGGTTTCTTCCGCACGGCCGACACCATCGTCATGCGCTTCATGGACGGGTTGATGGCAATTCCGGCCATCCTTCTTGCCATTGCGCTGGTCTCGCTCACCCGCGCCAGCGTTACGACAGTGATTGTGGCAATCATGATCCCGGAGATTCCGCGTGTGGTGCGGCTGGTCCGCTCGGTGGTGCTCAGCGTGCGCGAGGCGCCCTATGTCGAGGCCGCAGTCGCGGGCGGCGCACCGACCTGGAAGATTCTGCTCCGCCACATCATGCCATCGACATTTCCGCCGCTGATCGTGCAGGCGACCTATATCTGCGCCTCCGCGATCCTGATCGAGGCGTCGCTGTCCTTCCTCGGCGCCGGGACGCCGCCGGACATTCCGACCTGGGGCAACATGGTCGCATCCTCGCGCCTGTTCCTCAGCCGCGCGCCCTGGACGATCTTCGCGCCCGGCCTGGCGCTCGCGCTCGTCGTGCTGGCCGTCAATCTCGTCGGTGACGGCCTGCGTGACCGGCTGGACCCCCGGCTTACGAGGCGCATGTGACCGGCAGCGCTCTGCTCTCCGTCCGCAACATCAAGACGCAGTTCTTCAACGAGGACGGCGTGACCCGCGCCGTGGACGGCGTCTCGTTCGATGTGATGCCCGGCGAGACCCTCGGCATCGTCGGCGAGTCCGGCTGCGGCAAGAGTGTGACCGCGCTCTCGATCCTGCGTCTTCTGCCGGCCCGTCTTGGCCGCACGGTCGAGGGCGAGATCCTGTTCGACGGCAAGGACCTGCTGAAACTCGCCGAGGACGAGATGCGCGCCATCCGCGGCAACGCGGTGGCGATGATCTTCCAGGAGCCGATGACGAGCCTCAACCCGGTGCTGAGCGTCGGCCACCAGATCGCCGAGTCGGTTCGCATCCATCAGGGCAAGAACAAGGAAGAGGCCTGGGCGCGCGCCGGCGAGATGCTGGAGTTCGTCCGCATTCCCGATGCCCGCAAGCGGCTCGCGGACTATCCGCACCAGTTTTCCGGCGGCATGCGCCAGCGCGTGATGATCGCCATGGCGCTGGCCTGCAATCCGCGCCTGCTCATCGCTGACGAGCCCACGACCGCGCTCGACGTCACGATCCAGGCGCAGATCCTCAAGCTCATGCTGGAGCTGAAGGAGCGCACCGGCGCCGCAGTCGTGCTGATCACCCATGATCTTGGCGTTGTCGCCGAGACCTGCCAGCGCGTCATGGTCATGTATGCCGGCCGCAAGATCGAGGAGGCCTCGGTCACCGGCCTGTTCGACGCGCCGGCCCATCCTTATACCCGCGGCCTGATGGCCTCCATCCCGCGCCTCAACAAGCGCCTTGGCGGCAAACGCCGTCTGTCGGAAATCCCCGGCATGGTGCCATCGCTGCGCGCTCCCATCATCGGCTGCGCCTTTGCGCCCCGCTGCAGTTTCGCCACGGAGCGCTGCCGGGCCGAGGCGCCCGACCTGCGCGCGGTCGGCAGTGCTCACAGTGTCGCCTGCCACCACGCCGAAACCGTTCTGGCCAGCACTGCGAGCGCGTGGGTGAGTCGGGTTGCGGCAAGTCCACGGTCGGCAAGCTCGCGATGGGGCTGATCCCGGCGACCGCCGGCACGATCAGGCTGCACGGCACCGACATCACGGGCCTGTCGCGCACCCAGATGCAGCCCTGGCGCAAACGCATCCAGATGGTGTTCCAGGACCCGTCCGCCTCGCTCAATCCGCGCCTCACGGCCGGCGCGGTCGTGTCCGAGCCGCTCGAGAACTTCGGCGACATTCCGGCTTCGGAACGCAGTGACCGCACCATCGCGCTGCTCAAGAAGGTCGGCCTCAGCAGCGACGCCATGCACAAGTATCCGTTCGAGTTTTCGGGCGGCCAGAAGCAGCGATTGGGGATCGCCCGCGCGCTCGCCCTCAACCCGAGCGTGATCGTGGCGGACGAGCCGGTCTCGGCGCTCGACGTTTCGGTGCAAGCGCAGGTGCTCAACCTGATGATGGACCTGCAGGAGGAGTTCGGCCTCGCCTACCTGTTCGTCAGCCACGACCTCGGTGTCGTTGAGCATATCGGCCACCGCATCGCCGTGATGTATCTCGGCCGCATTGTCGAGGTGGCGGACCGGGACGCGATCTTCGCCAATCCGCGCCATCCTTACACGCGCGCCCTGATCTCGGCGGCACCCCTGCCCGATCCGCGCGCCAGGCGCGAGAAACTGGTGATCGAGGGCGATGTGCCATCACCCCAGAACCCGCCGCCCGGCTGCCACTTCCACACACGTTGCCCGTTTGCGGTGGCACGCTGCAGGGTCGACAACCCCGCGCTGCGGACCCTGAAGGATGGCCGGCTGGCGGCCTGCCATCTCGAGGAATAGCACCGCCCGCTCCCGCGCATGCGCCAAGCTTTAACGCTGTGGCGCGATACTGCGAGGCGATTGCCGGGGCTGGTGGTAGTTTGCAGCCCATGCCGGCAGCCTCCTCGATCTCCTTTCTTCCGCTCATCCTGTTCACCGTGCTCACCAACGCGGCGGCCCAGATCATGCTCAAGAAGGGCATGACCGGCCTCGGCCCGCTCGACATCGGCGCCGACGGGCTGATCGGCACCGTGTTCAGGGTTGTGTTCAATCCCTTCGTCTTTCTGGGACTCAGCACCTTCGTCATCAGCATGGCCTCGCACCTGATCGTCCTGTCGCGGGTGCAGCTTTCCTACGCCTATCCGTTCCTGAGCCTCGCCTATGTGGTGGTGGCCGCCTACAGCTATTTCTTCTTCGCCGAAGACGTGGGCCTGGCCCGTCTCGCCGGCATTGGCCTGATCGTTGCGGGAACCATCCTGATTGCCCAAAGCTGACCGGCCAGACGGCCTGATTGAAGACAGGATTGTTACAACATGAAACACATCATCATCGGCGGCGATGGCTTTGTGGGACAACGGCTCGCAGGAGACCTCACCGCACTCGGCGAAGCGGTCATTGTCGCAGACATCCACAACAGCGCCCATGCGGTCTACCAGAACGCGCGCTTCATCCGGATTGACGTGACCGCGCCGGAGACCTTGCGCGCCATCCCTCTCGACGCCGACGACGTCGTCTACAACCTGTCAGCCAAGATGCTGTCCCCGATCATGCCACGCGCCAAGCGGCATGAATTCTTCTGGCCCGTGAACTTCGACGGCACCCGCAACATCCTCGAATGGATGGAGGAGGTGGGCGCGCGAAAGCTGGTGCACTTCACCACCGACATGATCTACGGCCATTCCGTCACCGTGCCGCAGACCGAGGACCATCCCGCCAATCCGCTCGGCGAGTACGGCATGAGCAAGCTGGCGACCGAGACCCTGTGCGACGCCTACCGCGCCCGCGGCTTCAGCATTTCGATCTTCCGTCCACGGCTGATCATCGGTCCGGGCCGCCTCGGCATCCTGTCAAAGCTGTTCAAGCTCATCGACCTGAACCTGCCCGTCCCGATGATCGGGGCCGGGACCAACCCCTACCAGTTCATCTCGGTGTTCGACTGCGCCTCGGCCTGCCAGGCCGCCTGGCGCGCCGGCATCCCGAACAGCGCCTACAATCTCGGCTCGGACAACCCGCCGCCCGTTCGCCAGTTGCTGGGAGACCTCATCCGCCACGCCGGCTCGAGGTCGATCCTGCTCCCGACGCCGGGCTGGGCCGTCAAGCGCACGCTTGACATGCTCGATTTCATCAACCTGCCGCTGATGGATCCCGAGCAGTACCTGATCGCTGACGAGGTCTGCATCCTCGACACCTCGAAGGCGACCCGCGAACTTGGCTGGACCGCCCGCTACAACGACAGCGACATGCTGATCTCGGCCTATTCCGAGTATCGCAAGACGCTGAACACCTGACGCAGACCTTAAAAGCGTCCTCATCCCGAGCTTGTCGACGGATAAGGACGACGCACCGGACACGCCGCGGCACTCGCTGAAGCTCCTCCTTCGACGGGCTCAGGATGAGGAGCGTGGAATTGAACCAAGCATTTCAAGTGGAGACCACCATGAGCATGGCCGCCTACGACCTGACCGAAACCATCCCTGCCCGCCCGAAGCTGCTCAGCGTCGAGGATGCCAAGGCGCTCGATGTCAGGCGGATGAAGGAGCTGTTCAGCGCCCACCTGAACCCCGGCCAGGTGCATTTCCTCAAGCTGCTCGGCTTCGACAAGATCAAGGTCGAAAGCGCGAGGGGCATGCACTACATCACCGATGACGGTCGCAGGATTCTCGACTTCTTCGGCGGCTTCGGCTCGGTCGCCTTCGGACACAACCATCCGCGCATCCTCGCCGCGCGCAAGCGCTTCGCCGACGAGAACCGCCACGAGATCTGCATGGCCTTCATGTCGCAGTATGCGGCGGCGCTGGCCCACAACCTTGCCCAGATCGCGCCCGGCGATCTGGACATGGTGTTCCTGGGCTCGTCCGGCTCTGAAGCCATGGAAGCCGCCATCAAGGTCGCGGAACAGGCGCAGGGGCCTACCAGGTCCAAGGTGATCTACGCGGCGAACGCCTTCCACGGCAAGACCAAGGGTACGCTCTCCATAACCGACTCGGTACTCTACCAGCAGCAGTTCGCGCTGGTCGACAACCGCGTGAAGGTGCCGTTCGGCGATCTGAACGCCATCCGCAGCGCCATCGAAAGCGATCCGTCGATCGGCATCGTGGTGCTCGAAACCATCCAGGGCGGTGGCGGCATCATCGAAGCGCCCGCCAGCTTCTGGCAGGGTCTGCGCGCCCTCTGCGACAAGCACGGGGTGCTGTGGGTCGCAGACGAGGTCCAGTGCGGCCTTGGACGCACCGGCCGCTTCTTCGCCTTTGAAGAATTCGGCGTCATCCCGGACGTGACTGCACTGGCAAAATCACTTGGCGGCTCGAAGTCAGCCATGGCAGCGATGATCGCCCGGCGCGAGGTCTACATGAAGGCCTATGGCAAGCCGAAGACCGCGCTGATCCATGGCCCGGCCACCTTCGGGGGCATCGGCGAGGCCTGCATCTCGGCTATCGAAGGCCTCAACATCCTGTATGAGGAAGACCTCATCGGCAATGCCGAGCGTGAAGGCGCGCACCTGATCAAGCGGCTGAAGGACATCAAGGCCAGGCACCCGACGCTCATCAAGGACGTACGCGGCAAGGGCTTCATGGTCGGCGTCGAGTTCAACGACTTTTCCGAGACGCTGCCCTTCGGCCTGAAGCACATGGTTGCGCTGCTCGACGACAAGCTCAAGGGCTCGCTCTGCGGTTTTGTGGGTGCGCTGCTGCTGAAGGACTACGACACGCTGGTCGCCTTCACCGAGTACAACCGCAATGTCATCCGGCTTGAACCGCCACTGGTCGCAACCCGCGCCGATGTCGACCGGTTCTGCGACGCCTTCGACGACCTGCTCTCGCGCGGCGTTGCGCGGATCGTCACCGACTACCTGCGCAAGGTCGCGGTGAAGTAAGGCACCCCGGCTTTGCCGTCATCCCGGACCAGGTCCGGGGTGACGCGGGCTTCAGCAGCCCGTCACGCGCCGCCAGAAGTTCGAACTGAAAGCCGGGTCCGTGTGCGAGGCGAAGTCTCGCCAGCGCGGAAACGACACCTCGAACACCGAAGGCGACATCCGCGCGTCCTTGTAGGGATTGACTCGCCCCCCAGCAGCAACCGTGATCCGGTCAAGCTCGTCGAGAAGCGCGTCGGTGCGTGCGCCGTGGTAGGGAAGGTCGAGGGTCAGCGTTGCCCCTGCCATGGGGAATGACATCATTCCCGGCGACGGCCTGTCACCGAACAGCTTCAGTACGGTCAGGAACGAGGCCTCCCCCGCGCCGTGCGTGGCCTTGAGCAGATCCGTCACGGCCTCGCGCGCCGCCGCCATCGGCACCACCGACTGGTGCTGGCGCAGGCCCTTCGGGCCATAGGCCTGGTTCCAGCCGCTGACGCGGTCGAGCGGATAGAAGAAGGGCTGGAACGGGACGGTCGCACCTTCGGTGCGCCGCCTGTGGGCAAAGCGATAGGCCGCATTGAAACCTGTCAGCGTCAGCCGGTTGATCAGCGCAAATGGCGGCGTGAACGGCAGGAAGGGCAGCGGCCGGTCTGGCGTCATCTCGCCGGCAGCGGCGCAGTGGTTGGCCCTGAAGAAGACGCCCCGTCCCAGCCTGGCGCCGCGCGCAAGGCTGTCGATCCATGCCACCGTGTAGGCGTGGCTCGCATCCGACCCGCCGGCCAGGTCAAAGAACGCATCCAGCCCCGAAAACGGGATGACGTCCTGCGCCATGAACGGCCCCCTGACCGCGATCATCCTGAGCGCGATGCGCCGGATCAGCCCGGTCAGGCCCATGCCGCCAATGGTGGCGGCGAATAAGGCCGGGTTCTCGTCCGCCGAACAGCGCAAGATCGAACCGTCCGAGCGCTGCAGGTCGAGCCAGGCCACATGGCTGCCGAAGGTTCCCAGCGCATGGTGGTTCTTGCCGTGCACGTCGTTGGCGACCGCGCCGCCCAGCGTGACGAAGCGCGTGCCGGGCGTCACCGGCAAGAACCAGCCCTGTGGCAGGGCGTGCGCAGTCACGGCGCCGAGCAGGACGCCCGCCTCGGCGACGATCACCCCATTGTCCGGATCGAAGCTGACGATCCGGTCAAGATCGGCCGTGTCGAGGACGGTGCCGCCGTCGACAAGGCAACTGTCGCCGTAGCTGCGGCCATTGCCATAGGCCAGCACCGGGCCGGACACGTCGCCATCGGGCCAGCCGCCGGCCTTTACGGGCCTGCTGCCCCTGGCGCCAAGTCCACCCCACGACGTGTAGGGTCTCGGCTGCGGCGGGCTCACAGGTAGGTGGCGGCGATCAGCACGGCGCCGGCTGCGACGCCCATGAGCTGGCTGCGCCAGTCGGTGATCATGAACATCAGCGGATCATCGGGCAGCTGCCCGCGCCGCGCCAGCACCCAGACCCGTGCCATCACATACAGCACGATCGGGCACAGCAACCAGATCAGCTGCGGATAGGTGTAAAGGCCTGAGACGGCCTTGGAGTCGACGTAAAGCGCGAGGATCAGCGCCGACACCACCGCGCTGGAAATGCCCATCTGCGACAGCGTTTCGAGATCACCCGCCTGATAGCCGCGCCCGACGCCGCGCAGGCCGACATCGTCGCCGGTGTCGCGCAGCTCGGCATAGCGTTTCAGCAAAGCCAGGCTGAAGAACAGGAACATGGCGAACGCCAGAAGCCAGGACGACAGCGCGATCCCCGTCGCGGCATTGCCGGCCAGAATCCGCAGCATGTGCAGCGCCGCAAGCGCCAGCACATCGACCAGCAGCTTGCGCTTCAAATAGAACACGTAGATCTGCCCGAGCACCAGATAGGTCGCCAGCGCCGCCAGGAACCATTTCGGCTCCGGCATCATAAGCGACAACCCGATCGAACCGGCGAACAGCGCCGGAACCATGGCCATCGCGTGGGCCGGCTTCATCGCACCCGATGCGAGCGGACGGAAGCGCTTCACCGGATGCTTGCGGTCCGACTCGATGTCGACCAGATCATTGATCAGGTAGGTTGCCGACGCCGCCATGCAGAACGAACCGAAGGCGAGCAGCGACCACCACACCAGATAAGGGTTCAGCAACTGGTGGGCGAGCAGCAACGGCAGGAAGATCAGCGCATTCTTGGCCCAGTGATGCGGCCTCAGGGCCCTCACATAGGCCAGCAGATCCTGCGGCTGTCCCGCAACGCGCGACCGCTCAAGATGCCGTGTCGAATGGTCCTGAATATCTGCCACGATCACCTCGTTTCGAGGGTCGCATAGTGCGGCATGGCAGGACATCGGCCAAGGATTTTGCCATGTCATGGCTAACGCGGGCGTTAACTGCGGCATCCGGCCGAGCACTCTGCATCTGGCACGAACCATGCTCAAAACGAGGCGGACGCGCCCGGAAACCGCGGGGCGGCACCATGATTGTGCGCGGATGAAACAGGAGAGGTTCAGGGTGAAACGACCGGCGCTCTATCCGATGCTCGTGCTGGCCCTGATGACCGCCGCAGCGGCGGGCCTGCTCGCTCTCCCGCTGAAACTGCCGCTCGGCGCGCTGTATTGGGACCTGTACTTCGCCATGGACGGCGCCTACCGGGTCAGCCTCGGGCAGATTCCGCACGTGGACTTCTTCGTACCTTCCGGCGCGCTGCCCTACTACCTTCTGGCGATCGCGCAGCATCTGTTCCCCGGGGCACAGCCGCTGCTGGCGGCGCAGTATGCCACCGTGCTGATCACGCTGCCTCTGATGGTGCTGGTTGTGCTCGACGCCGCCAGGCGCTCCCAGACCCTTGCCTTGTGGCTCGCCATTCCGTTCGCGCTGCTCACGCTGCTGCCCTTCAACGCGATCAGCTTCTATCCTGCTCCGGGCGTCGATGGCGTCGGACTCTACAACCGGCAAAGCGGTCTTGTGCTCTACCTGCTGGTGGCCGCCATGTTTGCAATGTCCGATGGCTACCGGCGCACCATCGTCGTGGCCATCACATTGGCGGCGCTGTTCTTTCTCAAGACCAACGCCTTCGCCCCGGCCGTGGTGCTCGTCGCTTATGGCATGGTGGCTGGGCTCGTCGGCATGAGGTCGGGCCTCGCGGCGCTGGTCAGCGCAGCCCTTCTGGCGGTCCTCATCGGCCTGCCCACCGGCATGCTGGGCCCTTACCTGTCCGACATCGCGGCAATGGCATCCCATAATGCAGGCCAGCTCGGTGGCCGCCTGTTCACGCTGCTGTCGGTCAAGTTCGACGTGATCCTGCCAGTGGCGCTGTTCGTGCTGGCGCTGCTCGCAATGGATTGGCGGGCCTGTCTCCCCTATCTGCGCCTGCTGTTCGTCGGCTCGTTGCCGGAGCGCACCCACGCGCTCAGGCAACTGCTGACGCGCGATGGGGCCATGCTCGGCGTGGCGCTGACCATGGCCATCGTGATCGAGAACCAGAACACCGGCAGCCAGGAGTTCGCCTTCCTCTGGCCCCTGTTGCTGGTCATCCTCCTCAGATTGCCGGAACGCCTGCCCCCCGGCGCTTGGGGCAGGAACGTGGTGATGATCCTCTTCGCGGCAGCGACATTGCCGACCGCCATCAACATCCTGCACATGGCCGCGCGGACCGCCGCCGTCGCGCCGGGCTTTGTCGGGCTCGACAGGCCCGAACTGAAGGGGCTCAACCAGGTGATCATGCGCGGCCAGTACCGCAACCATGCGCTCGCCGCCCAGAAGCATTATCCGCGCACCAGGGCGACCTACGAGGAGTTCGCCCGCGCCGGGCAGATGCCCTCGACCATCCTCTATTCCGAGATCGAGTATCAGACTTTCTATCTGCTTGATCAGGCCGATGCGATGGCCGCCATCCGGCAGCGCGAACAGGCGCGCGGCCGCGCCTTCGAGTCGGTCTACACGCTCGGCATTCTGGACCCGATGCCCTATCTGCTCGGCAAGACGCCTATCCGGGGTGTGACCATCTCGCTCGACATCGGTCGCGGCTTTCCGGCCGCCCGCCGGGATCGGCTTGTGTCGGCGGCAAGGACCGCGGAGGTTCTGTTGCTGCCGCGTTGCCCCATCACGCCCTACATTCTCGACGTCGAGGTGATCTTCGCGCCCGTGCTGGCGGAACGCTACCGCGAGCCGCTCAATGACTGCTGGGACATCGCGCTGAAGCCCTGAGCCCGACCTGTCCGATTGGGGCTTCTTGAACGCTGCAAAGCGGGATATAGCTCAGCCATGTTCAGCCCCGCGACCACAGCGTGCGGGGCCTTTTCATGACCGGATGATCCAGCCCGCGAGCCTGACCGATGCGCATCGAGAACGATCCGAAACTCGACTTCAAGGACGTGTTGATCCGTCCCAAGCGTTCGACGCTAGGTAGCCGCAGCGACGTCGACGTCAACCGAACCTTCCGCTTTCTCCACACCGGAACGGACTGGACCGGCTTTCCCCTGATTGCCGCCAACATGGATGTCACCGGCACGATCCCGATGGCCCGCGCGCTCAAGCGCTTCGGTGCCATGGTGGCGCTGCACAAGCACTATCCGGTGGAGACACTGGCGGCCTTCTTCGCCACCGAGGATGCGTCAAACAGCTTCTATACGCTGGGCATCGCCGAGGCTGACCACGACAAGTTCAAGGCGGTGAAGGCGAAAGTGCCGCTCACGAAGATCTGCATCGACGTGGCCAATGGCTACACCGAGGCCTTTCTCAAGACCATCCATCGCACCCGGCATGAAAACCCCGAGGCGGTGATCATGGCCGGTAATGTCGTCACCGGCGACATGACCGAGGCCCTGCTGCTGGCCGGCGCCGACATCGTCAAGGTCGGCATCGGCCCGGGCTCGGTCTGCACCACCCGCAAGATGACAGGCGTTGGCTACCCCCAGCTCTCCGCCATCATCGAGTGCTCCGACGCCGCACATGGCCTCAAGGGGCAGGTCTGCGGCGATGGCGGCCTGACGGTTCCCGGCGATGTTGCGAAGGCCTATGGCGGCGGCGCCGATTTCGTCATGATGGGCGGTATGCTCTCCGGCCATGACGAATGCGAGGGCGAGATCATCTACGACGAGAAAAACGGCAAGAAGGTCCCCGTCCGCATGCAGTTCTATGGCATGTCCTCGGACACGGCGATGAAGAAATATGCCGGAGGCGTCGCCAAGTACCGCGCTTCGGAAGGCAAGACGGTCGAGGTGCCCTATCGCGGCACGGTCGACGGCACGATGCAGGAGATCATGGGCGGCGTGCGCTCCATGATGACCTATATCGGCGCGGTCAAGCTCAAGGAGGTGCCCAAGCGCACCACCTTCATCATGGTCGGCAGCCAGCTCAACACCGTCTTCGGGAACAGCTAGGCGTGAGCGGAGCGGTCATCATCGGAGCCGGTCAGGCCGGCGTGCAGACAGCCGTGGAGCTGCGTGCGGCCGGATACGGCGGACCAGTGATGCTGCTTGGGGCGGAGCTGGCGCTCGACGCGCTCCTGATGCGCGGGCCGCACTTCTACAGCGAGCAGGCCATTGCGCTGCATCAGGGGGCCGACGTCACCGCGATCGACCGCGCCGCAAAGTCGGTCAAGACCGCCGACGGCCAGTGCTTCGCCTATGACCATCTCGTCCTCGCCACCGGCGCCTCTGCGCGCCCGCTTGGCTGCCCGGGCGCGGATCTGGATGGCGTCATGGTGCTGCGCAGCCGCGCCGACACCGAGGCGCTGAAGCTGCGGCTCGAAGCCGCCGCGCGGCTCGTGGTGGTGGGCGGTGGCTTTATCGGCCTTGAGGTCGCCGCAAGTGCCCGCAAGCTCGGCAAGCAGGTTACGGTGATCGAGATGCAGGACCGCCTGATGGCGCGCGCCGTCGGCCCGGACGTCTCGGCCTTCTTCGCTGAAGTGCACCGGCAGAACGGTGTCGATCTGCGCCTCGGCGATGGCATCGCGGCCATTGCCGGGCGGAATGGCGCGGTCAGTGGCGTTCGAACCTCAAGCGGGGTAGACCTTGACTGCGATATCGTCTTGGCCGGAATCGGTGTCAGCCCACGCACGCAACTGGCCGAAGCAGCCGGCCTCGGCATCGCCAATGGCATCGTTGTCGATTCCACTCAACGCACCTCCGACCCGCAGGTCTTCGCCCTGGGCGACTGCGCATCATTCCCCAATCCGCATGGCGACGGCATGATCCGGCTGGAATCGGTCCAGAACGCGGTGGATCAGGCCAAGATCGTCGCCGCCGGCATCATGGGGCACGAAGCGCGCTATCAGGCCGTGCCCTGGTTCTGGTCCGATCAATACGATCTCAAGCTCCAGATGGTCGGCCTCTCACAAGGCCATGATCATGTCGAGGAGCGTGGCAACCGCGCCGATCGCCGGTTCTCGGTGTTTTACTTCAAGGCGGGCCGCCTGATCGCAATCGACAGCATCAACCGCCCGGCCGATCACATGCGCGGACGCAGGCTGCTCGCCGCAGGCGCCGCCCCGATCACACCCGACGAGATCGACACCCATTTCGCGGCCCGAAGGGACACCTGACGGCGTCGCCGGGCACCGCTCCGGATTCAGGCTTCGCCGCGCGACATCGCTGCCCTTGGAAGCGTGGCCTATCTCCGCTAGACAGATCTCATGAGCGACACGGCGGATCGACCACCCCAAACGACAAGCGCCCGCTGGCTTCTGGTCGGCACCGCGGCCTGCTTTGTCGGCGCTGGCCTGCTGCTTTGGGTCCGTGAGGGCGAGCGCCTGTTCACGGACGGCCTGATTGCCGCCATCGCGCGCTGTTTCTGAGCGCAGTCACGAGCCTGGAGTTCAGATGAACAAGCGCGCCCTCATCTTGCCGGCGGCGGCCTTCCTGTTCAGCCTGGTGGCCCTCGGGCTCGCTGCGCTGTGGACCTTCGCGCCATCGCCTGAGGCGACGCGCGCCAGTTCCGTCGGCGGCCCGTTTGAACTGACGGCCATGGATGGCAAGAGGGTGCGCAGCACGGCCTTCGGAGGCGCGCCTGTGCTGGTCTTCTTCGGCTTCACCAACTGTCCGGACATCTGCCCGACCAAGCTCATGGAATTGTCGCAGATGTTCCGGGAGGCCGGACCGAAGGCTGCGAAGGTCCGCGCCCTGTTCATCACGGTCGACCCGGCCCGCGACACACCCGAGGTGCTGAAGAACTACCTGAGCAGTTTCGACGAGCGGATCATCGGCCTGACCGGCGGCCAGGACGAGATCGACGCCACGGTGAAGGCCTACCGCGCCTACTACAAGAAAGTGCCCACCTCGAACGGCGACTACACCATGGACCACACCGCCATCATCTACCTGATGGACAAGCGCGGCCAGTTTGTCGGCGCGTTCAACCTTGAGCGCTCGCCGGCCGAGGCGGCGAAAGACCTGCTGCGCTACCTCTGAGCGGTCAGTTCTTTTCGGGATTGCGGTATTGCTCGATATTGAGCCCGAATTCCGCACCCAGCCGCCCGATGGCGACCTGCGCGTGGTAGAGTGCGATCAGCGGCGAGCCGGTCCGCGCGAGGTCGATCAACCCACGCGGCGCAGCGGCGGCCAGCAATGCCAATGACTTTGCGACCACCTTCGCGCGGCCCAGGGCGCCGGGATTGGCCTTGTGGGCGATCAGAGCCGAGATCATGCCGTTGCGCAGCGCGCGGGCCTGGATCCAGCTGAATTCGGTCCGCCGCGCTGGCATGGTCTCCGTCATGCCCGCTTGTGACGCCCAGGCGAAGCGCACGCCACGCGCCCGGGCGCGGGTGAAGAAATCGGTGTCTCCGCCGCCCTTGTAGTCGAACGCCTCGTCGAGAGAGGGATAACCCATCTCGTCCAGCACGCTCGCGCGAATGAGATAATTTGCGCTCGAATAGAGCTGAGGAACCGGCCCGTCGGCGCTGTAATGCGAGCGGAAGATCGGGTGGCGCCGCAGGTAGGAAAGGCCAGGATCGCTGAACACCGGCGTGACCGGGCCGCCAACAATGCCGGCTCCGGATGTCTCCGCAGCGTTCATCAGCGCGGAAAGCCAGCCGGGCAACGCTTCCTCGTCATCATCAATGCCGCAGATGAACGGCACATCCGGCAAGGTGCGACGAACATAGCTCCAGGCTGTGTTGTACGCCTTGCAGTTGCCTTGTCGCGGCTCCAGCAGCACGGCACCGATGAACCGGCCTTCCGCGAGCATACGTGCGGCCAGCACTGAGCCTTCGCGCCCGCCTCCGTCATTGTCGACAACCAGGATGGCGAACGGGCCGCCAAAATCCTGTGCGACCAGCGACGCGAGGGTACGCGCCAGCAGGGCCGGCCGTTTGTAGGTCGGGATGCAGACCACCGCCATGAGCGCGAGCCGGGCCAGCCCGTCGCTCTCGGCAATGACGGTCGCGGGAGCATGGTCTCGAGAAGTCGGCATCATCGCGGGGGTCGCAGTCGATCGAACAGTTCCAGGATCATTAGCACGGCACGCCTTAAGCTTTCCTGAGACCAGCCGTCAAAGCCTGCGCGTTTACGTTGACAGGCCGAAAGACTTGACCACTGCCTGCAAACATCGTCCTCAAGGGTGACATCGCTGAAGGACGGAACAGCACTGACGTGAAGCTGGCATTCATCACCTCGCTGCTGCCCACCCTGAAGCCCGACACCGGCTTCGAAATCGCCAATCTGGCGATTCTCGACGCCCTGCGCGCCGCCGGCCATGAGGTCACGGCCTTCGGCTTCGCCCGTCCAGACGACATGCTGCGCCCGGACCAGTCCTCTGTCCTGCTCGGCCGCATGACCATCGAAAACCATGTTGCCGGCAAGGGCCGCAAGCTGGCCTGGGTGCTGGCGGCATTGGCCTCCGGCCTGCCGATCAACTGCGCCAAGCTGTGGCTTGAGGGGCGCAAGCACGTCGTGGCCACCATCGCCGCAGCCGGACCGTTCGATGCGCTCGTCCTCAACTCCGTCACCATGGCAGGGGCCTTTCCCGCCCTGCGTAACCTCGCGCCCGCGCTGCTCATCGAACACAACATCGAGCACCTCTCGGCCTCCCAGAATGCCGCGCAAAGCCGCACCCCTGTCCTGCGCTGGCTGTTTGGACGTGAGGCCGCAAAGCTGCAGGTGATCGAAGCGGAATTGGCAGACGCCTGTCGCTTCATCTGGTGCCTCGCCGAAGACGACCGGCGGATGCTGGGTAAGGCGCTAGAGCCCAAGTCAGCAGTCCTGCCGCTTGTCTCGACCAGCACGGGACACAAGCTGGCCAACGACAGCGCGCCGCAGCACGATGTCGGCCTGATCGGCACCTGGACCTGGGAGCCGAACCTCATCGGCCTGAAATGGTTTCTGGCCGAGGTCGCGCCGCTGCTCCCGCAGTATCTCAAGGTAGCCGTCGCGGGCCGTGTGCCCGAAGGGCTTGCCGTGCCGGCCCATGTGCAGGTCATGGGGCGGGTGGCCGACGCGGCCGGCTTTCTCAGCGATTGCGCCGTGGTAGCGCTTGCAAGCCGGGCCGGAACTGGCGTGCAGTTAAAGACCATCGAGGCGCTGCAACTCGGCCTGCCGGCTGTCGCCACCTCCCTGTCGATGCGCGGCCTGTCAGACTTGCCTGCAAACATCGTGATCGCAGATGAGCCGGCCCTGTTTGCTCAGCGCCTTGCCGACCACGTGGCGGGCGTCCGCGCACGGACCATCGGGCGGCTCGACGGCGCCATCTTCATCAAGGCGCAGAAACAGGCCCTGAACAGCGCGATCAATCGGGGTCTGGCCTCCATCTGATATACAGCCTTGGGTTGTAAAACGAGCCTGCTGACCCATTTGTCCAGGAAAGGACGCATTGACCACAACAAGCAACTGCTTACCCCAGCTCCGGGCATTCAGATGATCGGGCTCAACGCTGGCGCGCCGGCCTCTGGCCACCATCTGGAGTTGTACGCCCAGCTAGGCCCGGGCTACGGCGAAGGCGGCTTGCAGCCCCCACGCCTCGCCTGTCATTCCAGCACGCCATGGCGTTGGGCGTCGCCGCGCTCGATCCGGCAGCCGGCCTGTTCCGCTACGCCATCGCGCCCTCGGGACCAGGGCTGAAGCTGCTCGATGATCAGGCTCTGAAGAACCGCGCCGATGTCGTCATGATGCCGCCCGAAGCATTCCGCGCCATGCTGCGCACCCATTGCCGCGATGCGATCGTCGACCACGCTGCCCATCATCTCGGATGCCGTCATCGCGGCCAGTCCGCCGAACAGGGCTTTAGCGCCTCGCAGGCGCGCTGGTCCCTGATCGCCGGCCTGGCCTTTCTGCTGGCTGGCTGGTTCTCGCCGAATGCGACGCCGGTGATCATCGGCCTGCTGACCATGCCGCTCTTCTTCGGCCTGATACTGATCCGGCTTGGCGCGACCATCAATGCGTGGTGGCCGATTGAAAGACCGGCCTTGCGCCTGCCGGATGACCGGTTGCCGATCTACCCCGCGCTGGTGCTCCGTGCTGGTGCCGCTCTGCCGCGAGGCCGCTGTCGCCCCGCAACTGGTCGAGGCGCTGAAACTGCTCGACTCTCCGCTTCAGCGGCTCGAAATCCGGTTCATCGTGGAGGAGGACGACATCGCGACGCGCGAGGCGCTCGAAGCGACAGGCCTGCCAGCCCACATGTCGGTGCTTGCAGCACCCGACGGGATGCCGCGGACCAAGCCCCTCGCCCTCACTATCGGGCTGATAAAGGCACGCGGCGATCTCATCGCCGTGTTCGGCGCAGAAAATCGGCCCGACCCGCGCCAGTTAAGGCTGGCGGCAAACCTGATCATGCGTCTGCCGCCGGAAGTGGCCTGCCTGCAGGTGCGGCTTGTGATCGACAACTGCGACGACCGCTTTCTGGCGCGTCTGTTCGCGCTCGAATACGCCGCCCTCTTTGACGTGGTCAACGCGGGCCTGATCAGGACCGGCCTGCTGAACATGCTGGGCGGGACCAGCAACCCCTTCCGGACCGCGGCTTTGCACGAGATCGGCGGATGGGACGCCTGGAATGTGACCAAAGACGCCGACCTGGCCTTTCGCCTCGCCCGGCATGGCTACGGTATTCTCGACCTGCCTTCGGACACCCTCGAGGAGGCGCCGCCCGACCTGCCGATCTGGTTTCGGCAACGCTTGCGCTGAATGAAGGGCTGTCTGCAGACGCTCATCACGCATCTGAGGGCGCCCATTCTGTTCTGACGCGAGGCGGGCGCCGCAGCCGCCTTCACGCTGCTGTCCCTGTGCGGCGGGGCCTTGCTAACGGTTCTGGGCTTCCCGCTGTTCGTGCTGGCAAAGGTCGTCCACCTTGTTCTGGCTGGTCCGCCGGAACCGCCAGGCATCAGTGACGCCCTGCTGGTGGGCCTCTGGCTTACCCTCTTCGTCGCCGGGCTGCTGGCGATGCTGGCGATGGGCGCACGCCGGCGCGGCTTAACCGATCGTGCGCTATGGATCGTGCTGGCCCCGGTCTGCTACCTTCGGGTGTCAGCTGCCGCATGAGCAGACATTGTCGATGACGTGCGTGCGCCCTCGCGCTGGAACAAGGCGGTTCACGGGCTCGCCCGCTCGTCCCACGCCACCAAGCGAAAGGCGGCCGATGCGGTCACGCAGGCTTCACCCGCCACATCGCCAGAAGCCTGAGTCCGAAGACGGCGATCAGCAGGGCGAACCAGACCTGATCCGAACGCCTGAAGAAAAAGCTTTCGAGGCACGCGTTGTAGAGCGTCAGCAACCAGATGCGGGCGAACAGCAGGGCCATCCGGTCATTCGACACAGAATGCTGCACCTTGACCCAGTCGCGGAAGGGCAGCAGCACGAAGGTCATGATCACCAGGACAAAGCCGGGAATGCCCATCGCGACCACTGCGTCCACATAGCCGTTATGGGCATGCACCATGCCCTGCGCGATGCCTTTCTCGCCCTCGCTGATCTCCGCGAAGCGCACCTTGTCCGAACCCCAGAAGCCTTCGATCCCGTAGCCTGTCAGCAGCCTGTCGCCCAGCCTGTCGAAGGCAAAATCCCAGATTTCCGTCCGCCCCGTGTAGGTCTGGCCGGGCGAAACCGCTTCCAGAATGGCCTTCAACGTGGGTGACAGCACCGTGCCGAAGGTGAAGGCCATGATCACGATCAGCGGCAGGATGATGATCAACCCGCGCAGCCAGCCCGAACGAACCTGTGCGGCCAGCACGGTGAGGACAAAGACGATCGGCGCCAGCGCCATCGAGGTCTTCGAGTTGGTGAAGAACAGGAAGACCCCGGCGAGCGCCGCCAGCCCATAGCCGACAAGCGCCGAGCGCGCCTGCGCCACGTAAAGCCCGATCATCACGAAAATGCCCATCATCGCGCCGGCGATGTTCTTGTGGTCGAACAGTCCGCGCCAGGAGCCCGCATGCTCGGGCTCAAGGATGTCATCGCCGCTGTGCTTTGCCGCGTCCGGATACAGCACAAGGCCGAGATAGCACACGAGGACGACGATGAGCGTGACCGCGCCGATCAACGCGGCGAAGTCGCGCTCGGTCTGCGGCAGCACCATGATCGCGCCGGCGATCATGATCACCACGAGGGTGAACAGGTAAGCCCGCAACGAGACGTCAAAATTGGCCGAGAGCAGCATGGTGATCGTGAGCCAGCCGAGCATCAGCCCGTAAATCGGCGTCAGATAGGCCCTCAGCACGCGTGGATCGACCAGCGCGAGTGCCGCGAGCGAGACCGCGCCCATCATCAAGAAGCAGAACTGGTTGGCGAGATTTCCAGCCAGCGCCACATCCGCAGCGACAGTGGCGCGGAACGGGCTGGTCGAGACCCAGACCAGCAGCAAGGCGGCGACGAACACACCGCCGCGCAACCGTGCCGCGGTCTGCAATGGCATTGCGGCCAGCATCAGCGGCTGAACTCCAGCGCCATAGCGCGCCATGCCCACATCGTCATGACCGTCGCCCGATCACCCTGCCGCAGCCTGATTGGCAACCACCACCCGGACCTTCTCGGCATCGGGTCCAAGCGCCCGGCGCATCAGCCGCAAACGGGCCTGTTCGTCAACCTGGTTCGACGCCACCAGCACGATGTCATCAGCCAGTTCCGCGAGGATGTAGGGCAGCGCGCCGTCCATCACCGAGCCACCATCGATGATGACGGCATCGAAACGACGGGTCTGGTCGAACAGGCCGCTGCCCAACCGTGCCGGGCACGGGGCCGGCTTCCTCGCCGCATCCGCCGGGCGCGGCAGGAAGAAGGCGCCTGTCTCGTCATCCTGCAGCGCGGCGCGGATGAGGCCGGCAGCCCCGCTGATCACATCCTCGGCGCCAAGCGCGGCATCCGCTGCAAAGCTGGCACTGAGCGAGGCCGGGCCGTTGGCGAGATCGATCAGGAGCGGGGTGGCCTTCTCCCGCGCGCTGGCGAGGGCCAGGTTGAGCGCGACCAGCGAAGTCCCGACACCCGGTCCGAGCCCAAGGACGACCACCTTGCGGTTCTGCCCCGGTGTTTCTGAGAGGATGAGACGGTCACGCACGGCAAGCACCGCTGCCGCCAGCGGCGACCTGGGATCATCCCAGCTATCCGTCGCAAAGCCCGTACCGTGGAAAGCCGAAGTTGCCGCCTGCGGCTGCTTGCGCCAGGTCCCCGATCGCGGGGACGGCAGGATCACCGTGAGCAGGCCAGTTTCCGCTGGCATCGACGTCTGTTGTGTCGCTGCGCCGCGCCAGCGCCCCCGCGCCGGCTTGGCCGAAAGCACAGCGGCGCCGTCGGCCGGCTCAGACGTGGCACGGGCAGCGCCGGCGCTGGCGAAAAACCCGCGCAGCGGCGCTGCAGAGCCGGCTGGTTCGGCACAGACCCCTGCGGGCTGCTTCGCCGCCTGTGGACGCTGGGTCCCCATCATGTCACGCAGGATGGCAAGGGCGACGCCCAGGCCGAGGCCGAGGATCAACCCTGCGAGCGCAAAGAGCTTGCGGTTCGGCCCGGTCTTCTCGAGCGGCGCGGTTGCGCTGGTGATCACGCGCGCATTCGTGCTGTCCACCGAAGTCTGCTCGCTGGTCTCGCGGGCCCGAAGCAGAAAAGCCTGGTAGACTTGACGATGCGCATCGGCCTCGCGCTCGAGCTCCCTCAGTTGGACCGCAGCAGCGCCAGTGGTCAGCGTTTCGCGCTTCAGCCGCTCGACCTGCGAAGCAATCGATGTTTCGGAGGCGCGGGCGCGGTCGAGTTCGGCGCGGGCCGCCTGCACGGTGCGCGCCAGTTCCTCGGCGATCTGCCGGCGCGCGTCGCGCACCTGCGCCTGCGCGGACACCAGCAGCGGATGCTGCGCCCCGTACAGCACAAGGGCGTCCGCCTCGCGCGTCAGCGCCGAGGCCAGCACGCCGCGCAAGGTCGCGATCGCTGCAGACTGCAGCGCTTCGGGCGTCGCTCCCGCTTCGATGCTGCTTGGGCGCACCGCCCGGACCTGATCAAACTTCGCCTGTGCGTCGGTCGTCCGGGCACGTGCCTGGGCCAGTTGCGTGTTGCTGACGGCGAGGGTCTCCTCGGACACAAGCTTGCCGCTGGTGCCCACCAGATTGTTGGCGGCGCGGTAGCGCTCGACCTTGTCCTCTGCCTGCCGCACACGTTCGCGCAGCTCGTTCAACCGAGCGCCAAGCGAGTTCGAGGCCCGCTGGGCAGCGTCCGAGCGCACGGCGGCCTGATCTTCGAGGTAGACCTCAGCCATGGCGTTGGCGATACGGGCGGATTTGTCTCCATCGCCGGTCACCGCCGTGATGTCGATGACGAAGGTCCGTTCGGAGCGGCGGACATGCACAAGCTTGTCCATGGCGGCCAGCGCCAGCAGCACCGGGTCGCGCTGGTCGCGCGCACCCTGCACCGGCAGGCCGAGCAGCGCGCCGAGCCTGCTGCCCGGCCCGCCGAAATCAGGGTCACCCGCCAACCCCGCCCGTTCAATCACCTTGCGGCGGACGCCATCAGAGCCGATCACCCGGACCTGGCTTTCAAGATAGGTCACGGCTGTGTCATTGCTGGTGTTCTGCGGCGAAATCTCGTTCTGCAGCACGCGCAGATCGCGTGGATCGATCAGAAGCTGTGAGGTCGCGGAATAGCGGTTCGGCGTCAAGAAGCCAAGCGCCGCACCAAGCAGCAGGCCGAGCAGCCCCGACAGTGCGATCAGCCACCAGCGGCGACGCGCGAACCCGAGCAGCAGCCCCAGCGGATTGCCTGCGACAGGACCCGGCGAGCGCCGCTCGGGATCGCTGCCCGCGCGCCCAGCATCTTCAGCCTGAGTATTGATCGCAAACATGCCAAACCGTTCCAAATTATGACGTTTCCCGCCCCTTCCGGAGCCGCTTCCGGGATTGCGGAGCTGTCGGACAGTCAGGTTGCAGGTTTGATGCCGGAGGAAACTGTTCCAGATTGGGGCAGTCGGGTGGCAAGCTGCAGCAGGACGGCCCGGTTCAGCGCCCTGGACCGGGCAGGCGGCGGGCCGCCTCGATCGCCGCCATCATCGGCTTGGGCCGATAGGCCTCATCCAGCGGCAGGGGCCGTGCCCGAAGCCCGTCCTGCCGCTTGAAAACATCATGGATCCAGCTCGACCGGTCGCTCAGCCCCCAGGTGATGATCGCCTGTGGCCGCTGGCCTTCGATCACTGCGCCCAGGAACGCCGTCGTCAGCTCGCCGATCAGCTTGTCGCGCTGCGCCGCCGGGCCAGGCATTTTCCAGTCGATGACGTCAAGTTCGGTGACCCTGACGCCAATGCCGAGTCGGCCCAGCTCACGGCAAAACGCGGTGATGCCGCGCACATCGAGCGGCTTCTCGCCATAAAGATGGGCCTGCATGCCGACCTCATGGACTGGGATCTTGCGGTCCTGCAGATGACGGACCAGCCTGAGCGCCTGACGCCGGCGCTCGGCCGTGCGTTCGTCCGGATTTTCGAAATCATAGTCGTTCAGGACGAGCCGGGCGCTCGGGTCCACCCGGGCGACGGTCTCAAAGGCGATGTCGAGCAGCTGCGGCCCCAGCTGCCGGAACCAGACCGAATCACGGAACGGCTTCTCTGGCGTCGGCGCGTGGGCGATCACCTCGTTGACCACATCCCAGCTCGAAAAGACGCCCGCATATTTCGCGGCCACGGTCTCGATATGCGTGACCAGCACCCGCTCCGCCTCGCGCGCCGAACTGATCTGCCGCGCCCAGTCAGGCAGGAAGTCGCCCCACAGAAGCGTATGGCCATGGATGGTCTTCCGATTGCTCCTCGCGAACTGGATGATCTCATCGGCATCCCTGAAGCTGAAGGAGTCCGCGTTGGGCCTCAGCGACTGCCACTTCAGTTCGTTCATCGGGACGATCACATCGCACAGGCGGGTGAGCTGCTCGCGCAGCATCGTGTCCGATCGGAAATCGGAAATCATCACCGCACTGCCGAAAGGAATGAGAGCGCGCGCGGCCACCTGTGCCGCCGCTTCCGCCGCCAGCAGCGTCGATGCGGTCCCAAGAGCGAACATGCGGCGGGTGAGCGTCACGGGGGCTCCGGATGCAGGCGGACAGGCAGCATGGGTGTCGTTCCTCCGGTTTAGCGGTGTTTCAACATTTGTCAGCCCAGTATTGCAAAGTCGGTAAACCGGCGTTGCCGTCGCGGGCGCGCCTGCCCAACGCGGCGCGAAGGACCCTTTACGCATGAG
Organism: Hyphomicrobiales bacterium; assembly: GCA_026400555.1. Taxonomy (GTDB): domain Bacteria; phylum Pseudomonadota; class Alphaproteobacteria; order Rhizobiales; family Beijerinckiaceae; genus Allobosea. The sequence continues at coordinate 64,635 of JAPLOW010000170.1, forward strand.
CCGGTCCGGCTTCCTGATGGACTACGCGAAGCTCGCCAGCGGCTCGGTCGGCCGACTGGTCATCGCACTTGCCTATTTCCTCGTAGCGGCCAACGTCCTGTCGCTCGCCGATTTCGGCCTTTTCGCGACCGCGTCGGCCCTTGGGGTCATCCTCTCGCGTGCTGCAGGGTTCGGCTTCATCTCCCCCCTCTTCCGCGCCGCAACCGTCAAGCCGCAGCTCATCGGGACCTACCTCGCCGGCTTCATGGCGGCGCTGGCGCTGTCCCTGCCGGTCGTCGCGGGCCTTGCGCTCGCCGGCTATTTCGCCGTGCTGCAGGCGATGCCATGGCACGCCTTCGCCCTCATCATCATCGCCGAGGTGCTTGGCTGGCGTCTGCTCGAGGTCGTGGCCATCATCAACAACGGCCGCCGCCATTTCGGGCGGGCCTCGACGCTGGTGCTGACCGGATCGCTCATCCGCACGCTGGCGGCCCTGGCTTTCTGGGCGCTGGGCCAGACTGACCTGAACGCCTGGTCCGCATGGTATCTCGGTGCGAACCTGCTTGCCGCAGCGCTGGCCTGGAGCCTGTTCCTGCCGCCGCTGCGATGGCGTTTCGCGCCACGGCTCTACCGGGCTCGCCTGTCGGACGCGATGGCGGCGGCGGCAGCCGACATCGTGTTCTACGTGCAGGCCGAACTCGACAAGACCGTCGTCCTGGCTGCCGCCGGCCCACGCATGGCCGGGCTCTACGCCATCGCCATGCGCATCATCGACCTGACTGGCATGCCGGTGCGCGTCTTCAACCAACTGGCGATGCAGAAGCTCATGACGGCCCGGACCATGGCCGACAGCCGGGGTCGTCTTGTCACCGTCGAAGCCGGGATCGCGATCGTGTCCGTGGTCGCGCTTGCAGGCGTCATCGCCATGCTCTGGCTCTGGCCGCACCTGCTCGGCAGGAACGTCGCCACCGCTGCTGCGCTGTTCCCGTTGCTGATCGCGGTCCCGGCCTTCCGAAACCTTGTCGAGTACCACGCCGAGCTACTCTATGGCCTCGGACGGACCGAATTGCGCGCCGTCCTGCTGGCCAGCCTCGCCGCCGTAAAGGGGCTTCTGCTCTGGCTGGTCATCCGGCTGGCGAACGGCGCCGACGATTGGCTGGTCTGGGTCAACGGCGTCTTCTTCGCCCTGTGGGCACTGTCGGCATTGACGACCTACCGCACGCTCAGGAGCGCGCGGCCGCCTGCCTGAACACCGCCCAGAGGTCCTCGAGCGGCACGCCGATGAAGGACTGCACGCCGATCGACACTTGCGGACCCGCCAGCAACGAACCCGCGACGCGGAAGCTGTCGCGCTCCACATCCTTCTGAAACCAGTAGGTCCGTGACAATTCGCTGTCGCTCGGCGCATGACCTGCCGCGCTGCCGAGCACGCCCTCGGCAAAGACCCCGTAGATCATCATCTCGGAGAAACTGCGATCCTTGCAGACCGCTTCGATCCAGTGCCGTGAGGTACGCGCCTCGATCGTCTTTATCAGCACCCGCACGTTCGGCCCGGTCCAGGTGGCGAGATTGTTGATGTAGTCGGTGGCGGGCAGCGCCGGCGTCGGCAGGCCGAGGATGTCGGCGGCATGGTTCAGCCAGCCGACATGCTCGTCCATGCCGGTCACGATCCCGTTGCGCTTGGCGTAAAGCCGGATGCCCTGCGGACCAGTCTGGTCGGACTGCGCGAAGGGCTTGAGGAAGATCACGTCGGAGTCGGCATAAAGGAAGACGTCCTCGTCAGCCATGAGCGGCAGAGCCAGCTTGCGCAGTTGCTGGGCATGCCAGCCGCGCAGCGGCTTGAGGCCCCGCATCAGCGCGCCCGGCCCTGTCCAGACCCTTCGCCGGCCGCCGGAGAGCGGGTCTGACCATGGCGTCAACCATGAGGGCAGAAGCTCTCTCTCGGCTACGATCCGGCGCCTGGGACCCTCGAACTGGCGAAACGCCGCGACATCACGGTTCTCGACCAGCAGATAATGCATGGTCAGGTCAGTGACAAAGTGATCGACGCTGGCGCACAGCAGGCGGCAGCGCTCAAGATCGTTGATGTAGCTCGGGGTCGCGATGGCAAAACGGGTCATCGGCTGCGCGGCGTCCCGCGCCATTTCTGCATCAGCAGGTGACCGACGAAACGCAGATTGCCGAACATGTAGCGCCGCCACAGGCGGGACGGCTCCTGGGCAAGCCGAAACAGCCATTCGAGCCGCAGCCAGCGGAGCCATTGAGGCGCGCGCGCCACCTCCCTGGCCATGAAGTCGAACAACGCGCCAACGCCCGCCGCGACCCGCGCATGGCGCTGGTCGAGATGTTCGGCGATCCACAATTCCTGCTTCGGATTGCCGAAGGCGACCAGCAGCAGGTCGAAGCGGCCTTCCTCCAGACGGGCCAGCAGTTGCGGTTCCTCCTCGGGCGAAAAGAAGCCATGCGAGCAGGCGACAAAGCGGTGCTGCGGCGCCAGCCGACACAGCTGGATCACGGCACGCTCGGCAACGCCCGGTCGCGCTCCGACGAGACCCACGCGCAGCGGCGTGGCCGTCGCCCGGAGGAGCGCCGGAATGAAGTCGGTTCCGTTCAGGTTCGCCGGAAAGGTGCGTCCGTGCATGATCAGGGCGCCGAGATCGACGCCGATCCCGTCCGGCAGCACAAGGAAGCGCCTGAGAACCCCTGCATAGGTCGAATCGTCAAGGGCGAGATTGACGAGGTGGCTGTTGGCGAAGGCGAGCTTCAGATGACCGGGCTTGGCGAGGGCCTGCTGCACAGCCGTCAGCGCTTCTGCCCGCGAAAGCGGTGAAACGATAACCGGACCGATCGCGAGATCATCGGGCTGTAACTGCGGTCGATGTTTAAGCGCAACGGTTGACACCGGATACGACCCAATCCCGAGTAACTGGTGGACATCCTGTCGATCAAACAGCAAGGAAGACGTCACGCGAAGCATGTACAAAGCAATCGCGGTTGATCTTCTGATCAGACGGATGTTCGCAAATCCACCCTTCAACGAATGCGCGCTGCATGCTTTGAGGGTCAAGCGCATTGTCCGAACATGCCTAACACCGCTGTCAGCGCCGTTGGCCCTGGCTGGCTGTCCCCTTTAAGCGTCTCTTCACAACCCGCCACGCCGACATTCGGGACGCTCCCGGCCGCTGTCCCGTTTTGACACGGCACGAAGGCTGCAACCCTGTCGGCAGTCCGGCCGTCCCGATCGTGGCCTGTGTCGGCGAAGGACAGAAATGTGTGGCGTGGGCCGCTTTCGGCGGTTCGGGGGTTGCGTATGAAGACAGTTCAGGATCTGAAGCCGGCGCTTGTCATGGCCGGTGAGCGGGACGTGGCCAACTGGCGTTACCTTGTGAGCCTGGGCACGGCGCTGGTCGATTTCATCGCTGTTCTTGGCATCGTCTGGGCGACCAGCGTCGGCTACCACTTCGCCGTCTACCAGCACATGGGGAGCTTCCCCCTGACGGTCGAGCTCGCCGTCTTCATCGCAAGCATCTTCTGCTTCACCAACATGCTGCAGCGGCGCTACCGGCTGACGCGCCATCTCACCAGCAAGGGCCAGATCGTCGAGGCGTTCAACGTCTGGAATGTCACGATGGTCGCCTTCATCGCCATCGGCTTTCTGGCCAAAGTCGGCGACAATTACTCACGCGGCGTCATTATCCTGACCTATGTCGCCGGAATCCCGCTGATCGCGCTGGCGCGCTGGTGGGTGGTGAAGATCGTGTCGATCGCCAGCAAGACCGGGCGCATTGCGGCCCAGCGCGTCCTGCTGGTCGGACGCGAGGCCGAAATGACCTCCTTCATGACCCGCCACCAGCCCTGGAACACGGGGCTGATGATCCAGGACATGGTCATCCTGAGGCAGCCGAAACCAGACATGACGGAACCCGTGCGCGAGGCCTTGCTGGCGGAGGACCTGGCGCATGCGGTCGCACAGGCCCGGCGCAGCCGGCCTGACGGCGTCTATCTGGCGGTGCCGTGGTCCGAGCGCGACGTGATCGAACGCTGCATCGACGCCTTCATGAATCTGCCCGTGTCAATCAATCTTGCGCCCGAACAGGTGCTGGACCGGTTCGACAATCCGCGCATCATCCGCATTGGCTCTATCGCAAGCCTCGAGGTGACGCCGCCGCCGCTGAGCTTGCCGGAACTGGTGATCAAGCGCCTGTTCGACCTTGTCGGCGCAGCGACGCTGCTGGTGCTGCTGCTCCCGGTCTTCGCGGTCGTGGCGATCCTGATCAAGTGCGACAGCAAGGGTCCCGTGTTCTTCATGCAGCGCCGCTTCGGCTTCAATCAGCAGGAGTTCCGGATCTTCAAGTTCCGCACCATGAGCACGATGGAGGACGGCGACGTGATCCGGCAGGCGACGCGCAACGATCCGCGCATCACGCGCTTCGGCGCCTGGCTCAGGCAGTACAACATCGACGAGTTGCCGCAACTCATCAACGTGCTGCTGGGCCAGATGTCGCTGGTCGGCCCACGCCCGCATGCCCTCGCCCATGACCGAGAGTACGTGGCGAAGATCAGCCTGTATGCCCGCCGCCACAACGTCAAACCCGGCATCACCGGCTGGGCCCAGGTGCACGGGCTTCGCGGCGAGACCGATACCGACGACAAGATGGCCAACCGCGTCACCTATGACCTGTGGTACATCGACAACTGGAACCTCTGGCTCGATGTCGCCATCCTGCTGCGCACGGTGCTGAGCAGGAAGGCCTTCAGCAACGCCCATTAGGTTATCCCGCATTGAGATGGAATCCGCCTCAATGAGAAAAGGTTATTTAGCACAATACGATAGAGTATTGCATCCTCACAAAACCGGTGCCCACTTTTGCGCATAATGCTCTAGGGCTGAAAAAATCGATGGGCAGCGGCGGCTGCGGGGTTTCGTTGTGCCTTGCAACTGGCCTATCCTGACGCGATGACGCCTGCGCCAGCCTCACGAAACTCCTCCGCCGCCGAACTGGGCGCGCGCGCCTTCGCCATGCTCGCCGCCCTCAACCGTTTCACTGACGAGCCGGGCAAGCTGACCCGTTTGTATCTGTCGCCATCGCACCGCGCCGCGGCAGATCATGTCCTTGCCGAGATGCGGCGCATCGGCCTGGACGCCCTCATTGACGCGGCAGGCTCCGTGCAGGGCCGTTTCGAAGGACGCTCTGCCGGCCTTCCTGCGCTGATGATCGGCTCGCACATCGACACCGTGAAGGATGCCGGCGCCTATGACGGCAATCTCGGCGTCATCGCCGGCCTTCTGGTGGCTGAAGCCCTGCAGCCGCACATGGCGACGATGCCGTTCGCCCTCGAAATCATGGCCTTCGGCGACGAGGAGAATGTCCGCTTCCCGACCAACCTGTCCACCTCCGCCGCCCTGTCATCAGGCTACGAACGAGCCTGGCTCGACGCCCGCGACGCGGAGGGGATCAGCGTGCGCGAGGCGCTCATCGCGTTCGGCGGACATCCGGACAAGGTGGAAGCCCTGAAGCGCAAGGACGGCTCCATTGCAGGCTATCTCGAACTGCACATCGAGCAGGGCCCGGTGCTGGAGGTCAACAGCGAGGCGGTCGGCATCGTGACAGCCATCAACGCCCAGGTCCGCGCCCGCGTCCGGGTTGCAGGTGAGGCTGGCCATGCCGGCACGGTTCCAATGACGCTCCGCAAGGATGCACTGGCGGCGGCGGCGGAAATGGCGCTCGCGCTTGAGGCGATCTCTCTTGGCCAGCCCGACGCAGTCGGCACGGTCGGCGTATTCCGGCCCGAGCCCGGCGCGACCAATGTCGTTCCGGCTGCGGTGGCCTTCACTGTCGACTTCCGCGCTCCGCTCGACAGCACGGTGCGTGCCATGGACGACGCGGTCGAAGAGCGATTCCACGCCATCGCACGGCGGCGCGGCGTCGGTGTGACGATCGATCGCTATTCGCGGCTCGCGGCCACGCCGATGGCGGCCAACCTGCAACTGGCGCTGGAACGCGGCATCGCCCGCACCGGCGCGAACCTCGCTGCGCGGCGCATCCCCTCCGGCGCGGGCCATGACGCCATGACGATCGCGCGCGCCTTTCCCGCGGCCATGCTGTTTGTGCGCAACGAGAAGGGCATCAGCCACTCGCCACGCGAGAATATGACCGAAGCGGATGCCGGCATCGCCATCAAGGTAATGCTCGAAACCGTTCTCGACCTGATGGGGCGCTGATCTCAGCCCAGAACGCGGCCGGCGACGGCATTCAGCCTCGCCAGCAGCGCCGGATCGCGCATGGCGGGCGCTGTCATGATGGCGCCATCCAGCGCCCGGTCCGACTTGACAGGACATGGTTCGTGGCTGGCCGGCAGGTCACGGGCAAGGCGGGCGATCAGGCGCGCGGCGTTGGCGGCATTCTCGCGCACGGTCGCGATCACCGCCTGGACATCGACCACGTCATGCTCCGGATGCCAGCAGTCGAAATCCGTGACCATCGCGACGGTCGCAAAGGTGATCTCCGCCTCGCGCGCCAGCTTCGCCTCCGGCATGCCGGTCATCCCGATGACGTCATAGCCGAGGCCGCGATAGGTCTGCGACTCGGCGTAGGAGGAGAATTGCGGTCCCTCGATGCAGATATAGGTTCCGCCCTTGACCGCCGGAACATCCTCGTCCTTCGCGGCCTGCATCAGCCGGCCCTGGAGCAGCGGCCCTACCGGATGGGCCATCGATACATGCGCCACACAGCCTGCCCCGAAGAAGGAGCTTTCGCGCCGGTGCGTCCGGTCGACATACTGGTCCACCATCACCAGCAGGCCCGGATACAGTTCCGCCTTCAGCGAGCCGCAGGCGGAGAGCGCCACAAGGTCGCTCACGCCCATCCGTTTCATGGCGTCGATGTTGGCGCGGTAGTTGATGTCCGACGGCGAGTGGCGATGTCCCCGGCCATGGCGCGCCAGGAACACGACCTCGGTGTCGCCAAGCCATCCCTTGCGCAACGTGTCGGACGGATCACCCCATGGCGTCGTCACCACATGTTCGGTCACATCCGAAAGGCCGGGCAGGTCATAGACCCCCGAGCCGCCAAGCACGCCCAGAACCGTTTTCGTCATTGCATCGTCCTCAACCGCCAAACCGCTTTTTGAGCGGTATGGCGGCCAGTGACAAGGCCGCAAGGCCAAACAGTCCGGCGAGCACCTCGGGCGTCAGCACAGACGCGAAGTGGAAGGGACCGCCCGTGTCCAGAACGCTGCCGAGCCCTGCGCCCGCGGTGGTGAAGACCGCCGTTGCCGGGATGATGCCCAGCAGGGTCGTGGCGGCAAAAACGGGCAGCTTCACCCCTACGAGGGCAGGCACCAGATTGACCAGAAAGAACGGGAACAGCGGTGCGAGCCTCAGAACCAGCAGGTAGGACCAGGCATTGGCCTTGATGTTGGCGCCGAGCCTGACAGCCCTGTCACCGAACCGGTTGAGCACGTTGCCGCCAAACAGAAAGCGCGCAAACACGAAGACGAGAACTGCGCCGGTGGTCGCGCCGAGGACGTTGAGGACAGTCCCCAGCAGCGGCCCGAACAGGAAGCCGCCTGCCAGCGTCAGCACGGTCGCACCGGGCAGTGAGATGGCAACGACCACGACGTAAACTGCGGCGAACATCAGCGCCGCCAGCACGGCATGCTGCTCGACATAGCCCGTCAGCGTCGCACGATGCAGCCGCAAGGTGTCGATCGAGACCAGATCGCCAAGTCCAGCGAAACGCAGGCCGGCGATGGCGGCGACAAGCGCAAGAACGATCCACAGTCGTTTGTCGCCCAGAAAGGTCATGTCATCCGCTGCCCGGTCGCCGCACGCACCGCGTCCGGCGGCACGCGCTCACAAGAGCGCTCAATTGCGGCGCACGCAATGAACAACTTGGTGTAGCGAGAGGCGCCCGCCCGGCCCAGCGTCCCAGCGGCGCGTGTTCGCGTCCGGCGGCGCAACCCCGCAGCCTCCGCGCGGTTGCTCTTTTTGCACACATGGACGATCACCTGTAACAGGCGCCGCAGCGTCTGCGAATGAGGGGGGGCCCACGCGTGGCCCATGAGAAGGAGACGGCCTGGAGAGGGCTGTTGCTGGCGGCGGTCGCCGGTGACGAAGCCTCCTATCGGAGCTTTCTGGGCGATGTGGCGGGCTATCTGCGCGGCTGGGCGCAGGGATCACTGAAGCGCGCGGGCCGTTCGCCGGCCGAAGCGGAGGACATTGTGCAGGAAACGCTGATCGCGATCCACACCAAGCGGCACACCTGGGACGCCAGCCAGCCTGTCGGCCCCTGGCTGCATGGAATCGCGCGCCACAAGCTGATCGACGCCTTGCGCAAGCGGACAGGCCACGACCATCTGTCGGTGGACGATTTCGCCGAGGTGATTCCGGCGCTGCCCACCCAGCAGGAACTGGCCGGCAGCGACATCACCCGGATGATCGCCTCACTGCCGTCGCGTCAGGCCCGCATTGTTGAAGCCATCTTCGTCGATGGCCAGCGCACGGGCGATGTGGCAGGCGCCCTGGACATGAGCGAGGGCGCCGTGCGGGTTGCGCTGCACCGGGCCTTGAAATCCCTGGCACGAACCTTCGGCCGGGACAGCGACAACGGGAGCGGACCAGATGCGAACCGATGACCTGATTGACGCGCTGTCGCGCGACCCCGTTCCGGCAATGCCAGCTATCGGTACCCTGCTGCTGCGTGGCCTTGCCGTTGCGGTGCCCATTGCTGCAGCCCTTCTGCTCACCACGATCGGCGTTCGGCCGGACCTTGCCGAATCATGGAGCGACGGCTGGTTTGTTCTGAAGCTGGCGCTCGTCACGCTTCTGGCCGTGGCCGGATGGCGTGCGGTCAGGATCAGCGCGACCCCGCAGGGTAGTGCGCCGCTGGCGCTGGGGCTCGCGGCAGGCGCGCTGCTTGCGGTTGCAGTCGCCGGCCTCGCCGATCTCGGCATGCTTGGCCTTGAGGATTGGCGAGAACGTCTCATTGGCGAGAACGCCTTTTTCTGCCTTGTCAGCATTCCTCTGTTGTCGCTGGCTCCGCTTGCAGCCATCTTTCTTGCCCTGCGCGAGGGCGCGCCCTCCAATCCGGCCCTGGCGGGAGCCTCGGCCGGCCTGCTCGCGGGAGGGCTTGGTGCGGTGCTCTATGGCCTGCACTGCACGGATGATTCGCCGCTCTTCCTGGGCGTCTGGTATCTTTCGGCGATTGCAGTCGTGACACTGACCGGCGCGCTGGCGGGCCGCAGGTGGCTGCGCTGGTGAGAAGGCGGTGGCGTTAACGCTGCCAGCTCCCATCTTCATGCTCCGTCAAGCACGTTTCCCAACGTAAATGTGACTCTTCGCCGCCACAGTCGCGCTCTCAGCTGCTTCGCTTGGATGTGCCGTGCCGCGTTTCGCTCTGTCTCTTTGCCTTGCCGCCGCTGGTCTTGCCATTCCCGTCCTGAGCGGTTTGGCCGCCGCGCGCGAGCTGGTCCGCTTTCCGGATACAAGAATCCAGCCGGGCACGATTGTGGTCCGCACGGCGGAACGCAAGCTGTACCTCGTGATCGAACCCGGTCAGGCGATCCGCTACACGGTGGCCGTCGGAAAGGCCGGCAAGCAATGGTTCGGCGTGAAGTACGTCGAGGAAATGCAGGTCGAACCGGCCTGGGCGCCGCCGCTCTCAGTGAAGCGCGACAATCCCCGGCTGCCCGATGTGATTCCCAGCGGCGCGCCGAACAACCCGATGGGCGCGCGCGCCATCGGGCTCGGACCCGGCGGGCAGTACGCGATCCATGGCACGAACCTGCCGCAAAGCGTCGGGACTGCCGCATCTTACGGCTGTTTTCGCATGCACAACAATGATGTTGTCGATCTGTATGCACGGGTCAGGCTTGGCACGCCGGTGGTCGTCACACGCTGACAACATTCGTTGGCGCCAAGTTGACCAAGCGTCATGCAGCTGTTCTTGAATTTACCGCTCGCCTATCGCCCGAAAACGTGATTATCGTACTGAGATCGCTAGCGATCACGAACACGTGACGAGAGTAACTCGAAGCCAAAGAGGGGCTACTGATGGATCATATGGCCGATCTCAAGAAATTCGCCAAGAAGCCGATCAATGAAGCGGCAGCAGCGGGAATGATGAAAGCGTACGCGCTTGTCATGAGCAAGCCCGATACGCGCTATGTTGCATGCTCTGATCCGGCTGAACTGGATCGCGTGCGCGAGAACTTCTTGAAGAAGAAGCTCGGCCTCAAGTCTGCCGACTTAGATGCTTCCATCAAGGCCACCTGCGAGCACATGAAGTCGGACAAGACCAAGTCCCGACTGACCTTCTACTATGTCCTGGCCGAGCACTACGGCAAACTCGACATGTTCGTGAAGAAGTGATCCTGCAGGGATCATCTCGACGATTGCGGCACCCGATCAACGCGCCTGAAACGGCGCGTTTTTCGTTGGCCTTACAACCCGCAACGGCGGTTCAGCGATAGAGATCCGCGCGCGTGAACGGCAGGCCCGAAGGCCCGCGCGTCCGTTTCGAGACGAGCGTCTGGTTGATGTAGGCGCCGCCGCGCTGGAACGCCATTGAGCATCCGGCGAGATACAGAAGCCACATGCGCGTCTTCTCGGGCCCAACAAGCGCCTCGGCCTCGCTGCGTCGCTCATACAGGCGCTTCCACCACAGGTAGGTCGTGCGCTGGTAGTTTTCGCGCCAGCCCTCGACATCATGCACCTCGAAGCCCGTGCGCTCGAGATTGGCGATCGACATGCCCAGGTGATCAAGTTCCCCGCCCGGGAAGATGTAGCGGACCAGCGCGCGGTACTCGGCGGACATCTTGTTGAAGGCCCGATCGGTCTTCTTCGCCCGGCGCGCGATGGTGTGGTGCAGATAGAGCCCGCGCGGTCGCAGAAGCCGGTTCACGCTTCGGAAATAGTCGAGATGGTTCTTGATGCCGACCTGCTCGAACATGCCGATCGAGGCGATCTTGTCGAACTGCCCCTCCATCTGGATGTAGTCTTTCAGATGCAACGTCACGCGGCCTTCCAGCCCGAGCCGTCTGACCTTGTCCTGGGCGAGCCTCAACTGCTCCTCCGCCAGCGTCACGCCGTGGGCTTCAACGCCGTAATGCTGCGCCGCATGGCAGACCAACGCCCCCCAGCCGCAGCCGATGTCGAGAAAGCGGTCGCCCGGCTTCAGCCGCAGCTTGCGGCAGATCATGTCGAGCTTGTCACGCTGGGCGCGCGCAATGTCGTCATG
>JAPLOW010000178.1:0-15872 GCA_026400555.1 Hyphomicrobiales bacterium
CGTTCGTTCTGCGAACTGCCTGAAGAACGACAACATCGTCTACATCGGTGACCTGATCCAGAAGACGGAAGCCGAGATGTTGCGGACCCCTAACTTCGGCCGCAAGTCGCTCAACGAAATCAAGGAAGTCCTGGCCGGTATGGGCCTGCATCTGGGCATGGAAGTGTCGGGCTGGCCGCCGGAAGATATCGAGTCGCTCGCAAAGCGCTTCGAGGAGCATTATTGAGCGGCAGCGTCCGGCTGGGCTGGCCCGGCCTTCGCTGACCATAAAGAGCACCCGTACCTTGGCACGGCGGGCGCATAACGCAGGAGAGCCACAATGCGTCACGGATTTCGCGGTCGTCGTTTCAACCGCACCACTGAACACCGCAAGGCCATGTTCTCGAACATGTGCAATGCCCTGATCAAGCACGAGCAGATCGTCACGACGCTGCCGAAGGCGAAGGATCTTCGCCCGGTGGTGGAAAAGCTGATCACGCTCGGCAAGCGCGGCGACCTGCATGCGCGCCGCCAGCTCATCGCCCAGCTCAAGGACGCCGACATGGCGAAGAAGTTGATCGATGTCATCGGCCCGCGCTACAAGGACCGCAATGGCGGCTACACCCGCATCCTCAAGGCCGGCTTCCGCTATGGCGACAACGCCCCTCTGGCCGTGATCGAAATGGTGGACCGCGATGTCGAGGCGCGCGGTAAGGACTCCGGTCCGACCATGAAGACCGAAGGCGCCGAAGCGGCCTGATCCATTCAGCGCGCGACGCTTGCGAACACGGGCGGCCTTCGGGCCGCCTTTTTTCGTTGCGATGATCTTGCTGTCTCTGTGTCGCTGTCCCCTATGTTGCGTTGAACCCTTTCGAGGCCTATCTCGACAGACGAACGCCGTCCCTGTCCGGAGATGTCCATGCCGCGCGCTGTCAGCCCTGTTGCCGGATTGCTGTGCCTTTGTCTTGCAAGCCTCGCCGCTGTTGCGCCGGCCTCTGCGCAGCTGTTCCGGCAGACGCCCGAGAGCCGGCAGCAGGTTACGCTGTCCTTTGCGCCTGTGGTGCAGAAAGCTACTCCCGCCGTGGTCAATGTCTACGGCATCCGACAGGAGCGCCGCACCGTGAACCCGTTCATGGATGATCCGTTCTTCCGCCGGTTCTTCGGCGATGGCGGGTTCGGCGTGCCGCGCGAGCGGGCCCAGCAGTCGCTGGGTTCCGGAGTCGTCGTCGATGCGAGGGCCGGGCTGGTGGTCACCAACCACCATGTCATCGAGGGCATGACCGAGGTGAAAGTGGCGCTGGCGGACAAGCGCGAGGTCGAGGCCGACATCATCCTGCGTGATCCGCGCACGGACCTCGCGGTTCTCAGGCTGAAGAACACGGCCGGGCTTTCATCGGCGCTCGAGATCGGCAATTCGGACGATCTGCAGGTCGGGGACTTCGTGCTGGCCATCGGCAATCCCTTCGGCGTCGGCCAGACCGTGACCCAGGGCATCGTGTCCGCACTGGCGCGGACGCAGGTCGGAATCGCCGACTTCCAGTCCTTCATCCAGACCGATGCTGCGATCAACCCCGGCAACTCTGGCGGCGCCCTTGTCGACATGCAGGGCCGGCTGATCGGCATCAATACGGCGATCTTCTCCAAGACCGGAGCCAGCCACGGCATCGGCTTCGCGATTCCGGCTACGATGGTGCGTATTGTGGTCGACTCGGCCCGAGCCGGCAGCGCCTCCGTCCGCAGGCCGTGGTTTGGTGCCCGCCTGCAGGGTGTGACGCCTGATATTGCAGAAGGGCTCGGGCTTGACCGACCGACCGGGGTGATGGTCGCTGCCGTGTTCGACAGGAGCCCTGCCGAGGAGGCTGGTCTGAAACGTGGCGACGTGATCCTTCAGCTTGACGGACAGGTGGTCGAGGACCCGGACAGCTTCGGCTATCGGCTGGCGACGCGGCCGCTTGGTGGAACCGCTTCCGTGAACGTCATGCGGGGGCGCAATCGGCTCACCCTCCCGGTCAAGATGATGATCGCGCCGGAAACGCGTCCGCGCGATCCGGTGACGATCACCGGTCGCGGGCCGTTCTCGGGGCTGACGTTGGTCAACCTGTCGCCGGCTGTCGCGGAGGAACTCACCATCGAGGTCGGTTCGGAAGGCGTGGCGGTTATGGAGGTCGATCCGGACAGCCCTTCCGGGCAGATCGGCTTCCAGAAGGGCGACATCCTCGTGGCCATCAATCGCGACAAGATCGCCGTGTCACGCGATGTGGAGCGGCTGACCAGGGACCGGGCGCGCGGCTGGGAAATCACGATCAACCGCAAGGGGCAGGTCTTCACCACGGTTGTGCGCGGGTGAGCGATCTGTTCGCTGCCTCCGGGCTCGACAAGGCGGGTCTGCGCCCGCTGGCTGACCGGATGCGCCCGACCTCGCTGGGCGAGGTGACCGGGCAAGACCATCTGGTGGGCGCCGACGGCTCGTTGACCCGGCTTCTGGCGTCCGGGTCCATAGGCAGCGCGATCTTCTGGGGTCCCCCCGGCACCGGCAAGACCACGGTGGCGCGCCTTCTGGCGGGCTGGACCGATCTGGTCTTCGAGCAGATCAGCGCGATTTTCTCGGGCGTGGCCGACCTCAAGAAGGTGTTCGACGGCGCACGGGCGCGCCGCCTTCAGGGCAGGGGCACGCTTCTGTTCGTGGATGAAATCCATCGCTTCAACAAGACACAGCAGGATGCCTTCCTGCCCGTGATGGAGGATGGAACCATCACGCTCATCGGAGCCACCACGGAGAATCCGTCTTTCGCGCTCAATGCCGCGCTCCTGTCACGCGCGCGCGTGCTGGTGTTCAAGCCGCTCGACGCGCCTGCCATCGTGGCGCTGCTGGCCCGGGCCGAGGCGCTCGAAGGCAAGGCACTGCCGTTGACGGCTGCGGCGCGCGAGGCCTTTATCCGCTTTGCCGACGGCGACGGCCGGGCGGCGCTGACACTGAGCGAGGAGCTGTGGCGCGCAGCGCGGCCCGGTGAAGTGCTGGATGAGGCGGCGCTCGGCGAGGCCTTGCAGCGCCGTGCACCGATCTACGACAAGGCCGAGGACGGCCACTACAACCTGATCTCCGCGCTGCACAAGACGGTCCGCGGCTCCGATCCAGATGCTGCGCTGTACTACTTCGCGCGGATGCTCGACGCGGGTGAAGACCCGCGCTTTTTGGCGCGGCGGCTGGTGCGCATGGCGGTCGAGGACATCGGCCTCGCCGATCCGCAAGCGCTCGTCCATGCGCGTGCTGCCGCCGAAACGTTCGAACAGCTTGGCTCGCCGGAAGGCGAACTCGCGCTGGCCAACTGCGTGATCTATCTCGCCGCCGCGCCGAAATCGAACGCCGTCTATGTGGCCTTCAAGGCCGCCATGCGCGTGGCCAAGGAGGCAGGCTCGCTAACGCCGCCGAAAACCATTCTCAATGCGCCGACCAAGCTGATGAAAAGCGAGGGGTATGGCTCGGGCTACACCTATGACCACGATGCGCCGGACGCGTTCTCGGGGCAGGACTACTGGCCGGAGAAACTCGGCCGCCAGCATTTCTATGACCCGCCCGATCGCGGCTTCGAGCGCGAAATCCGCAAGCGGCTGGACTGGTGGGAGAAACTCAGGCGCGAGCGCGGCGGATCATGAGGTTGGCGTTTCCGGTGTTGCCAATGGTTCTGGCGGCGCCGGAATGGGCGGAAGCTCCGATTGTGGTGTCACCACAGCACGCGGCTCGGGTTTCCGTCCGCGCTGATTTCCCCTTGGGGCAGACGCCAAGGGCTGCAAATTTGCTGATACTGGATTTGGGACGTGCTCAAGGGTCGCCCCGGTTGCAGCGTCCGCCACCATGCCAACGACGCCGCCAAGAATGATGTTCCCTGCGAAACCAGCTGCGCCGGCGCCGGCAACTTGCGCCCGAACGGGTATCTGAACCGCCGTGAACCCAGCCTTCGCGATGCTCACCGTAAACTCTGCTTTGCGATCGATCGAAAGCGTGCAAGGCGTCGTGCAACGATGACCGAGTGATGTGGCGACATCAGCGCCGGGCGGTTCCGAATAGATTTGTACTTGGCTCGTTGTGCCCCGCGTGACTGTGGCGCAGTTTGCACACAGCATCGCCAATGCCATAACGGCGAAAATTCTGAACATCTCTTGTCTGCCCCAAAACCCCTGAACCCCATTATGGTTCCGAATCTCACCTTTGATAGTGGGGGAAGACAAAAGTGCACAAAGTTGCGCGAAGCGCTGTGCATCGACGGGCGTGACAGCCGCGCCTTCCGCCTCTAAAGACACCTCATGAAGGCAGTTCTCCTCGTGTTTGCCGGCGCCGGCCTTGGTGGCGTGTTGCGCCATTTGACCAATCTGGCCTGCCTGCGCTGGTTCGGCGCAGGATTTCCGTGGGGAACCCTCGCGGTGAATGTCGGCGGCTCGCTTGTGATGGGGCTGCTGGCCGCCTGGCTGGGATCGCGGGCCGGCGCATCGTGGTCCCAGGACATGAGGCTCTTGCTGATGACCGGGGTGCTTGGAGGGTTCACGACCTTCTCGGCCTTCTCGCTCGATGCCTTCGCCCTGTGGGAGCGCGGGGCCGTGCTGCATGCGGGAGGCTATGTGCTGGCCTCCGTGGTTTTGTCGATTGCCGCGCTCGGCGCTGGCCTAGGTCTGGGTAGGGCGCTTACGTGAGAAAAGGTGGCAAGCCGCCGGCAAAGGGTGGCGCACGCGGCGCTCCGCCGGGTTCAGGCGGTCGCGACCGGCGCGGGCGCGGCGAGGATCGTGAGGCGCGCAAGGAAGCAGGCCGCAAGACGGCTGCAGGCCGTGCCGCCGTGGCCCGGTCCAGCCGTCCCGAGCAGCGCGACGAGCCGCGCCGCATGGCCAAGCCGACCGGCTATCGACCGCGCGAGGATAGGCCCACGGCACGGGCGGCGCGCGTCGTCGAGGGCGGCTTTGATCCGCAACACCTGCGCGATGCGCCCGAAGCGCCGGTGCGCACCAAGCGCGAGGCCAAGGCCGAGGCGTCCGAAACCATCGCGACCGGCGTGCAGACGCTCGTGGTCACCGATGATGAGGCCGGGATGCGGGTCGACCGCTTCCTGATCGCGCGCTTCCCGCAGCTTCCGTTCAGCCATATCCAGCGCATCGCGCGCAAGGGGGAGCTGCGTGTCGACATGAAGCGCGTCGACACCAATGACAGGGTTGAGGCGGGCCAGAAGGTCCGGGTGCCGCCGCTGAAGCTCAGCGCTGACGGACAGCGGCCACGCGGTCAGCAGCACAAGGAGGGCGACGTGCGTGCCTTCCTGAAGTCGATCACGCTCTACGAAGACGCCGATGTGCTGGTGATCGGCAAGCCGGCTGGCCTCGCCGTGCAGGGCGGGTCGGGCACGACGCGCCATGTCGACGGCATGCTGATGGCGCTGGCCGAGGACGAGGTGACGCGGCCCCGGCTGGTGCACCGCCTCGACAAGGACACGGCCGGTTGTCTCGTCATCGCCAAGACGCGCTTCGCCGCCTCGACGCTGGCCAAGACCTTTCGCTCGCGCTCGGCCCGCAAGATCTACTGGGCGCTCGTCTATCTGGTGCCGCGCGTCAAGCAGGGCCGGATATCGACCTACCTGGCGCGCGAGGCGCAGGTCGATGGCGACAGCCGGATGAAGGTGGCCGCCCATGGCGACGAGGGCGCGCAGCATGCCGTCACCTACTACGCCACGGTGGATACCGCAGCGCAGAAGCTGGCCTGGCTGTCGCTGAAGCCCGTGACCGGGCGTACGCACCAGCTCCGTGCCCATGCAGCCCATATCGGCCATCCGATCATCGGCGACCCGAAGTACTTCGACCGCCACAATGCCGAGATCCCCGGCGGCATCCAGAACCGGCTGCATCTGCTGGCGCGCCGCATCGTGCTGCCGCATCCGCGCGGGCAGGGCGTGATCGACGTGACGGCGCCCCTGCCGGACCACATGAAGCAGAGCTGGAACCTGCTGGGCTTCGACACTTCGCCCTATGACCCAATCGTCGAGGCGCCGGATGAATGAGCTGGTTTCGTCATGAGCCCTGATCTTGTGCTGTTCGATCTCGATGGCACGCTGCTGAATTCAGCCGAGATCATCATCAGGACGCAAGAGCTGACCGCCGCCGAGCATGGGCTCGCCTTTCCGGGGCGGGAGAAGGGCTTCTCGATCATCGGCCTGTCGCTTGATATCGCGCTGGCCGAACTGTTCGGCGATACGGTTCCCGCAGCTGACCTCAGCGCCACCTACAAGCGGATTTTCGGGCAGTTGCGCGGTACGCCGGGCATGGAGGAGCCGCTGTTCGACGGCATCGCCGCCACGCTTGCTGACGTCGCGGGCTGGGACCGGACGAGACTCGGGATCGCCACGGGCAAGACCCGCAGAGGCGTCGACTATGTCGTCGACCTGTATGGCTGGCATGACCTGTTCGCGACCATCCAGACGGCGGACAGCGCACCGTCGAAGCCGCATCCGGGCATGATCCGCCAGGCGATGGCCGCCACGGGCGCGGACCCGTCGCGGACCGTCATGATCGGCGACAGCGTGCATGACATGCGCATGGCCAAGGCAGCGGGCGTGACCGCCATCGCCGTGTCATGGGGCTTCCAGCCACCCGCCATGCTGATCGCGGCGGGGGCTGATGTCGTGGCGGCGCAGGCGCATGATCTGCCGGCGCTGATCAGACAGGCGCTCAGGCCACCGGCACGGGCCGCTGGCTGAGCCAATCGCGCGCGGCGCGGGCATCGTTCAGCCCGATGTCGTGGCCGGCGCCGGTGACCTGCTCGGCGATGTCGGCCCCGGCTGCGCGCATCTTGGCGACCATCAGGGCGCGGCTTTCCGCCGGACCCAGCGGGTCCTGCGCGCCGTTCAGGAACAGGATCGGCTTGCTATCGAGCGACAGGCCCGGCGCAGGCGCGATTGTATCCATGGCGCGCATCAGGATCGCGGACTGCAGCATCTCCGGTTTCCGCATCAGAAGGGCAGACGACACGTTCGCGCCGTTGGAGTAGCCGACCGCAATCGGCATCGCGGCAAGGCGCAGCTTGACCACGGCGATCTCGATGAAGGCCGCCAGTTCGTCGGCGCGGCGTGCGGCATCATCAAGGTCGATCCGGCCTTCGCCGTAGCGACGGAACCAGCGGGTGATCGAGCCTTCCATGACCGTGCCGCGAACGCCGAGCAAGGGCGCATCCGGCGCGATGACGCGGCCAAGCGGCATCAGGCTGCTTTCGTCGCCGCCCGTTCCGTGCAGCAGAAGCAAGGGAGCAGCCGAGGGATCGCGGCCGGGTTCGAACTGGATGTGGTAGCCGTTGATGACGTCGTTCATGGGTATGGTCCTGACACTGTTGGTGGTGCGTGTCGATATCGTCGGGCTGTGGCAGCTTGATCGGAATCCCCATCCTGCACCGGCGTGCAGGATGGGGTGTGGCAGCAGACCAGTGGCGTGGACTAGCTCGCAGCTTTCAGCGGCTCGAGCGCCGGCAGACGGCGCTCGATGTCCGGGCGCGCCGCCTCAAGCCAGGGCGGCAGACGCAGCGTGCTGCCAAGCGTCTCGACCGGCTCGTCCACGGCGAAGCCCGGCGCGTCCGTCGCGATCTCGAACATCACGCCGGATGGCTCGCGGAAATAGACCGAACGGAAGTAGCAGCGGTCCTTCTGTTCGGTGGTCTCGATCCCGAGGTCCTGCCGCAGCCGATCGGCCATCGCGGCCTGATCGGCATCGCTCGCCGCGCGGAACGCGACGTGATGCACCGACCCAGCGCCCATGCGGCCGGGCAGGAAGTCGCCCACCACGCGCAGGTCCACAGCGCCGCCCATGACGGGAGCGGGCGCGCCGTCCTGGCCGGCGGAGAAGCGCACGAAGTTGCCCTCCCGCGCCAGTTCGCGAAAGCCGAGGCCCTTGCCCAGAGCCGCGGCGCTGCGGTCGCCGGCGGCGATCCACATGGTGACGCTGCGAATGCCGCGAATGGCATGGGCTGCGCCGACGCCATCGCCCGTCCAGGCCGGCAAGGCGTTGGCTGCAGCCAGCGCGACCAGCGCCAGCCGCGTGCCGTCCCGATCCTGAAATGGCAGCATCGTTTCGCCGAAGCGCTTCTCGGGCGTGGTGAAGTGCACGCCATGAGCGATGAACCGTTCGGTCCAGTAGCCGATCGCGGCTTCGGGCACCGCGAACACGGTCTCGCCGACCTGTCCGACGCCGACGCGGCTGGGGGCTGCATGGGCATGCGGGAAGAAGGTCAGGATCGAACCGGGGCTGCCGCCCTCGTCGCCGAAGTAGAGATGATGGGTGCCGGGATCGTCGAAGTTCACGGTCTGCTTGACGAGCCGCAGGCCAAGGACATCGCGATAGAAGGCGAGGTTTGCCGCCGCGTCGCTGGCGATGGCGGTGACGTGGTGAAGTCCGGTCATGGACGTGTCTCCGGTTGCTGAGCAGGGGCCCTGCTCGTTCCCGCCCGAGATGGGGAGTGTCTGCGATGCCGAAAAGGACGGCAATCAGTCCTTTGCATCTGCGCAAGGTTAAGTCTTGTTCAAAATCATTCTTATGTAACCATGCAGGATGACTCGGAATTAAGGTGAATAAAAGTTCGAATTTGCGAATTAACCACTTAACCACGGGGCTGTTGGATAGTCATCGTCACGACAGGAGCAAGCGACACAAACAAAAGTCGCAAGAGGTCAAAACAATGATTAGCAATGAACTTCGTGAATTCGTCGATCATGTTCTTGATATTCGGCAGATCGGCGATGAGCAGGTGCGCTCACTGAGCAGGACTATTCTGCCCGATGGCGCCATCTCACATGAAGTGATCGACGTGCTGGTCTCTCTTGACCGTGCCATCAAGACGCCGAACGCGAATTGGACCGAGTTTCTCGTGGCCACGACGGTTGAGTATGTGGTCTGGACCAGCCGCCCGACCGGCCTTGTGGGCCGCGACATGGCGCATTGGCTGATCACGACGCTATCTGTGGGCGACGGCCCGACCGAGAATGCCATGCGGATCGCCTTCGAGGTGGTGCGCGAGGCTGAGCGCTGCGACGAGAGCCTGATCAGCTTCGCCATGGGTCGCGGCAGCCTAAAAGCCCGTCAGGACCTGTCGCGCAGCGAGATATCGCTTCTGGCGTCCTGACCCCTGCACCGATCATCATACTTTTGACGCCGCCTGTGCAGCGATGCGCAAGCGGCGTTCGCCATTCCACGACCATTGGCGAGGTGGACGGCATGCGAGTGCTGGCTTAAACCGCCCATAGTCAGCGAAACGACAAGACTGGGTCGGGCGGAAGCGCATGTTCACAAAAATCCTGATCGCCAATCGCGGCGAGATCGCCTGCCGTGTGATCAAGACGGCGCGGCGGATGGGCATCAAGACCGTAGCGGTTTTCTCCGATGCCGACCGCGATGCGCTGCATGTCGAAATGGCCGACGAGGCGGTTCATATCGGGCCGCCGGCCGCCTCGGAAAGCTACCTTGTTATCGACAGGATCATCGCTGCCTGCAAGGCGACGGGGGCGGAGGCCGTGCATCCGGGTTACGGGTTTCTGTCCGAGCGTGAGGCTTTCGCCCAGGCGCTGAAGGACAATGGCATCACCTTCATTGGCCCCAATCCGCACGCGATCGCGGCGATGGGCGACAAGATCGAGAGCAAGAAAGCCGCTGCCGCCGCTGGCGTGTCGACCGTGCCGGGCTATCTCGGCGTGATCCACGATGCGCAGCACGCAATGAAAATCGCCGAGGAGATTGGGTATCCGGTGATGCTGAAGGCCTCCGCCGGTGGCGGCGGCAAGGGTATGCGGATTGCCTGGAGTGCGTCGGAGGTCCAGGAGGGCTTCGACCGCTCGAAATCCGAGGCCAAGTCGTCCTTCGGCGATGACCGGATGTTTGTCGAGAAATTCATTGTCAATCCGCGCCATATCGAGATCCAGGTGCTCGGCGACAAGCATGGCAACGTCATCTATCTTGGCGAGCGCGAATGCTCGGTGCAGCGGCGCAACCAGAAGGTCATCGAGGAAGCGCCGTCGCCGCTTCTTGATGCGGCGACAAGGCGCCTCATGGGCGAACAGGCTGTCGCGCTCGCCAAGGCCGTGAACTACGACTCGGCCGGCACGGTGGAATTTGTGGCGGGGCAGGACCGTTCCTTCTTCTTCCTTGAGATGAACACGCGGCTTCAGGTCGAGCATCCGGTCACCGAGATGACTTGAGATGAACACGCGGCTTCAGGTCGAGCATCCGGTCACCGAGATGATCACTGGCGTCGATCTTGTCGAGGAGATGATCCGCGTTGCCTATGGCGAGAAGCTGCGGCTGGCGCAGGCCGATGTGAAGCTCAAGGGCTGGGCGGTCGAAAGCCGCATCTATGCGGAGGACCCGACGCGGAAATTCCTGCCGTCCACCGGGCGGCTGGTGACCTATCGCCCGCCCGTCGAAGGGCCGTATGGCACGGCCATCGTGCGCAATGACACCGGCGTGTTCGAGGGCGGCGAAATCTCGATCTACTACGATCCAATGATCGCCAAGCTGGTGACCTGGGCGCCGACCCGGCTTGAAGCTATTGAAACGCAGGCGAGGGCGCTCGACGCCTTCGCCATTGACGGCATCCGCCACAACATTCTGTTCCTGGCCACCATGATGGGGCAGGAGCGCTGGCGGTCCGGCCAGCTCTCGACCGGCTACATTGCAGAGGAATTCCCGAACGGGTTTGCGCTGGCTGCTCCGACGGGACCCGCTGCGCAGCGTATGGCGGCAGTGGCCTTCGCCATCGATCATGTTCAGAACATGCGCAAGCGGGCGATTTCCGACCAGATGGAAGGCTGGCGAGCCGTCTCTTTCGAGGCCGACCGCGTCGTCACGCTCGGCGCGACGCGCTTTGAAGGACATGTCAGCGGTGCTCTTGATGCGATTACCATCAACTTTGGCGATGGTGCGGCCGTGTCGGTGTCGTCCGGCTGGCGGTCCGGCCGGCCGGTCTGGCAGGGGCTCGTCGACGGCGTGCCGGTGGCCATGCAGGTGAGGGCGGTCCAGAACGGGGTGACGCTGGCGCATGCCGGCGCCTATGCCGAAGCCCGCGTCTATACGCGGCGCGAGGCCGAGCTGGCGGCCATGATGCCGGCCAAGGCGGTCGCCGATACCTCGAAGACGTTGCTCTGCCCAATGCCCGGCCTGGTCAAGGCCATCGCCGTAACGGCAGGGCAGGAGGTCAAGGCCGGCGAAATGCTCTGCATCGTCGAAGCCATGAAGATGGAGAACGTGCTGCGGGCCGAACGGGACGTGACCGTCAGCAAACTCAATGCGAAGGAAGGCGACAGCCTTGCCGTCGATGCGGTGATCATGGAATTTGTCTGACGTTTCCGGGCGAGGGGACCCCTATGCCGCTTTACTTCGCCTATGGCGCCAACATGGACGTGGCCGCGATGGCCGGGCGCTGTCCGGGGTCGAAGCCGCTGGGGCTTGCGCGGCTGCCGCGCCACCGCTTCATCATCACGCGCGACGGCTATGCCTCGGTGATCCGCGATCCGCGCGCCAGCGTGCATGGCGTGTTGTGGGATCTGGCGCTGTCGGATGTGCGCGTCCTCGACAGATTCGAGGAGGTCGACCGCGGCCTCTATGCCAAGATCACGCAGCCGGTGATCGCCGAGGGCGGGCCCCGCCGTGCGCTGGTCTATGTCGGGGCCAGCGCCGAGATCGGCGCCCCACGGCCCGGCTATCTCGAAAGCGTGCTGGACAGCGCGCTGAGCTGGGGGCTGCCGGAGGCTTACACGGCGGAGATGAAGCGGTTTCTGCGCGGCGGGCCGACGCTCAGGGAGCCGCCGCCCGCAGGCCCTGTGCCCGGCGTGCAGACACGCGCCGACGCGCCACGGACCACGGTCGGCGCCGCCCGCGCGTCCCATGCCTGGAGTTGGAAGCCCTAGATCATGATAACTTGGAGCATGCTTTCAGCGAAAGACCGTCGCCGCTCTTTCGCAGCATGCTCCGGGTTTCAGCCGTTCACGAGCCGGACGGCGAGCCTGATGGCCGCCACAATGGCGAAGGCCGCGATGACGAGAGTAAGGAAGCGATGGCGCGCCTGCCTGTCCGGGAGGAACGGGGCCATCTGCCGGATGATCCAGTTGCGGAACAGCCAGAGCGTCAGGGCGCAGACCGTGAGGAACCAGGTCAAGGTCAGGGCTTGGGCGTGACGGCTTCGGTCGGCGCGCCGGCCGCCTTCCAGGCGCCGAAGCCCCCGGCGATATGGGCGACGGGCTTCAGGCCCATGTCCTGAGCCGTCTTGGCCGCCAGCGCCGAGCGCCAGCCGCCGGCGCAGAAGAAGACGAACTGCTTGTCCTGCTGGAAGACCTCCTTGGCATAGGGGCTTTCCGGGTCGATCCAGAACTCCAGCATGCCGCGCGGGCAGTGGAACGCGCCCGGCAGCTTGCCTTCGCGTTCGAGTTCGCGGGGATCACGCAGGTCCACGAACATGGTCTCGGGGTGGCCAAAGAGCGCAACGGCCTCCGGCACCGTCATTGTCCTGATCTCGGCTTCCGCTTCCGCGAGAAGGGCCTTGTAGCCCCTGGTGATGGTTTGCGGCATGGCGCTGCGTTTCCTTGCTGGTCGGCGACAGTGCCGCGCCGTCCGTACAAGGTCAATCCGGACTGCCGCGTGCGGCGGTTGCGTGCGTGCCCTGTCCGGGGCCATTGTGCTGTCAGGGAGGACATCCGGTGGGCGGATTCGGTCTATTCGATTCGGTCGCGTTGCTGTCCTTCGTCGGCGCTTGGCTCGGCTATCACATCGCTGTCGAGCGCGGGCCGCATGCGGCGTGCAGCCTCAACAGCCTGATGAACCTGCGCCGGCGACGCTGGTTCGAGCAGGCGCTCGCCCGCGAGAACCGGATCATCGACACGCAGGTCATGAACGGCCTGCAGAACGGCACGGCGTTCTTCGCCTCGACATCGCTGCTGGCCGTGGGCGGCGCCGTGACGCTGCTGCGCGTCACCGACCAGGTGATGCAACTCACGGGCGACCTGCCCTTTATCGGCGTCACCACGCGGGCCATGTGGGAGGTCAAGGTGATCGGGCTGGCTGTGATCTTCGCCTATGCCTTCTTCAAGTTTGCGTGGAGCTATCGCCTGTTCAACTACAGCGCGAGCCTGTTGGGGGCCTTGCCGCCGGCCGCGACGCGGGGCTCGCCCGAAACGCAAAGGGCGCTCGACGAATGCGTATCGATGAATGTCGTTGCCGGCCGACATTTCAACCGTGGCCAGCGCGCCTTCTTTTTCGCACTGGCCTATCTGGGCTGGTTCCTCGGCCCAATGGCGTTGGCGTTGTTCACGGCAGCCGTGCTTCTGGTGATGTGGAATCGCCAGTTCGGCTCGGATTCGCTGGCGGCGCTCGGGCCACAGGGGAAGTCGTCATGAGCGGCAAGACGATCGACCCTGAGGCGGTGGAAGACGCCATCCGTCGGCTTGTCGCCGAGCGCGGCGAGGGCAAGACCATCTGTCCGTCCGAGGCGGCGCGGGCTCTGGGCGGTCCGCATCCCGACGGCTGGGGCCCGCTGATGCAGCCGGTGCGCAAGGCGGCGATCCGGCTGAAACAGCAAGGCCGGCTGTCGATCCTGCGCAAGGGTAAAGTCGTCGAGGATGATGACTTCAAGGGCGTCTATCGCCTGAGCCTGCCGCGCGCAGACGAGGCCTGATCAGCGGGGTCCCGGCAGCAGGCTGTCAGTATAGCCGACCACACGGTAGACCACGAGGCCGATCCACTCCTTTACGGCAAGGTCGGTCAACATCAGCCCATGCGAGAAGCTGCGGTTGATCTGACGATAATCGCGCGCCGTCCCGCGTGTGGTGAAATCGACCGGATAGGGCATAATCTCGATTCCAGCCCGGCGGAAGATGCCGACCGAGCGCGGCATGTGCCATGCCGACGTGATCAACAGCCAGCGCTCGCCAGGCTTCTGTTGCAGTAACGGCTTGAGAAAAATCGCATTCTCCCAGGTGTTGCGCGATTGGTCCTCAAGGATGATCTGGCCGGCGGGAATCCCGAGCGACAGGTAAAAGCGCCGGGCTGCCTCAGCTTCGGTCTGCGCCTCACTCTCATCACGCTCCTCGATGACCGAGCCATCGCCGCCGGTGAAGGCAAGCTTCGCTCTTGGATTGCGCAGCGCCAGAACCGCCGAATCAGTCATCCGTGATCCCGCATCGTTCAGGCTGGTGGCGCTGCGCGTCGTGCCGATAGCGCCGCCTAGTACGATGATGCCGGCAATGTCGCCGGCAGCGTCGATCTTCGGGAAGCGGTCCTCCAGCGGGCGCATCAGCCATAGCGGCAGCGGGCTCATCCCCGCAGCCAGCAAGCCGCAGGCGGCGAAGAGTGCCAGCCAGCGGGCGCTCCGCACAAAGCGGGTGAACAGCAGGATAGCGGCGAGCAGGCCCAGCAGGACGAGCGCATTCGTCGGAGCCGCCAGGAACCAGAAGATCTTGGAGGGATAGAAGAACATGTGGCATGTCTCGCAAAGGCGCGGCGTTGCCCGCAGTTAACACCAAAGGGGTGAAGTAATGCTGACGATCTGGGGCCGGATGAACTCGATCAACGTCCAGAAGGCTGTGTGGGCGGCGGAAGACCTCGGGCTGAGCTATACCCGGCACGATGCGGGCATGGCGTTCGGTGTTGTCAACACACCCGAATATCGTGCCATGAACCCCAACGGCCTCGTGCCGGTCATCGACGACAACGGCTTCGTTCTGTGGGAGTCCAATGCGATCGTGCGCTATCTGGCCGCCCGCTACGGGGCTGGCTCGGTCTGGCCGCTCGATCCGGTCGTTCGGGCAACAAGCGACAAGTGGATGGATTGGCAGACGACCACGTTCTACCCGGCCTACCATGCGGCCTTTCACGGCCTGGTCAGAACGCCTGCCGAAAAGCGTGACCCGGCGGTGATCGAAGCGTCGCGCGCGAAGACCGAGACGCTCCTTGAAATGCTCGACGGCCATCTTTCGGCCAACGCCTATCTCGGCGGCGACAGCTTCGGTATCGGCGACCTGGCGCTCGGACCTTCGATGCACCGCTGGCTCAACATGCCAATCGCGCGCCAGGCGAGGCCACATGTCGAGGCTTGGCACAAGCGGATCATCGCGCGGCCGAGTGCGGCGTGCTTTCGGAACTTGCTGATTACGTGAGCGTTACGGCTTGCGGGTGTTGCGCGCCATCAGTCCCTTTAGGATGCGCGCCGCCGACCCGCTGGCGATGTTGGCCGCGCGGCCCAGGGGGTGCCTGTTGACGACATAGGGCACGGCCTTTGCGGCCGCCTTCATCGCAACACCGGTCGTTGCCGCGCGCGTTTCGCGCGACGTCAGCAGCCTCTTCACGAACCAGAGCGCGGCAGCGCCCGTGATCCAGAGCAGACCGACGCCCCACTGGATGATGTCGCCCGTGAGGTCGACCAGCCCGGAGGCCCACCCTGCCGCATCCGCGCCAACCTCAAGGACGGCTTCACCGAGCGCGATGACGCCATACAACCAGAGACAGGCCACGGACCAGATCGCGATAAGGGCAAACAGTTTCAGTCTTATCAGGAATCGCATGGGATGCTCCGGCACACCACACACAGGTGGCGGCGCCGGAACAGGCTTCAAGGGCGCGCGGCAGATCACCTCATGCCAAAGTTCACCCCCTGCCGACGAAGGGCATGCCACTGGCCATCACGGTCATGAACAGCACATTCGCGGCGAGAGGCAGGCTGGCCATGTGCAGGACAGCGTCCGCCACGTGCTGCACATCCATCACCGGTTCGATGCGGGTCGAGCCGTCGGCCTGGGGCACACCGGTCGTCATCTTGCGGGCCATGTCGGTCAGGGCATTGCCGATGTCAATCTGGCCGCAGGCGATGTTGTACTTCCGGCCATCCAGGGAGGTGGACT
>JAPLOW010000178.1:15948-29021 GCA_026400555.1 Hyphomicrobiales bacterium
GCATGCTTCGTCGCGGTGTAGGGGGCGGAGTTCGGGCGCGGGGCATGGGCGGACACCGAGCCGTTGTTGATGATGCGTCCGCCCTGCGGGGTCTGGGACTTCATCAGCCTGAAAGCCTCCTGCGTGCACAGAAACGGGCCGGTCAGATTGGTGTCGACCACCGCTTTCCATTGCTCGACGCTCAGGTCTTCGAGCAACACGCCGCCGGGGGCATTCACGCCGGCATTGTTGAAGATGACATCGAGCCGTCCAAAACGCGCCTTGCAGGCGGCGAACAGCGCTTTGACCGCAGCGGCGTCGGTAATGTCGCACGGGTGGGCGAGGGCGCTCGTTGAGTCGGCGCCTGACAGCCGGATGGTCTCCTCCAGTGCATCGGCACGGCGGCCGGTCAGCACAACCCTGTAGCCGGCCTTGAGAAAGGCTACCGAAACGGCGCGTCCGATGCCGGCGCTTGCGCCTGTGACCAGCGCCACCTTGCTGTCGTTTGTCATGTCATTTCCTCCCGTGATGGCCAATCACCTATCAGCGCCGGGCGCTTTCGCGAAGTTCTGCGGCACGGTTACGAGGGACTAGGTCTCAGGCAGGCGAACGCTGCGTCGCATGTTGCAAGAATTACACCTTTAATCGTGGTTCATGAGGCTCCATTTTGCGTGATTATTATGGTAATTATATTTCATATACTATAATACGTATTAGTATGATGACAGTATATAAATTACGTATTTGAAATGTATAATTTAAATCACAAATTACTTACGTATTTTTACGTAAAAAAACTTCTTGCTACATCTTGACGGATTGACGACATGCACGATTTACATGGCGCGCATAACCGCCCGTCATGGCGGCCAACGACAAAGAGGAACCGCTCTCATGAAGCGTCGTCAATTTCTGAAAGGTGCCGCAGTTGCTGGCGCCGCCACCGCAGTGGCCATGCCTGCCATCGCCCAGTCCATGCCTACCTTCAAGTGGCGTCTGACGTCGGGTTTCCCGAAGTCGCTCGACACGATCTACGGCGCGTCGGAAACGATCGCGAAATACGTCAAGGAAATGACCGAAGGGCGTTTCGAGATCCAGCCCTTCGGCGCTGGCGAAATTGTTGGTGGCCTGCAGTCGGTTGACGCCGTGTCGGCCGGCACGGTCGAAATGTCGAACACTGCCGTCTACTACAACTTCGGCAAGGATCCGGCTTTCGGCATCGCGACCGCCGTGCCGTTCCTGATGTCGAAGCGTGCGCAGGACGCCTGGATGCTCGACGGCGGTGGCGAGAAGCTGCTGAACGAGTTCCTCGGCAAGCACAACATCGTCGCCTTCGAAGGCGGCAACACCGGCACACAGATGGGCGGCTGGTGGCGCAAGGAAATCCGCTCGCTCGAGGATCTCAAGGGCGTCAAGATGCGCATCGGCGGCTCTGGCGGCGCGGTGATCTCACGGCTCGGTGTTGTGGCGCAGCAGATCGCCGGCGGAGACATCTATCCGGCGCTGGAGCGCGGCACGATCGATGCTGCCGAGTGGGTCGGCGCCTATGACGACGAGAAGCTCGGCTTTAACAAGGTCGCGCGCTTCTTCTACTATCCGGGCTGGTGGGAAGGCGGCGCGGTGCTGCACACGCTCGTCAACACCGCCAAGTGGAACGAGCTGCCCAAGCACTACCAGGCAATCTTGCGCGGTGCGTCGGCTTTTGCCAACACGGAAATGACCGCCAAGTATGACGCCCGCAACCCGGCGGCGCTGAAGCGGCTTCTGGCTTCCGGCACACAGCTGCGCGCGTTCCCGCAGGACGTCATGGATGGAGCCTTCAAGGCCTCGCAGGACCTGTACGCCGAAATCAGCGGCCGCAACGCTGATTTCAAGAAGCTCTATGACGCCGCTGTCGCCTTCCGCAACGACTACTACCTCTACAACCAGATCGCGGACTTCTCCTTCGACAGCTACATGATTCGCGCGCGCAGCCGCGCCTGATCTGAAATGTGGCACTGCCACAAGCGAGGACCGCTGCGCGCCTGTTGCGTGGCGGTCCTTCTTCCGTAAGGGGCGGCAAAGCCCCGGTGCTCACGGGCCACAAGACGGCTGCAGGCGCCGATCAACGCATATACGGGCACCCACGCGAAGGGCCCGCTCGGGACAGGGACTGACCAGACCATGGATGGATTGCTATCGTTCTCACGCATCGTGGACAGCATCAACGAGCGGCTCGGCAGGGCGACGGCCTGGCTGGTTCTGGCTGCCGTTGTCGTGTCCGCCGGCAATGCCACCGTGCGCAAGGTGTTCAACTGGTCGTCCAACGGCCTGCTCGAGGCGCAGTGGTATCTGTTCGGGGTCGTATTCATGATCGGCGCCGCCTGGACCATGAAAGCCAACGAACATGTGCGTGTTGATGTGGTGTCGTCGCGCCTGTCCAAGGTCGTTCGTGACCGTATCGAGCTGTTCGGGCTGGTCGTGTTCTTCTTCCCGTTCGCGCTTGTGCACCTGTACTATTCCTATCCGTTCTTCATGACCTCTTTCCGCACGCAGGAGTGGTCGACCAATGCCGGCGGCCTGATCATCTGGCCCGCCAAGTTTCTGGTTCTGTTCGGCTTTTTCCTGCTCACACTGCAGGGCGTCTCGGAACTGATCAAGCGGGTCGCCGTGATGCGGGGCATCATCCACGAGAAGGACGAGATGAAGGCGCATGTCGCCGACAATCCTGATCTCGCAAGGATCACTGATCCGGCGAGCGCGCAGGCGCCCGGAACCAGGCACTGAGCCCTCGGCTCCCATCCCAGACCAGACGCCCGAGGCTCCGACGTCCATGACCCAACTCATCATCTACTATCTTGCGCCGATCATGTTCGGCTCTCTGATCTTCTTCCTGCTGCTGGGCTTCCCCGTGGCGTTCACGCTGTCGGCCTGTGGCTTGATCTTTGGCTATATCGGCATCGAACTCGGATTGTTCACGCCCAACTTCCTGCAGGCGCTGCCCGAGCGCGTATTCGGCATCATGTCGAACGAAACGCTGCTCGCCATTCCGTTCTTCACCTTCATGGGGCTGATCCTTGAGCGCTCGCGCATGGCCGAGGATCTGCTGGATACGATCGGCCAGTTGTTCGGTAGCGTGCGTGGCGGATTGGCCTATGCGGTGATCTTCGTGGGCGCGCTGATGGCGGCCACCACCGGCGTCGTGGCGGCTGCCGTCATCTCGATGGGCCTGATCTCGCTGCCGATCATGCTGCGCTACGGCTATGACCGGCAGCTTGCCACAGGCGTCATCATGGCGTCCGGCACGCTGGCCCAGATCATCCCGCCGTCGCTGGTGCTGATCGTGCTGGCAGACGTGCTCGGCAAGTCAGTTGGTGACTTCTATCAGGGTGCGATCATACCGGGCCTGATGCTGACAGCCTGCTATGCGATCTATGTTTTCGTGCTGACATTGATCAACCCGAAGGCCGGCCCGCCACTGCCGCCCGAGGCGCGCACGCTGGGCGCCGGCGTCACCTCGCTGTTCGTGATGATCGGCCTGTCTGTGCTGGTCGGCATCGTGGCCACCATGCTGTTCAGACCGCGCGTCGAACAGGCCCCTGAGGTCTATGGCGCTTCGGTCGGCGTGATCTTTGCACTGGCCGTGGCGATCGCCAACAAGCGCCTCAATCTCAACGTCCTGTCCTATCTGGCCGAGAAGGTGATCATGGTGCTGGTGCCGCCGCTGGCGCTGATCTTCCTGGTGCTGGGAACGATCTTCATCGGGCTCGCCACGCCGACCGAAGGGGGCGCGATGGGCGCGGTCGGGGCGCTGGCGCTGGCGGCGATGAATGGCCGCCTCAGCTTCCTGCTGACCAAACAGGCTTGCGAATCCACGTTGAAGCTCTCGGCCTTCGTGATCTTCATCCTGATCGGCGCGCGCGTGTTTGCGCTCACCTTCTACGGGATCAATGGCCATGTCTGGGTGAAGGAGTTGATGCTGTCGCTGCCCGGCGGCGCCGTCGGTTTCATCGTGTTCACCAACATCGTCGTGTTCATCCTCGGCTGCTTCATCGACTTCTTCGAAATCGCCTTCATCCTGATGCCGCTGCTGGTGGCGCCAGCGGAGGCGCTGAAAATCGACATCGTCTGGTTCGGCGTGCTGATGGCGATGAACATGCAGACGAGCTTCCTCACCCCGCCCTTCGGATTTGCGCTGTTCTATCTCAGAAGCGTGGCGCCAAGGCTGGCCTACACCGACAAGGTCACCGGCAAGACCATTGAAGGGGTGGAGACCACCACGCTTTACAAAGGCGTGATCCCGTTCATCCTGCTTCAGATCCTGATGGTGTTCGTGGTCTACTTCTGGCCCGATCTGGTGCTGCACTACAGGGATGCGCTGGTGCAGGTCGATCCGGCCGAGGTTCAGAAGCAACTCGACAACATCCAGATCCCCGGTCTCGGCGGCCCGGGAGACATGCCGCCACCACGGTTCTAACCCAACTTGCTTCGTTATGAGTGCAAAGGGCGGCTCCAAGGAGCCGCCCTCTTTTGTTGCAGTACGACACCGTGCAAGCCTGATCCGGCTTGTCGGTCTTCAGCCATCGACGGGCTCAGGAGAGGATGGCCGGGCCAAAAGGAAAGCCGCCATGTCGCCATGGCGGCTTTCGTGGAACAGGTCTGAGCGGTGCGTCAGCTTGGCAAGGCCACGTCGATGCCGCGGTACAAGTAATTCATGGCACGGATCTGGTCGTCGGTCGCGCGACCGCCGGCCGGAACGGCGACAGTACCATCGGCGCGGGTGATCGGGCCATCGAACGGATGAAGGCGGCCAGTCGCTATCGCATCGCGGACACGCTCGGCTTCGGAGACTTCCTCCGGCGACATGTTCGTGAAGGGCGCGAGGCGGAACATGCCGGAGCTGAGCCCGCCCCAGACGTCGCCGGGCTTCCATGTGCCGGCGATCACCGCCTTTGCACGTTCGACGTAGTAGTCACCCCAGTTGTTGACGCTGGAGGTCAGGTGGGCCTTCGGTGCGAAGCGCGTCATGTCGGACGCCTGGCCAAAGCCGAAGACGCCGCGCTCATTGGCAAGCTGGAGCGGGGCCGGGCTGTCTGTGTGGGCGCAGATGACGTCGCAGCCCTGGTCGATCAGCGCGCGGGCGGCGTCGGCCTCGCGGCCGGGGTTGAACCAGGCGTTGACCCAGACGACGCGGATCTTCATCGAGGGATCGATCGACCAGGCGCCGCGCATCACGGTGTTGATGGCGTGCACCACTTCGGGGACCGGGAAGGAGGCGATGTAGCCGATGGTCTTGGTCTTCGACTTGCGCGCGGCGATCACGCCCTGGACATAGCGGCCTTCGTAGAAGCGCGCATTGTACAGCGAGACGTTCGGGGCGGTCTGCGTGCCGGTCGCGCTCTCGAAGAACACGTTCGGCAGGGTCGGCGCGACCCGCATTGTGGGCTGGAAGAAGGAGAACGAGGTGGTGAAAATCAGCCGGTGGCCCTGCCGCGCCAGCTGGGTGGCCACCCGCTCCATGTCGTTGGCGGCGACCGCCTCGACGGCTGTTGTCTTGACGGCCACGCCCATCACCTCCTCGAGGCGCTTGCGACCGACATCATGCATGGTCGACCAGCCGAAGTCACCGACCGGGCCGACATAGATGAAGCCAACCTGTAACGGGTTGGCCTGGGCGAAGGCTGGCTGGCCGATTGTGGCGGTGCCAGCTAGGGCGGTGGCGCCCTGAAGGATTTGACGGCGATTGATCTGCATATTCCACTCCGTTTTTACGTAATAATACGTATTATCGAAGCAAGAACTATGCCTCCGAAGACAAACGTCAACTATCGATCAGGAACAAAAGGCGTGCCGAGGGATGCTGGCGCTGTCTGCTGGCCGCCGCGCCGGCTCATGATGATGACGAGGACAAGGATCGTCACCAGATAGGGCAGGGCCGCCATGAACTGCGACGGGATTTTCACGCCCGCGCCCTGGGCATGAAGCTGCAGGATGGTGATACCGCCGAACAAATAGGCACCGGCGAGAACCCGCCAGGGCCGCCACGAGGCGAACACGACGATGGCAAGCGCGATCCAGCCGCGGCCTGCGGTCATGCCCGGCGACCAGAACGGAGTATAGACGAGGCTGAGATAGGCTCCGGCCAGCCCGGCGCAGCCCCCGCCGAACAGGATCGCCAGAAGGCGGATCTTCAGCACAGGATAACCCAGCGCGTGGGCCGAGGCGTGGTTCTCGCCGCAGGCGCGCACGACAAGCCCGGCCTTGGTGCGGGCCAGAAACCACCATACGCCGATCACCAGCGCGAAGGATGCATAGACGAACGGGTCCTGCCCGAACAGCGCCTTGCCGATGACGGGTATGTCGGTCAGCACTGGCAGATCGAGCTTCGCCATCTGATCGCGCTTGGCGCCGACGAAGGGCGCACCGATGACGCCGGAGAGACCGAGGCCGAAAATGCTGAGCGCGAGGCCGGACGCAACCTGATTGGCCGCAAGGCCAAGGGTCAGGATCGCGAAGATCAGCGACATGGCCATGCCGGCGAGGATGGCCGCGAGAACGCCGACATAAGAGTTGCCGCTAAGGATCGCGGCTGCGAACCCGCAGGCCGCGCCCATGATCATCATACCTTCCATGCCGAGGTTGAGGACGCCAGAGCGCTCGCAGACAAGCTGTCCGATGGCGCCGATCAGGAGCGGCGTCGAGGCCGTGATGATGGTGAGCAGGATCGCTTCAAACATCGTCATGCGGCGGCTCCGCCTGTGCGGACGAGCGTGATGCGGTAGTTGAGGACCGCATCGCAGGCGAGCACATAAAACAGCAACATGCCCTGGAACACCCGTGTGACGTCGAGCGGCAGGCGCAGCGAAATCTGCGCGTTCTCGCCGCCGATGAAGGTGATGGCGAGCACGACAGCGGCGATCAGGCAGCCGATCGGGTTGAGTCGGCCCAGAAAGGCCACGATGATGGCCGTGAAGCCGTAGCCGGGCGAGACCGAGGGCTGCAGCTGCCCCATGGTTCCTGACACCTCGATGATGCCGGCGAGGCCGGCCAGTGCCCCCGAGATGGCGAAGACAGTCCAAGTCAGGCGCTTCTCGTCGAAGCCCGCAAAGCGCGCCGCGCGCGGGGCCGCGCCCACCAGCCGGATTTCGAAGCCCTTCAGCGTTCGGGCCATCATGATCGCCGCAATCACGACGACAATGATGGCGATCGGCGTGCCGAGATTGATCCGGCCATCTGCCATCAGGCGCATCACCTGCGCGTCCTTGTCGAACATCACCGATTGCGGAAAGTTGAAGCCCTTGGGGTCCCGCCATGGTCCGCGCACGAGCCAGTCGAGCAGAAGTTCCGCCACGTAGACCAGCATCAGGCTGGTCAGGATCTCGTTGACCGCCAGACGCGTCTTCAGGATCGCGGGGATCATGGCAAGGGCTGCGCCACCAAGCATGCCCGCCAGCATCATGGCTGGAAACACCCAGGGACCATTGGCCGCGCCGTGGGTGGCGATCGCGACCCACCCGCCGAAGATCGCGCCCATCACGAACTGGCCTTCGGCGCCGATGTTCCAGTTGTTCGAGCGGTAGCACAGCGACAGTCCGACCGAGATCAGGATCAGCGGAGTGGCCTTGACCGCCAGTTCCTGAAGGGCCCAGCCATCCGAGATCGGCGAGATGAAATAGACGCCCAGCGCCTTGAGCGGATCAAGCCCGAGCAGCGCGAACATCACGGCGCCGGACAGCAGCGTCAGCGCAACCGCGATCAGCGGGGAGACGAGCGCCATCCAGGCGGGGGCATCGTCGCGGCGGGTGAGCACAAGCCGTATCATGCCGCTTCATCCACGGTGTCTGCGGCAAAGCCGGCGCCGCCCATTAGCAGGCCGACCGTCTCGCGCCTAAGCCCTTCGGTGTCCAGCGGCGCCGAAAGGCGGCCATGGAAAATCACCGCCATCCGGTCTGCGATCTCGAACAACTCGTCGAGGTCCTGACTGATAACAAGCACGGCCGCCCCGGACCGCGACAGGTCGATCAGCGCCTGCCGGATAAGGGATGCAGCGCCGGCATCGACGCCCCATGTCGGCTGCGAGACGATCAGAAGCCGTGGGTTACGCAGGATCTCGCGCCCGACGATGAACTTCTGCAGATTGCCGCCTGACAGGGTCTTCGCTTCGGGATCGCGCGGCCCCTTGCGCACGTCGAAGGCCTTGACGACATGGTCGACCCAGGCGCGCGTGGCGCTCCTGTCGATCATGCCACGCCGAACAAAGCTGTTGGTGGCATGCCCCGAGGCGAGGGCATTGTCCGAGAGGCGGAACGCCGGGGCGGTGGCATGGCCGAGCCGCTCCTCCGGCACGAAGGCCCCGCCCATCAGGCGGCGCGCGTTGATGCCGAGGCGCCCCGCGGCTGCGCCGTCGATGCGGATCGTGCCGGCGGCTTCCGCCAACATTTCGCCGGAGAGGGCCGCGAACAGCTCGTCCTGCCCATTGCCGGCCACGCCGGCAATACCGAAAACCTCGCCGGCCCTGAGCTCAAGGCCGACGTCGCGCAGGCTTGGGCCATGCGGGTCCGGCGACGGCAGGCTAAGGCCGTTGACCGCAAGGCGGACCTCGCCAGCTACCGTGAGCCGGTCATGGCGTGCCGGCGCCACCTTGCTACCGACCATCATTTCGGCCAGCGAGGCTGCGCTTTCCTGGCGCGGATCGCAGCTGCCGACGACCTTGCCATGGCGCAGGATGGTGGCGCTTTCGCAGATGCGCCGCACCTCCTCGAGCTTGTGGGAGATGTAGAGCACGGCGCAGCCCTCGGCCTTCACGCGCTCCAGCGTGGCGAACAGCCCTTCGCACTCCTGTGGCGTCAGGACCGAGGTCGGCTCGTCAAGGATGAGCAGCCTCGGGCTTTGCATCAGGCAGCGCACGATCTCGATACGCTGGCGCTCGCCGACCGACAGGCGCCAGACCTCGCGGCCGGGCTCGAGCGGCAGGCCATAGGCGCGCGACACTTCCGCCAGCCGCTCCGAGACCGTTGTCACCGGTTCGTGGCCATCGAGCGCGAGCGCCACGTTCTCGGCCACGGTCAGCGCATCGAACAGCGAAAAATGCTGGAAGACCATGCCGATTCCGCGCTGGCGTGCCTCGGCCGGGTTGCGCATGCTGAATGGAGCGCCCTGCCAGAGCAGGGTCCCTTCCGTCGGCTGCAGGAGCCCGTAGAGCATCTTCACCAGCGTCGACTTGCCGGCCCCGTTCTCGCCGAGCAGCGCGTGAACTTCACGCCCGGCGACCGATAGGTCAACGTGATCATTGGCCATCAACGCGCCAAAGCGTTTGACGATGGCTTTGGCCTGTATCAGCGGCGGCGCGGGAAGCATGGGCGGGGAGGGCCTTGACGACATCGGGATGGTGTTCGCCTCCACTACTGCATGAAGTGTGCCCTCGCAAAAGGTCCCGGTCGCTGGCATCAACATCTTGCCGCCGCCAAAGCGGTTTGACAGGGGGGCGGGTTCCGCTCTAACGCCGCAGACGATTGCCTGAAGGATCCGTCCCGTCATGCCGAACCATCTGTTCGACGCCATCCGTGCCCGCATGCCCGCACCGGACCGTCCGTTCATCATCCATCCGGATGGCCGCATTCTCAGCTATGGCGGGCTTGACGCGCTGTCGGCGCAGATGGCCGGCGCTTTGGTTGCTGCCGGCGTCCGTCCGGGCGGCCGCGTCGCCGTACAGGTCGAAAAGAGCGCCAGCGCGCTGACGCTCTACCTCGGCTGCGTGCGGGCAGGGGCGGTGTTCCTGCCGCTCAACAGCGCCTACACGCTGGCGGAACTCGACTATTTCATCGGCGACGCCGAGCCTGCGCTGATCGTCTGCGATCCGGGCAAGCGCGAGGGGCTTGCCGCCATCGCACGCGGCGCTGCTGTCGAGACGCTCGATGCGGCGGGCGAAGGCAGCTTGCTGCAGAAGGCGCGCGCTTCTGCCGCGACATTTGCGGATGTCGACCGTGGTGCGGACGATCTCGCCGCAATCCTCTACACTTCGGGCACCACCGGGCGCTCGAAGGGTGCCATGCTCAGCCATGACAACCTCGCCTCGAATGCCCTGACCTTGGTGGACGTCTGGCGCTTCACGCCATCGGATGTGCTGCTGCACGCGCTGCCAATCTTTCATACGCATGGCCTGTTCGTCGCCACCAATGTGACGCTGATGGCCGGCTCGTCGATGATCTTCCTGACGAAGTTCGATCCAAGCCAGATCATGGCGCTGATGCCCGGCGCCACCTGCATGATGGGCGTACCGACCTTCTATGTTCGCCTGCTCGATCACCCGGCCCTGACGAGGGCTGCGACCGCCCACATGCGCCTGTTCGTATCAGGTTCCGCGCCGCTGCTGGCCGACACGCACCGCGCCTGGTCCGACCGGACAGGCCACGCGATCCTTGAACGCTACGGGATGACCGAGACCAACATGAACACCTCGAACCCGTATGACGGCGACCGCGTCGCCGGCACGGTCGGCTTGCCGCTGCCCGACGTTGCGGCACGGGTGACCGATCCGGAGACGGGCAAGCCATTGCCGGCCGACGAGATCGGCATGATTGAAGTCAAGGGCCCGAATGTCTTCAAGGGCTACTGGCGCAATCCCGAGAAGACGGCCGCGGAGTTCCGCCCCGACGGCTTCTTCATCACGGGCGATCTCGGCAAGATCGACGCCCGGGGCTATGTCCATATCGTCGGGCGCGGCAAGGATCTGATCATCACCGGCGGCTACAATGTCTATCCGAAGGAGGTCGAAAGCGAGATCGACGCCATGCCGGGCGTTGTTGAAAGCGCGGTGATCGGCCTGCCGCACAAGGATTTCGGCGAGGGCGTCACGGCTGTGGTCGTGGTCGCCAAGGGCTCGACACTGGACGAGCCGGCCATCATCACGGCGCTCGAGGCCCGGCTCGCCAGGTACAAGCAGCCCAAGCGTGTCTTCATCGTCGATGATCTGCCCCGCAACACCATGGGCAAGGTGCAGAAGAACGTGTTGCGGGAGATGTATCGCGGGACGTTCGGGTAGGCCCTGCTGAAACTCATTCTCCGACAGGCTCAGGATGAGGGTGGCGGGCGATAAGGGCTGACAAACTGGTCGCCGCTTGCTCAGGTTCCTCATCCTGAGCCCGTCGGAGGATGAACTGCGGCGGCAGCCCCTCGCCATGCACCGCAATTCGTGGTCCACTCCCATCACCCAAGACTGAGCCTGGACGACCATGACCGATCTCGCCGCGCGCGTTTACAACCACACCTGGAAAATCGATCCGATCGTGCGCTCGCTACTCGACACGGATTTTTACAAGATCCTAATGGCGCAGACGATTTTCCGGCGCCAGCGCAACACCACGGCGCGGTTCTCCCTGATCAACCGGACGACCCGCATCCGACTGGGCGAGATCATCGACGTGGGCGAATTGCGCGAGCAACTCGACCATGTGCGGACCCTCAGGCTGTCGCGCGGCGAAAGCACCTGGCTGCGCGGCAATATGTTCTACGGGCGGCGGCAGATGTTCTCGCCCGACTTCATGGAATGGTTCGAGGCCCTCAAGCTGCCGGACTATCACCTGGATCAGAATGACGGCCAGTATGAGCTGACATTCGATGGGCCCTGGGTCGAGACGACGATGTGGGAGATCCCGGCGCTTGCGATCATCAACGAGCTTCGGTCGCGCGCGGTGCTGCGCGGCATGGGCCGTTTCGAACTGCAGGTTCTTTACGCACGGGCGATGACGCGGGTCTGGGAGAAGATCACCCGGCTGCAAAAGCTGCCAGACCTGCGCATCGCCGATTTTGGCACCCGCCGCCGGCACGGCTTTCTCTGGCAGGACTGGTGCGTGCAGGCGATGATCGAGGGTCTCGGGACCAATTTTCTCGGGACATCGAACTGCCTGATCGCGATGCGCCGCGAGGTGGAGGCGATCGGCACCAACGCCCATGAACTGCCGATGGTCTATTCGGCTCTCGCCAACAGCGACAAGGAGTTGGCGCAGGCGCCCTATCAGGTGCTGGCTGACTGGCAGCAGGATTACGAGGGCAATCTGCGCATCATCCTGCCTGACACCTATGGCACGAGCGGGTTTCTTGCCCGCGCGCCGAAATGGATGGATGGCTGGACCGGCATCCGGATCGATTCCAAGGATCCGGTCGAGGGCGGCGATGAGGCCATTGCCTGGTGGAAAGGCCGGGGCGTCGACCCGATGACGCGGCAGATCATCTTCTCCGACGGGCTCGACGTCGACAGCATTGAGCGGATCCACGCGCATTTTCGCGGCAGGGTGCGCTTCGGCTTCGGCTGGGGCACGCTGCTGACGAACGATTTCCGCGGCTTCGCACCCGACCGTAGCCTCGATCCGATTTCCGTTGTCTGCAAGGTAGTGTCGGCCAATGGCCGCCCTGCGGTCAAGATCTCCGACAATCCGACGAAGGCGACCGGCCCCAATGTGGAGATCTCGCGTTACATGCGGGTGTTCGGCGTCGAAGCCCAGGCGCCGCGCGAGGTGGTGGTGTGAACCCGTCCGAAGGTCATGCTTGCTGACCCTTCGCTCCTCCACTAAGGAGCGCGCTTCGCTGGAGTTTTCGAATGGCCGCCTTTTACGAAGCCACCGTGACTGACATCCATCACTGGACCGACCGGCTGTTTTCGTTCCGCACGACGCGTGATCCGGCCTTCCGTTTCGCGGACGGCCAATTTGCGATGATCGGGCTTGAGATCGAGGGACGACCGCTCGTGCGCGCGTATTCGATGGCGAGCCCCAGCCATGATGACGGGCTCGAGTTCTTCTCGATCAAGGTGCCGAACGGGCCGCTGACCTCGCGGCTGCAGCATATCAAGATCGGCGACACGATACTGGTTGGCAAGAAGCCGACCGGCACGCTGGTTCAGGACAGCCTGCTGCCCGGCCGCAATCTCTATCTGGTTTCGACCGGGACCGGGTTTGCGCCCTTCGCCAGCATCGTGCGCGATTTTGCGATCTATGAGCGTTACAAGAAGATCGTTGCCATCCACGGTTGCCGCCAGGTGGCCGAACTTGGTTACAGCAAACACATCATCGACGCTGTCATGGCCGACGAGTACCTTGGCGAAGCGGGGGCAGGCAAGC